>JBFYZZ010000191.1:0-2890 GCA_041309225.1 Deltaproteobacteria bacterium | reverse complement strand
CGTCGGTGGACGGGCCGGTGTCGTCACCGTTGCCACACCCGCCCAGCACGAGGCCGGTCAGGACCAGAGGAAGGCCGACGAGACGAAGGGAGAGAGAGATGCGGTCCACGATGGAATCCTCCCGGAGGGGATGAGATGCACGAAGGGCGTTGATCGAGAACGTACACCACCTGAGCGCCCGCGGTCAACCCGTATCTCCGATGCGCCGGAGCCGACACCGACCGCTACACCCCGGGCTGAGGGACGAAGTCGCCGTCCTCGGTGCGTACGGGGACCGGGCCGGCCTCGCCGGCAGCCTCCCGCTCGCCGGCGAGACGGGCCTTCCGCTGCCAGAGGTTCTCGAACGGCACCTCGTCCGGTGGGGGGGGCGGGTGCTCGAGAGGGCACGTTCCCCGCGGCGCCGTCCCCGGCAGGAAGGGCGCTCCGATGAGCCGGCAGGTCGGGTTTCCAGCCAGGCCGGTCTGGGTGCAGATGGCACGCCGCTCGAGGACAGGCCCTCCGAACGCCCCCGGATCGAGGCCGTCCATGACGGCGCGCATCCACCAACCCCAGAGGGGGGCCACCAGGTCGCCGGCCGTCCCTCCGACGCGGGCCGGGGTCTCGTAGCCCATCCAGAGGGCGCCGGCGTACCGGGGGGTGGCCCCGGTGAACCAGAGGTCCTTCTCGTCGTCGGAGGTCCCCGTCTTGCCCATGGCCGGGCCTGACCAGCCCGGCTGACCGGCCACGCCCTTGACGGTGTATGCCGTCCCGTACGTGGTCACGAGGCGCATGAGCTCCCGCATGATCGCGGCGCTCTCCTCGCTCGTCACGCGCTCGTCCCGGGGCGGGCCCACCCGCACCCAGCCCGAGGCGTCCCGGGCGACGAACACGGTCCGCGCCTCGGGCAGGCGCCCGCCCCGGGCGAAGGTGGCCGCCATGCGGGCCATCTCCAGGGGGCTGACCTCGGCCTGGCCCAGCGCCAGGCCCATCTCCACGGGCCAACCGCGCGTGTCGAAACGGAGTCGGCGGGCGAAGTCGATCAGGGCCTCGGGACCCCCCTGCTCCTCGAGGAGGGAGGCTGCCACGATGTTCTGGCTCCAGGCCAGCCCCATGGCCAGCGTGGAGGTGGGGGAGTAGTCGTCCCCGACGTTGAGGGGACGCCATCCGTGGGTGCCGGGGAAGGTGCGCGGGGTGTTGGGCAGCGTGTGGGCGGTCGAGAGGAGGGGGTGCCCGTCCGGGCCCACCCGGGAGAAGGCCAGCCCATACACCAGGGGCTTGATGGCCGAGCCGGACTGCCGGCGGAGCTGGGTGGCCCGGTTGAAGTCCGTGGAGGACCGCATCCGGGGATCGTGCACCGCAACCACGAGGCCGGTGTCGAGATCGAGGAGGACCCCGGCGGCCTGGAGGGGATCCGGACCGTGGCGGCCCACCGCCCGCTCCAGGAAGGCCACCTTCTCGCCCAGGACGCGGTCGGTGACCTCCTGGACGAACGGATCGAGCGCCGTGAAGACCTCCAGGCCCGATCCGTACACGACCGGTGCGGGCAGGTTGGCCTCGAGCCAGGCACGGGTGGCCTGCAGACAGGCGGGCCAGCGGACCGCGGGCAGGGGATGGGGCGAGGCCGCCGCCGGCGCCTGCATCGCCTCGGCGACCTCGGCCGGATCCCATCCCGCCCGGGCCATGCGGGCGAGGAGCTGGTCGCGGCGGGCCCGGGCCTCCTCGGGATGGATGTCGGGCGCGAAGCGGCCGGGCGCGGGCAGGATCGCCGCGAGGGTCGCGGCCCGGGCCAGGTCGAGGTCGCGGGCGTCGACGCCCCAGTAGTAGCGGGCAGCGGCCTGGAAGCCGCAGATCGAGAGGTCGCCGGCCTGCCCCAGATAGGGCACGTCGAGGTAGACCTGCAGGACGCCGTCCTTGCCCAGGTGGCGATCCACGGCCAGGGCGGCGGCCATCTCGACGAGCTTCCTCCGGAGGCTCCTCCGCCGATCCCCTCCCAGGGCCCGCACCACCTGCATGGTGAGCGTGCTCCCCCCCTGCCTGAGCTCCCGGCCCCGGAGGTTGACCCAGGATGCGCGGAGGAGGCCCCGGACGTTCACGCCGTGGTGCGATCGGAAACCCTCGTCCTCGGCCGTCAGGATGGCTGCGAGGAGGGCGGGGGGCGCGTCGGCGAGGGGGAGGTGCTCCCGGATCTCGGCGTCGGGGCCGACGAGGACGCCGACGAGCAGGGGCTCGAGGGCCACAGGTCGCGTCCAGCCCGACCGACCCGGCGGCTGGACGCCCTCGGGGAAGCGGCCGCCCCGCGGGACGACCTCGCCGGTCTCGGGGCAGATCTCCCCAGGGTGGACGGGCGGGCAGGCGGTCGCGTACCCCCGCACTCGAGCCTGGGCGACGAGGCGCTCGCGGGGTTCGTCCAGGTTCGCGGAGGCCGACCAGATCCGTGCCGGGAAGCTCCAGCCCGGGTGGGAGACGTCGTAGGCGAGGTGGGCCTCCACCATCGCGACGGTCTCGTCCGCGAGGGACGTCCACTGGAGGGTGCCCCACGTCGCCGCGCCCACGCCCACCCCACCCAGCACCCCGAGCAGCGCGAGTCGGATCCATCGACCGGCGCCCGCGGTGGTCCGACGGGTCGGCCGCGGAGGCGGGGAGACGGTCGGGGGCGGGCGAGGGGAGGGCATCGGATCGCTCGGGACCCGTGACGTAGCGCAGACGGGGGTACCGGGACACCGCCGTCCGGGGCCGCGGGATCCGGGTTCATGCGGTTAGGCTCCGCGACCTCACCCGGAGGGAGCCCCCGGTGTCGCGACTCCTGCTCGCGCTGCTCGTGCTGGCCGCGTGCGGCCTGGGCCCGCCCCGCCTGCCTGCCGCGGACTGGGAGGCCCTCGCGCGCGATCCGGATCGTCCCCGCCGGGCGGCC
>JBFYZZ010000190.1:0-10878 GCA_041309225.1 Deltaproteobacteria bacterium | reverse complement strand
GAGGGTCCCCGATGCTCCCGTCGCTGCGCTTCCCGCTGTCCTCCCGCCGGGGTGCCACGTCCATCGAGTACGCGCTCATCGCCTCGCTGGTCTCCGTGTTCATCATCGGCTCGGTCATGGCCCTGAGCAACGTCATGCAGACCAACTACTACAGCCTCATCGAGGCCATGGCCAGGGACGTTTTCTAGTCGTCCTCTTCGTCCTCGTGGGTACCCAGCCATCGGTGCGTTAGGGAGGGGAGCCGGCGCGGAAGCCGGTACGAGCCGGCGGTGACCGGCGAGGAGCGGATCATGCGGACGCGGCGTGGAACGTGGTTGGCGATCTCCGTGGCGGTGCTGGGCCTGCTCGGCCTCGGCTGCTTCGGCGCGGGCGATGCCCTCAAGGACAAGGTCTCCGAGACCGTGGCCGAGAAGGTCACCGAGAAGGCCATCGAGGCCGCGGCAGGCGGTGGCGCCGCCGTGGACCTCGCTGCCGGCGGCGGAACGGTGGACCTCGCGGACCTCCCCGCCTGGCTGCGCTACCCGGGGGCCACGGGCATGGCGCGCTTCTCGAACCCGGGTGACGCTTCCTCAGGCCCCGGCGAGATGTGGATGCTCCAGTCCTCCGACGCCCTTCCGGCCGTCAAGGCCTGGTACGCGCAGTCCCTCTCCACCTGGAAGCAGACCACCGTGGCCGAGACCGGCGACTCCCTGGTGCTCTCGGCGCAGTCGCCCGGCACCGACGGCTCCGTCACCCTCACGGTCACGGCGGAGCAGGGCGGCCCCACCTCGATCACGATCCTGCACGCCCGCGGCGCGCCCTAGCGGTCACCGGCCCACGACGCGCCGGAGCCGGGCGGCGATCGGCGCGACCTGCGGGATGCGCAGGGCGAAGGCGAGGCCGAACCAGGCCACGCCGAAGGTGCCCAGGACCAGCACGCCCAGGAGGACCGGGTGGAGGTGGGCGAGCGGCCAGCGCACCAGCCACGCCACGGCCGCCGAGGCGAGGCCGCAGCCCCACAGCGTCGCGAGGAATCGGAGGGGGAGGGCCGTGCGCCCGATCCGGCGCCCGAGCAGGCGCTGGAGGAGGGCCAGCTCCACCCAACCGGCCATGCCGGACCCCAGCGTGATCCCGGCGGCCCCCCACTTCGGATCGATCCCGAGCATCCCAGGGGCACGGAGGGACAGCGCCAGCGCGAGGGCCGCGGCGACGGTGACCCGGATCAGGGCGCACCGCAACGGGGTGCGGGTGTCCTTGAGGGCGTAGAACGTGGAGGCGTAGAGGCGGGCCTGGGTCGTGGCCAGCAGGCCCACCGTGGCACCGGCCAGCACCGCCCACACCCAGACGGCGTCCGCACGGGTGAAGCGGCCGGTCTGGTAGATGGTGGCCGCGATCACGTCGCCGAAGGCCAGGAATCCCACGACCGAGGGCACCACGAAGAACGCGATGCGGCGAAGGCCGCGGTCGAGGCGTTCCCTGAGCGCCGCGTGTATCTCCTCGGCCGATCCCAGGGTGCCGGACATGACGGGCAGCTCGGCCGCGGACACCGACATGCCGAACAGGCTCACCGGGAGCATGTAGAGCGCCTGGGCGTAGTTGAGCGTGGCCACCACGCCGATGGGCAGCAGGCTCGCGATGATCCCGTCCACGTAGGCGCTCACCTGGACCACGCCGCGGCCCACGAACACCGGCACGAAGTTGCGGACCACCGTGCTCACGCCCTCCGACCGGAAGCGGAGGTTCGGCCGGATCCCACGGGTGACCCGCACGACCGTCGGCCACTGGACCAGGACCTGGAGCAGGCTGCCAGCGACCGAGCCCCACGCGAGGTACAGCGCGAGACGGGGCAGGTCCACCCGGCGCCCGAGGATCACCATCGTGGCGATGAGTGCGAGGTTCCAGGCCACCGGGGACAGGTAGGAGAGCAGGAACTTCCGGTGGCTGTTGAGGATGCCGAGGCACCAGGCCGAGATCACCAGCAGGCCGACGCCCGGGAAGAGGATGCGCACGATCGGGATCGCGAGGAGGCGGCGCTCGTCCTCGAACCCCGGTGCGATGAGACTCACGAGGAGAGGCGTGGCGAGGATGCCCAGGAGCACCAGGACCGAGACCACGAGGGCGAGCAGCGCGAGGACCGCACCCGCCACCCGGCGTGCGGCGTCCTTCTCCCCCCGGGCCAGCAGGTTCGCGTAGACCGGGATGAACGAGGCCGACAGCACCCCTTCGCCGAACAGGTTCTGGAGGAGGTTCGGGATCCTCAAGGCCGCGTCGAAGGCGTCGGCCACGTAGGACGTGCTGAAGTAGTGGGCGAACACCCGCATGCGGACGAAGCCCACGAGGCGCGAGGCCGCGATCCCCGTCGCCACCAGGGCGGCGTAGGTGCCGCCGCGGTCCCTCGATCCGGTGGTGCTCTCGGTGTCCGGCATGGGTGTCCGGAGCGGCTACAGGACGGGCTCGGCGTAGGGCCGGTAGAGGGGATCCCCCACCCAGACCATCATCCAGCGGGAGACGCGCGTGGACTCGTAGGCGGCCTCGGCGTAGTTCGCCCCCTGGAGGAGGTAGAGGAAGAACTGGTCGTACTCCGGCATGCCGGCCACGTACGGCTCGCCCACCGCGCCGAAGGTGGCGGTGATGCCGCGCTGGAGGGCCGCGGACGACCACGTGAGGTGGTCGCGGAGCGAGCAGGCGGAGCAGGAGTCGAGGTGCCCGCCGATGGCGCCGGGTGCCCAGGTGAAGGCGTCGTTGTAATGGTAGTAGGCGTACCACCCGGCGTAGTAGAGCGCGTCGGGGCAGGCGGAGGGGGCGGGCTCCGTCCCGAACTCGGCCTCGTGGTTGTCGAACACCACGTCGTACAGCCCAGCGTCCTCGAACACGTAGCGGGTGCCCCACATGTTCCAGTCGCCGCTCTCGTAGGATCCGAAGCTGTCGGAGGTCGGCTCGTCGGTCCATCGGGCGTCGACGTAGACGATCCCGTCGAGCGTGCCCGCCTCGGCGAGGCTGCGGGCCTGGCCGGCACGCTCCACCACGGCGAGCGCCTCGGTGACGTCGGCGCCGTCGAGGCGGGTGACGAGGTAGAGCGTGCCCTCGTCCTCGAGGAGCCGCTCCTGGAGCGTCGGGAACGGCACGTAGGGATCGTACTCGCCTCTCCGGGAGGATCCCTCCTGCCAGAGGGGATTCCAGTCGACGTCGTCGAAGTCCGGGGCCCGCGTACCGTAGACCAGCAGGGCGTCGAGGCTGACCGTGGCGGTGGCGCCACCCGCCAGGTCCTCGATGCGGCCGCTCACCTTGTAGGGGACGCCGTAGACGGGCGCGAGGTACTGGACGTGGTCGCCCACGGCCTCCAGGCAGGTGCCGAGCGTGTCGACGAGGGCCTCGAGGTCCGCGCCCCCGAGCGTGATCGGGTCCGCGTACGGGACGGCGCAGAGGTTGGAACCGGGTACGTCGCGGAGCGCGGCGTAGGCCTCGGCGACGTCCTCGGATCCCTCCACCTCCGGGTTCCAGAGGACCACCACCCGGTGGCCCTCCGGCCAGTCCACCTCGAGGTCGGTGTGCTGCGTGGAGGCGCCGCCGCACCCGCCACCGACGGGGGTCGCCACGGCCTCGATCCAGGCGGCCTCGGCGCGGTACCTGGCCAGGGCCGGTTCGAGCGTCCACGTGGTCTCGGGGGCGGTGGGATCCCCGAGCGTGCCCGAGGACACGGTCCAGGTGACCGAGACGTCCTCGGCCCCCCCCGCCCCCTCCAGCACGGCCGAGACGTCGAGCACCGTCCCGGGCACGAAGCCCGCGCCGCCGTCGTCGATGGTGATCCCGACGAGCTCGGCGCAGGGGGCGGCGCTGTCGTCCAGGGCGCTGCCGCAGCCGGACAGGAGGGCGAGCAGGAGGACGCGTCTCACGGAGCACCTCGGGGGCGTCGCGCCCCAGGTTCGGATCAGGCCTCGGGTACCTTCCGCGGTCGGGAGGCGGCCGGGACCGCGCTCGCCGGGGCGGGATCGATGGTCTTGCGGCGCTCCATCCAGTCGGGGAACCCCGGGCCCAGGTTCCGGGAGGCCCAGGCGCGGGAGATGCGCGCGACGAAGAGGCGATCCTGGGGCAGCATGTGGGGCCCGAGGCGGTCCCGCACCTGGCGAGGGGTGAGCATGGTCTCGACGAGCCAGGCGCCCGGCACCCGGTTCGACCAGGGACCCATGGCCTTGAGCGCCTCCTCGAAGGGAGCGTTCTCGGCAGACAGGTGGAAGCAGACGAGGTGGACCATGGCAGCCTCCGGAGGGGCCAGCCTATTCCGGGCGGCCCGGGCCGTCCCGGTTGGTCGCGTGTGCCCGGGTAGGGTACCCATGGGAGCCCTCCCGTGGAGATCCCGATGCGCCTCCTCCTCTGCCTGCTCCTCGCCGCCTGCGCGCCGTCCGTGTCCCCCGAGCCGCCGGCGCCGGCACCGGCTCCCGCGCCCGAAGCCGAGGTTGAACGCCCGACAAGCGAGAAGGACTGCCCCTACGAGGCCAAGGACAAGGCCACGCTTCCGCCGGTGGATCCCTCGGCGCCGCTGCCCGCCCTCGCCTCCGGGCCGGTCGCCCGGATCGTGTTCCTGGACCAGAAGGACGCCTGTCCGTGCACGCGGAACCGGATCGATGCGGGATGGAAGGCGCTCGAACTCGCGCTCGGCCCCACGCCCGCGGTCCCCGTGGAGCGCCTGTACGTGGACGCCGAC
Organism: Deltaproteobacteria bacterium; assembly: GCA_041309225.1. Lineage (GTDB taxonomy): Bacteria > Myxococcota_A > UBA796 > UBA796 > JAFGLY01 > JAFGLY01. The sequence continues at coordinate 6,197 of JBFYZZ010000190.1, read as the reverse complement.
AAGGCCCGGGCCGACGCCTACATCGCGATGTACCCCTTGACGCGGCTCCCCGGCGTCTTCCTGCTCGACGGGGAGGGCCGGCCCGTGAAGGTCCTGTCCGAGACGATCGCCCCCACCGAGGTCCGGACCGCCCTGGGCGGGTAGGCGGCCTCACCCGCCCCGTACCAGGACCACGACGGCAATCTCGGCCGGCGCACCCAGTCGCATGGGCGGGCCCCAGTGCCCAGTGCCGGGGCTCACCCGGAGCGTGGACGCGCCGAGGCGGTGGAGGCCCCGGGGATAGGGCTCCACGAGCGGGATCAGCGCGCTCCAGGGGAAGAACTGACCACCGTGCGTGTGGCCCGCCAGCACCAGGTCCGCTCCCGCCTCGGCCGCCGCGGGGAAGGAGCGGGGCTGGTGGGCGAGCAGCACCCGGACCGCCCCGGCCGGGGCGCCGGCGAGCGCGCGTGCCGGATCCGAGACGTGCCCGGGCGGCAGGCCGCCGGAGGCGATGTCGGTGACCCCCGCCACGACCAGGCGATCGCCCCCGCGGGCGACGACTCGGTGCTCGTCGAGCAGCACGTCGATCCCCAGGCCTTGGAGGAAGGCGATCCAGGCCTCGGCGTCGTGGAAGTACTCGTGGTTGCCGGTGACGAAGAACACGCCGTCCGGCGCACGCAGCTCCCCCAGCACCGACGCTGTCGGCCCCAGGTCCCGGACCCGCCCGTCCGCGAGATCTCCCGTGATCGCCACGAGGTCCGGGGAGAGCCCGTTGACCTGCCGTACCACCTCGCCGAGCCAGGGGCCGTGGAGCGTGGGCCCCACATGGAGATCCGAGATCTGGACGATCCGGTATCCCTCGAAGGCCGCCGGGAGGCCGGCCAGGGGGATGCGCGCCTCCACCACCCGGGGTGCGCGCGCCCCGCTGGCCAGGGCGGCGACGACGGTGGCGCCGGCCAGGAGGATCACAGCGACGCCCGAGCGGTGGAGCCAGAGCCGCAGGCCCTCGGGATCGGCGGGCAGGAGGTCGATGGGGACGGACAGCGCGCGGCCCACCCGGTCCAGACCGCGCAGGAGCCACCAGCCGAGGTCCCGCGCCGCCACGTAGGCCCAGAGGATCGAGAAGGCCCCCATACCGACGTAGGCCACCCAGGCCAGGCCCCGGGATCCCGGGGAGTGCTCCGGCCGGAAGGCCATGATCATGCCCGCGGGGACGGCCACCACGTCGAGCGCCAGCAGGATCCAGGCCAGGGCCGCGAGCGGGCCCGAGAGGCGGGCCGGCGATACGAGGCGCCAGCCCACCCAGGCGTGCAGCCCCGCCCACACCAGCGTGGCCACGAGACCGAAGGCGATCATGCGGTGATGCACGGGGATCCGGGGGAGGGCGGGGGAGCGGCTCGGGCCACGGGGCCTCGGAGACGGCGGACCCGCATATCGGCCGACCGCGCGGGCCGCACGCCGACGGACGTCCCCGGCCGGGACGATCCGGATAGGAACCTGCGTGGCCGTCACCCCGAGGGCTCCCCTCGAGGAGGGAACCGACCGTGCGCGCCGCGCGCCCCTTTCGCCCCCGGATCCGGGAGCGCCGCGTCCTCGTCCTGGACCAGCGGCGTCTGCCCTTCGAGGAGGTATGGGTGCCGGTTGGATCCGCAGCGGCCATGGCGAGCGCCATCCGGGACATGGTGGTGCGGGGAGCCCCCGCGGTCGGGATCGCCGCCGCCTGGGGCATGGTGCTGGCTCACTGGGCCGGGGAGGAACCGGTCGGGGCCGACGCCCGCCTCCGCGCCGCTCGCCCCACGGCGGTCAACCTGGCCCACGCCCTGGACCGGATGCGGCCCGCCTGGGGTGATCCCGAGGCGTGCCTGGAGGTCGTGCGGGCGCTCGGGCGGGAGGTGGAGCGGTCCGAGCGGGCCATCGCCCGGCACGGCGCACGCTGCCTGCGCGGGCGGGTGCTCACCCACTGCAATACCGGGCCCCTCGCCACCGGAGGGCACGGCACGGCGCTGGGCGCCATCGTGGAGGCGTGGAAGCAGGGGCGCGTCGACCACGTCTGGGTGGGTGAGACACGGCCCTGGCTCCAGGGCATGCGCCTCACCGCGTGGGAGCTCGCTCGCGCGGGCGTCCCCCACGCCGTGCTCACCGACTCCATGGCCGCGTCCTTCATGGCCGCCGGCGAGGTGGACGCCGTCGCGGTGGGGGTCGACCGGATGGCCATGAACGGCGACTTCGCCAACAAGGTCGGGACGTATGGCCTCGCCGTGCTCGCCCGGTTCCACCGGGTGCCCTTCTTTGCGATGCTCCCGCTCGCCTCGGTGGATCCGGAGATCGGAAGCGGCGGGGCCATCCCCATCGAGGAACGGCCGGGGGGCGAGGTGCTCTCGCTCGCGGGGCAGGCGCTGGCGCCGCCGGATACACCCGTCCGTCACCCCGCGTTCGACATCACCCCCCACACCCTCGTGACCGGCATCGTCACGGAGCGGGGCGTCCTGCTCCCGCCCTTCGACGAGGCCCTCCGCGCACGGATGGCACCCCGATGCACACCGACATGAACGCACTCTCCCGCGAGGATCGCCTCGCCCTGCTCCGCTTCGTCTGCTCCTTCGCATGGGCCGATCTGGAGGTGACTCCCGAGGAGCGGGCGTTCGTGGGCGACCTGGTGACCCGGCTGGGCATCCCCGAGGACGAGCACTCCCTGGCCCAGGTCTGGCTCGCCCATCCTCCCGATCCGGCCGATATCGATCCCCTGGAGGTGCCGCTCGAGCATCGCCGGATGTTCCTCGCTGAGGCCCGCGCCGTCGTGGAGGCCGACGGCATCGTGGGCAGCGACGAGATCGAGAACTTCTGCCTCTTCCGCGAGCTGCTCGGGCTCGACCGTGGCAGGGGCGCCGTCCCCGGGCCGGGCCCAGGGTGCCCACCGTCGCCCAGAGGGCGGAACTGACGCCGCCGCCTCCCTTCGTCGCCTCCGCGGGCGCTCACACCTCGAACGCGGCCCGGAACGCGCCCACGAGGGCGTCGGGGCCGAGGTGCTCGAGGATGGTGTAGCGCTCCGGCTTGACCCGGACCGAGGCCCGGATGGCCGCCTCCACCTGGTCCCGCTCGAGCCCCAGGGCCTCGAGACCGCCCGTGTCCACCGGCAGGCCGATGCGGCGAAAGCAGGAGCGGAGCGGCTCGACCGGGGTCGCGTGCGCCTCGAGGGAGACGAGCGTGCCCACGGCCACGAGCACACCGTGCGAGACCGGGGCCGGGAAGCGCAGGACGTTCTTGAAGGCGTGGTAGAACTTGTGCTCGAAGCCCGACGCGGGCCGCGAGGAGCCCACGCGGGTCATGGCCTCGCCCGACGAGACGAGCCCCGAGGCGAGGGTGAGCACGAGGTCCGGATCGTCGAGGGCGATGCCCTCGGACAGGCGCCAGAGCACGGCCTCGCCCGCGCTTCGGGCCTGGAGCAGGGCCACGTAGTCGAGGTGATCCCGGCCCTGTCGGGCCGCGAGGCGCCAGTCGGCCACCGCGGCGAGGTTGGACACGGCGTCGCCGATCCCGGAGAGCATGGTGGAGCGGAAGAAGCGATCGTCGGCGCCCGGGGCGGGACGGATGCGGCCGAGGTCGATGAGCACCCCGAGGGGCGTGTTGGCCTGGACCGTGACGTTGGCCGGGGCGTCGGGGATCCCAGGCCGGATGACGGCGAAGGGCGAGGCGATGCCGTCGTTGGCCAGCGAGGTGGGGACCGTGATGCAGGGCACGTGGAGCTGGCAGGCCACGAGCTTGGCCTGGTCCATGACCGTGCCGCCGCCGACCCCGAACACCAGCGAGGGGATCTTCGGGCCGTACAGGCGACGCTCCCAGGGGGTGTCGGCCTCGGACCAGACCCGCGGCTCGCGGGTGCATGCCGCGAGGATGCGCGCCGTCTCGCCGTACTCGTTGCTGGCGACGGTCTCCCTCAAGGGGCGGAGCCCGGCCCGATCGAGCTGGTCGTACAGTTCCTCTCCGGCGATCCGCCAGGTGACGGGATCGGTCACGACCAGGGGGCGGCGCAGGCGCCCGATCTCGATGCGGGTGCCCACCGCTTCGATGAGGCTGGGGATGCGCTCCTCGATGGCCACGAAGCGCGGGATGACCAGGCGGTTGGGCCGTCGCGGGCTGTACCCGGCGTAGACCCCCGACAGGCGGTTGAAGAGGTGGTCGAGGAACTGGGCGGCGGTCTCGCGCATCGGGATCCTCTATCCGGGCTCGAGCCCCAGGATTCCATCCAGCTCGGCCGAGGCGCGGCGGGCGGTGTCGAGCGAGTCCCCGACCTCCTCTCGGTAGTCCTTGATCACGTCCTCGGTGCCCGAGGCCCGCTTGAGCACCCAGGCGCCGCCCTCCAGGACGACCTTGACGCCGTCGCCCGTGCGGACCTGCACCACGGCGCGACCGGCCACGCGGCGTCCCGCCAGGAGGGACTCCACCGCCCTGGGGGCCGAAGCCAGGGCCTGGAGGCGCCCCTTCACCACCGGGGTGGCGGGGGCGTCCACCCGCTCGTAGCGGTGGGGGCCGAACCGGGCCTCGAGGTCCCGGTAGAGGGTGCCGATGTCGCGACCGGTGCGGGCCACCACCTCCATCAGGAGGAGGACGGCGGCGATGCCGTCCTTCTCGGTGACCCAGCAGGAGCCGTCGCGGCGGGGCACGGACAGGCCCGCGCTCTCCTCGCCGGCGAGCACGTACCGGCCGGCCTTCAGACCCTCGACGTACCACTTGAACCCCACGGGCACCTCGGTGACCGGCCGGCCGTGCGCCTCGGCGATGCGGTCGAGGAGGTGGGTGGTGCCGATGGTGCGCCCCACACCCATGCTCGCGGGGAACCGCCGGTGGCGGCAGAGGTGGTCGAAGAGGACGCAGAGGGCGTGGTTGGGTGCGATCACACCGGTGGCGTCCTCGCCGCCGAAGCGATCGGCGTCGTTGTCGTTGGCGCCGAGGAACGTGACGCCGAGATGTTCGCGCAGGCCCTCGACTGCGCGCATCACCCAGGGCGAGGAGGGATCGCCACGCAGGCGGCCGTCCCAGTCGCGGGTCCGGAGCGAAGAGGAGGGATCGGGGTCCACCAGCACCACCCGGATGTCGGTGCCGTGGATCTCGTTGACGGCCTCGTAGTAGCCGTGCGCCGAGCCGCCGAGCGGGGTGGCGGCGAAGGGGATCCCACGGATGGGCGCGAAATCCACCACCGAGGCGAGATCCCGGACGTAGGGGGTGACGAGGTCCCGGTCGCGCACCAGGCCTCGCCGGACGGCTTCGGCCCACGGAGTGCGACGGACCCGACCGGGGTCGGAGAGGATCGCGTTGGCGGCGGCGTCGATGGGGGCGGTGCGCGTGTTGGGCCCGCCGTCGAGGCCGTTGGTCTTGCAGCCGGCGTCCTCGGGGGGGTTGTGGGAGGCGGTGACGATCACGCCCTCCCAGGCTCCACCGAGGATGTTGGCGGCGAGGATGGTGTGGGAGACCACGGGCGTGGGGGTGGCCCGGCCGCCCCGGTGGACGATCACGGGTACGTCGTTGCCGGCCAGCACCTCCACCACCGTGACCAGGGCGAGGTCGGAGGCGTGCCGCACGTCCTTGGCGACGACGACGGGCCCGGGCGATCTCCCGGGGGGAGGGGAGGCCGGTCCGAATGCACCCCGCTCGGTGCGCAGGTCGCAGAGGGCCTGGACCATGGCGGCCACGTGGGCCTCGGCGAAGGCGGGCCCCACGGGCCCCCGATGACCGGAAGTGCCGTTCCGGACGGGCAGGAGCGGACCTCTCGGGGTGCGGTAGCGCGCTTCGATCTCGGCCCGGGAGAGGAGATCCGCCGGATCCGGGCGCATGCCGGCCTGGGGGTGGATCATCGGTCTTCGTCCTCCAGGGCCTCGGGGCTCGGGGCGTCGATCACGCGGACGGCGAGGGCCCAGGGAAATCCCGCCCGGCCCATCGCGGCGAGATCGCGCTCGCGGCGGGCGGCGCGCTCCCCGGGAGCGCGAAACGGGCCGAGGCGTCGCCTGCGGGCCAGGGTGACGGCCGCGGCCCGGTCGGGATCCGGCACGCCGTCGGCCAGGGCGGCCAGGGCGGCCTCCGCCACGGAGGCCGCCACCCCCCGTGCGGCGAGGCGCGCGTGGATCGCGGATCGGGCGAGGCCCCGCCGGGCCAGGGAGCGGGCCCGGGCCTCGGCCCAGGAGGCGTCGTCCACCAGGCCGGCGGCGACGAAACGGGCGACGACG
>JBFYZZ010000189.1:0-3748 GCA_041309225.1 Deltaproteobacteria bacterium | reverse complement strand
AGCACCTCGCGGCCGGCGGGGAGGGCTCCGGGCGACGCGATCCATGAGCGGACCGGTCCGCTCGCGAGCGCGCCCCGGACCTCGATTCCGCTCATCATCGCGGCGACCGGAGGCCCGACCGCAAGCAGGCCGCGGGCCCGCCAGGGCCGCTCCCCACGTCGGCCCGCAGGGCCGGAGGCACCCCGCAATCCGCGGAGAGGCCCGCAGGGCCGGTGCCACCGCGCCGCTCCCTTCACCAGGCCCCCCAGGACAGGGGCAACTTGAGCGGGCGGCACCTTGCCACCGGCCCCCGACCTGCAGTACCCTCCGCTCGTGGCCTCACCCTGCGCGCTGACCCCGGTGCTGACGCTCGCCGCCGTCATGGGCGCCTCGTGCATGGGTGCCGGCGCCGGCGGCGACGGCGCCGACTTCCCCGGCACCTGGCAGTACCAGGAGGGCTCCTTCAGCTTCGTCAACTGCTACTTCAGCTCGACCACCGTCGAGCTGACCCGCTCCGGCTTCGTGATCGTCGACGAGGGCGGCGCGCTGGTCCGTGTCAACCCGGACGGCTGTCGCTTCACGATCGAGCCGACCACCGCGCGCCATGCCCAGGGCGTGCCCGGCGAGGAGTGCACGGTCGAGGGGTCCGACGGCCTCGGCGACCCGATGACCACCGTCTACACGCTCGAGAACCTGATCCTCGAACTGAAGCCCGACGACGCGTCGCAGATGATCGAGGTGTTCTTCCTCGACACCGAGCAGACCACGACCCTGGGCACGATCGACTGCGAGATCTCGGGCGACAACACCCTCGATCGCGCGCCCTGATCGCGGGGCGGCCCCTATCGCACCTCCAGCTTCATCCCGACGTCACGCCGCTCCACCGGATCGGCCCCCGGGACCCCTCGCTCGTCGCCGAGGAGAGGTGCATCCCGTAACTTGACAGTTCATGCAGCAGTGTCTATATCTGCTGTCATGATTCCGCTCGACCAGGACAGGTACACGATCGAGGACCTCGCGCTTCTCGCCGGCGAAACCACGAGGACCATCCGGTACTACACACAGGAGGGGCTGCTGGCCAGTCCCGGCCTGGGCCGAGGCGTCCGCTACGGCCCGGAGCACCTGGACCGTCTCCTCCTCATCCAAACGCTCCAGGCGCTCAAGAGGCCGCTTGCGGACATCCGGGAGCGCCTCGCCGACCTCCCCCCGGAGGATGTGCGCCGGATGCTCGAGGCCGCCCGGCGAGACCTTGCGACGAAGCAGCGGGACGCCGGCGGGCACCGCGAGTCGGCCGCCGAGTACGCCGAGCGCCTCCTGGCGGTCCGCACCCAGGAGAAGGCCCGCCAGCAGGTGGTTCCGGCGACAGCCCGCTCGTCTACCTCCGTCCTCGAGCCCGGCCTCCCCGCCCCCGTCACCTGGGATCGCTACGTCCTGTCACAGGACGTGGAGATCCACGTCCGACGCCCACTCTCAACACCCGACCAGCGTCGCCTGCGCAAGCTCGTCCGGTTCGGCCGCGAGCTGTTCGATCCGATGGCCGGGCTCCAGACACCCCCCTTCCCCGACCCGTCAGGAGATCCCGAGCCATGACCCTCCACCTCGCCGCCGATCGCACCCTCGTCCGATCCACCTCCCCGTGCCACCGGTTCGTGCTGGCCACGATCCGGGCGCCCCGGGCCGAGGGCGGCCGCCCTCGCCCGCCGGCACGGGTGGCCTTCGTCCTCGACCGGTCGGGCTCCATGGGCGGCGGGAAGTTCGAACTCGCCCGCGACGCCGTGGACCTCGCCCTCACCAGGCTCAGCGACCTCGACCGCTTCGCGGTGGTCGTGTTCGACGACGTCATCGACGTCGTGCAGGAGGAGGTCCCGGCCACCGACGCGAACCGGCGCGCCGCCTCGCTGCGGCTGCGCGAGGTGGACGCGCGCGGCACCACCAACCTGTACCGGGGCTGGCTCACGGGCTGTCAGGCGGTGGGCACGCCGGACTCCGCCGGCACGCTCGCCCGCTGCCTGCTCCTCACCGACGGCCTGGCCAACGTGGAGGTGACCTCCCCGGCGGAGCTCGAGCGCCACGCCAGCGAGCTGCGCAGCCGGGGCGTGTCCACGTCCACGTTCGGAATCGGCGAGGGCTTCCAGGAGGAACTGCTCGGCCGGATGGCCGACGCGGGCGGCGGGGCCTTCCAGTACATCCCGGACGCCGAGCGGATCCCCGGGATCATGGATCGCGAGCTGGGCGAGACCCTCGAGGTCACGGCCCGCGACGTGGTGCTCGAGGTGGCCGCACCCGACGGGGTCACGGCGGAGGTGGTGGGCCCCTGGCCCTGCCGGCGGGAGGGCGCCGGGTGGCGGATCGTGCTGCCCGACCTCGTCTCTGCCCAGGAACTGCAGGTCCCGGTGCGGCTCGGATTCACCCCCGCGCCCGCCGGGGCCCAGGTCACGGTCCGGTTCGCGCTGCACGATCGGGAGAAGGCCCTCGGCGCCGCCGCGGACGAGGTCACGTTCCTGTACGCCGACGACAAGGCCAACGACGCCCAGCCCCGCGAGGTGGCCGTGGACCGGGTGGTGGCCGCCCGCCATGCCTCGCTCGCCCGGGAGAAGGCGGTCCAGCTGAACCGCGACGGCCGGTACGTCGAGGCCTCTGAGGCGCTCCTCGGCGTGGCCAGGAAGGTCCGGAACTACGCCGGGAAGGACGCTGTTCTCCGGGAGGTGATGAGCACCCTCGAGCACGACGCGCACGAGTTCCGCTCGCCGAAGGACGAGCTGTTCCGCAAGCAGGCCTACCACGACGCCAAGGCCATGAGCGTGGGCCACGACCGGGGCGGCTTCCGCAAGCGGGTCGATCCCGGGGCGGGGCCTGGTCCGGTCGTCCTCCCCCTGCCCTACATCAACGACCACCTCTTCCTCGAGGTGGACGGCGCCCTGTGGGTGCTCGACACCGGCGCCCCGGCGTCCTTCGGCCAGCCGGGCGCGGTGACGATCGCCGGCGAGCGGTTCCGCATGCCCGACACCCTCCTCGGCCTCGACGCGGCCTCGCTGTCCGGCTTCCTCGGCGTCCGGTGCGTGGGCTTCCTCGGGTCCGACGTGATCGGCCGCCTCGACTGGATCCTCGACGGGCACCGAGAGATCGCCATGGTGTCGTCCGGCGAGCTGGACAAGGCCGGGGAGCCCGTCCGATTGGACACCGCCTTCGCACTCCCCGTCGTCCAGGCCACCGTCCGTGGCAGGACCCGCCGCATGGTCCTCGACTTCGGCGCCCCGGTCTCCTACCTCCGGCCCGAGCTGCTCGACGGGATCCCGCCCACGGGTACCGTCACGGACTTCTACCCGGGATTCGGCACCTTCCAGGTCGAGACCCGCGACGTGGACATGGCCCTGGGCCCCGTGCGCCTCGCCCTGGGTTGCGGCGTCCTGCCCGACGCCCTGTCCCACCTGCTCGGATCCACCGGCGTGGACGGCATCCTCGGGAACCAGATCCTCCGCGACCGGGAGGTCGGCTACTTCCCCCGGCGGCGGCGGCTGGTGCTGTAACACCGGCACCCCCCCGGATCCGTGACTCGGGCGGACCGCGGGAGGCACCCCGGGATCCACCCCAGTGGCCGTGGCCCCGGCCGCGCGCTGCCTCAAGGGGGGGGACGCGAGGTCAACGTCTTACCGACCGGGGCCGAGATGGAGTATAGCCGAACTGGCGGGGAGGTGCTGGCATGAGGTGGCCTTGCGAACGGTCGGTTCGCAGTGCGCCAGCCACAGCGGCGCGGTGCACGCGCACGACG
>JBFYZZ010000188.1:0-34349 GCA_041309225.1 Deltaproteobacteria bacterium | reverse complement strand
CCGCCCGCCTCCAGCACGCGCAGCGAGGAGAGGTCGCGCCCCTCGTCGCCGCCCGTGTCGAGCAGCATCCGGTAGAACGAGGGGACCGCCATCATCCAGCTGACGCGGTAGCGGGCCACGGTCTCGCACACCACGCGGGGCGACACCGCGTCCACGATCACGGCCGGTCCGCCGACCAGCAGCGAGCGGTGGAAGAGCTCGTGGGGGTGGGAGAAGGCGGAGAACATGCCGAAGAAGACGTCGTCGGCCGTGAACCCGAGCCCCTCGATCCCCGACAGCGCGTTGACGAGGACGTGGCGGTGGGTCGTCTCGGCGCCCTTGGGGCGGCCCGTGGTGCCCGAGGTGACGTTCAGGTAGCAGACGGTGTCGGGCCGGGCGCGGAAGGGGGGCGCCGCAGCGGGCTCCCAGGCGATCTCGTCGTATCGGGTGTCGCCGAGCGTCCCGGGCGGGCCGGCGTAGACCACCCGCTCGCGGTCGGGGAGTGCGAGCCGCTCGAGGAGGGGGTCGAAGCCGCACTCCGCGAGGACGAAGGTCATCCCCAGGGTGGCGAACTGGTCGGCCACCCGGTCCGGGTGGAGCTGGCACTGGACCGGCGTGGCCACCGCGCCCGTGCGGGCACACGCCAGGAAGGTGGTCACCAGCTCCACCCGCTTCGAGCAGAGCAGGCCGACCGGATCGCCGGGGCGGACGCCGATCCGGTGGAGGAGCGCGGCCACGCGGTCCACCTCGTCGTCGAGCGCGGCCCACGTGAGGGTGCGGGCGGGCGAGAGGAGCGCCGGCGCGTCGGGCCGGAGGCGGGCGGCCTCGCGCAGCACGGCGCCGAGCGTGGTGTCGGCGGGGTTCCGGACCAGCACGGGAAGGACTCCGCCGCACGGGTAGCCCGGACTCCCGCCGAGATCGAGCGCCGGCCACGCGGGGGGGGGCCTCACAGGACACAAGTCGCCGTCATGACGTCATCAAGCCCGGTTGCGTCCCCCCAACCCCTTCGCCCGGACACAAGTCCACTTGCTGCGCCAGCAACCCGACTTGTGTCCACGGAGGTCGGCGAAAACCGGTCACAGGTCGCCGTCATGACGTCATGAAGCCCGGTTGCGTCCCCCCCGAGCCCCTTTGCCCGGACACAGGTCCCCTTGCTGCGCCGGCAACCCGACTTGTGTCCGGCATTCCGGGACACAGGTCCCCTTGCTGCGCCAGCAACCCGACTTGTGTCCTCAGCCCGGGGGCCGGACCCCCGACGCCCCCGCCCGACGGCGACCCAGCACCGGTCCGAGCGGTGACGCGCACAGGGCGACGGGGACGCTGTCCGCGACGCACTCGAACCGGAGCCGGGCCCAGGCGGCCTCGGGTGATCGTCCCGACGCGTCGAGGACGCGCCCCTGGAGGGCGTAGAGGTCACGGGCGGCGTCGGGATCGTCCCAGCGGCGCGCGAGCGTCAGCCCTCGCCCGATCACGGCGAGCGCTGCCTCCGGCTCGCCGGCCGTCCACTCGATCGTCGCCCACAGGAGCGCCGGCCGGGTGTCCAGGGCCGACACGGACGCGGCGGTGGCGGTGGCGGCGCGGGCCGCACCGAGGTCGCCCTTGGCGTACGCGCGCAGCGCGCGCTCGAAGAGGACCGGACCGTAGGTGTCCCACCGCGGGTCTGCCAGCACCCGGTCGAGCGCGGCGCACGCCTCGGGGGTCTGCACGGAGACGACGAACGGCAACGCGACCCGGAGCATGCAGGGATCCCGGCTCGGGCCCGAAGTGGGTGGGGGCGCCCCCCCCCCCCCGTCGTCCCGGGACCCGTCCTCTTGACCGTCCATACCGGCCCCCCGGAGACAGAGCGGTCGGGCGACGTGTCCAGCCCGTAGCGCGCGTACCGCTCCGACATCGGGACGGCGGCCCAGTCCAGCGGGGCACCGCCGGGCGCGATCCGCGCGAGCAGGGCCGCGTCGTACCGGGCGTCGTGCGTACCCGCTCCCGTCTCGGCCGGCCCGTAGGGCGCCGAGGGCAGCCGGGCCAGCACGCGCACCGTGGGCACGGTCGCGAACCAGGGCACCGCGAGCCCGATCGTCAGGGCGGGACGCGCCCCGAGACGGAGCACGCCGAGCCCGGCGTCGAGCGCCAGGGCTGCGAGCAGGCACGCCGTCGGCAGCAGGGATCCGAACAGGTAGTGCCTCTCCGCGACGTGAGGGAGCCCGGAGACCGCGAGGGGGAGGACCAGGGATCCGGCGAGGATGCCGAGCAGGACGCGATCCGAGGGACGACGTCGAGCCACCGCGACGCTGGCTCCGGCGACGGCGAGGCTGAGCAGCAGCCACGAGGCGGGGTGCACCCAGGGAGCCCACGTCGCCGGATCGGCTCGGGGGGTCGCCCGCACCGTGATGCGCCTCCGGGGTGGACCCGCGACTCGCGTGCATCGTACCGTGGCGCCCGTGACGCCACCACCGCCACCGGACGCCGCCCCCCGGACGCACGTCGGGGCATCCCGCCCCCGCTCCGGCTACATTCGGGGGGCTCCCCCACCGAGGTGTCCCTGTCCCCCGCCCCCCTGCTCGCCCTCCTGGCGCTCGTCGCCGGCGCCTGCACCGACACGGACGACTCCGCCGCGGACACGTCCGACGCCGACACCGACACCGACGCCGACACCGACGTCGACACCGACGCCGACGTGGACCCGGTCGGCGCCCTCACGGGCACCCTCCTGTTCGGCGACGGCACGCCGGCCGAGGGCGCCGAGGCCCAGGTCTGCCTCGCCTCCTGCCGGTACACCGAGGTGGGCGCCGACGGCTCCTTCACGTTCACCTCCCTCGACGCGGGCCGGTACTCGCTCCACTTCGTTGCTGAGGACGACGGCGTGCCCTGCGCCGAGGGACTCGTCCCGGTCGACGTGCAGGAGGGCCTCACCACCGAGGTGACCACGCCCTACTACGCGCTGCCCTTCACCGACGACACCCCCATCACCGAGACCACCACGGGCAGCTTCCCCGCCGGCGAGTCCCTCACCCTCGACGTGGACGGTGCCACCCTCCAGGCGCCCTTCGGCGTCGAGCTCGCGATCCAGGGCATCCGGATGCCGCCCCAGAAGTACCCGGACCTCTCCACCCTCGACGGCGCGGAGGTCCTCGACCTGTGGTACCTGGGCGCGTTCAACACCGAGGCGAGCGTGCCCGTCCCGTTCTCGGTCGCCGTGACCTACGGCCTCGCCGACACCGACCAGGTCGGCATCCGCGTCACCGGGTACATCGAGGCCGACTGGCTCGACGCCGGCACCGCCACCGTGTCCGGCGGCGTCCTCACCTCCGATGTCGGCTCCGGCCTGCCCTACCTCACCACCCTCGCTCTCGTCCGCCTCGACTGACCCCTCGCCGCGGAGGCCTCCATGACCGACGGCCGCGGGACCCCCCCCGGGTCCTTCGAAGTCCTCACCCAGGGGGTGAAGCCCCTCATCCAGCCCATCGACCTCGAGGGCTTCCGGGCCCACAACCGGGCCAAGCCCAAGGGCCTGGTGGACAAGCGCATGACCGAGCAGGAGGCGATCGGCCGCTTCCTCCACCCCGGCGACTACCTGGGCATCGAGCTGTACGGCACCTGCCGCTGCCCCATGTCGCTCACCCGCGAGATCGTGCGCCAGGGGGTCGGGCCGCTCCGGCTCGCGGGCCAGGGCGTCCACGAGGCCGACCTCCTCCTCGCGGCGGGCCTCGTCGAGGAGCTGGACTTCACCTACATCGGCCTCGAGGTCTTCGGCGTGTCCCCGGCCGTCCGCCGGGCCGTCGAGCGGGGCGGGGTGAAGAACGTCGTGGAGTGGTCCAACGGCGCCCTCTCCTGGCGGTTCAAGGCCGCAGCCATGGGCGTGCCCTTCCTGCCCACTCGCTCCATGCTCGGCACCGACACGCTCGTGTGGTCGTCGGCCAAGGTGGTGCGCTGCCCGTTCACGGGCGAGCCGCTCGCGCTCCTGCCGGCCCTCGTGCTGGACGTGGGGCTCATCCACGTCCACCGGGCCGACCGGTACGGCAACTGCCAGATCGACGGCATCTCCGGGTTCGCGGCCGAGATGGCGCGCGCCTCCAAGCGCCTCATCGTCAGCGCCGAGGAGATCGTGGACACCGACACCGTGATCCGCACCCAGCCCGACCGCACGATCATCCCCTACTACCTGGTGGACGCCGTGGTCCACGCCCCCTACGGGTCCCACCCCGGCGAGATGCCGGGCCTCTACGAGCGCGACGCCGAGGAGTACAAGCGCTACCTCGGCCTCGTGGAGACCGAGGAGGGCATGCGCGCCTTCCTCGAGGAGACCATCCACGCCGTGCCCGACCACCCGGGCTACCTGGCCCGCTACGGCCACGAGCGGCTCGCCGGCCTCGGCGTCCGGAGGTCCGCATGAGCCAGCCCGCGTACAACCCCTCCGAGCTCCTGATCTGCCTCGCCGCCCGCCTCATGGAGGACGGCGCCACGGCCTTCATCGGCACCGGCATCCCCATGCTGGCCGCCTCGCTGGCCCAGCGCATGCAGGCCCCGGGGCTCGTGCCCATCTTCGAGTTCGGCGGCACCGGCGCCATCCTCGAGAAGCTGCCGCTCGCCGTCGGCGACATGCGCACCTTCAACAAGGGCCTCGTGGCGTCCGGCATCTGCGACATCATGGAGACCGCCCAGCGCGGCTTCGTGGAGTACGGCTTCCTGGGTGGCGCCCAGATCGACCGCTACGGCAACCTCAACAGCACGGTCATCGGTCCGCACGAAGCCCCCAAGGTCCGGCTCCCCGGCTCGGGCGGCGCCAACGACGTGGGCAGCGCCTGCTGGCGCACCATCGCCATCATGCGGCACGGGAAGCAGCGCTTCGTCGAGCGGTGCGACTTCGTCACCACCCCCGGCTACCTCACCGGTCCGGGCGCCCGCGAGGCCGCCGGCCTGCCGCACGGCACCGGCCCCTACCGCGTGGTCTCCAACCTGGGCCTCATGGGCTACGACGACGTCACCAAGGAGATGGTCCTCCTCTCCGTGAACCCCGGTGTCACGGTGGAGCAGGTCCTCGCCGAGACCGGCTTCCCCATGAAGGTCGCGCCGCAGGTGGGCACCAACCCGCCGCCCACCGCCGAGGAACTCCACCTCCTGCGCGAGCAGATCGACCCCGACCGGCTCTACATCTAGAAGAGGTCGTCATGGAACCGATGGTCCTCATGGGGGACGAGGCGCTCGCCCAGGGCGCCCTGGATGCCGGCATCGCGGGTGCCTTCGGCTACCCGGGCACGCCGTCCACCGAGATCTTCGAGTACGTCCAGGCGCACCGGCCGACGGATCGCGCGGTCGTCGCCCGGTGGTCCACCAACGAGAAGACCGCCCTGGAGGAAGCGCTCGGCATGTCCTACGCCGGCGCCCGCACGGTCGTGTCCATGAAGCACGTGGGCCTGAACGTGGCGGCCGATCCCTTCATGAACGCCGCCATCACCGGGGCCAACGGCGGCCTGCTCCTCGCGGTGGCCGACGACCCGGGCATGCACTCCTCGCAGAACGAGCAGGACTCCCGCTACTACGCCGCCTTCGGCCACGTGCCCTGCCTGGAGCCCGCCACCCAGCAGGAGGCGTACGACATGGCGTACGCCGGGCTCGACCTCTCCGAGCGCCTCGGCCTGCCGCTCATGGTGCGCCTGGTCACGCGGCTCGCCCACAGCCGCGCGCCGGTGGTGCCGTGCGCCCCGGTCGTGCCGCGGCGCCGTCCGGTCGTGGCGGATCCGGCCCGCTACACGCTCCTGCCGGTCAACGCCCGCCGCCACTGGGCCGCGCTCACCGCCCGGTGGCCCGAGGTGGAGGCCACCATGGCCGCGCTGCCGTGGAACGAGCTCCGCCTCGCCTCGCGCCGCCTCGGCGTCGTCGCCTGCGGGATTGCGCACAACTACGTGATGGAGAACCTCGGGGGCGTGGAGGATCTCCCCTCGATCCTCAAGATCGGGGCCTACCCGGCCCCCCGCGAGCTGCTCCGGCGCCTGTTCGACCACGTGGACGAGGTGCTGGTGGTGGAGGACGGCTACCCCTTCCTGGAGGACGCCCTCCTGGGTCTGCTCGGCACCCCACCCAGGCCCGTCCACGGCCGGCACGACGGCCGCCTGCCGCGCACGGGCGAGCTGGATCCCACCATCGTCCGCCGGGCGCTCGGCCTGCCTGCGCTCCCCACCCTGACGCCGCCTCTCACGGGCCTGGCCGGCCGCCCGCCCGCCCTGTGCAAGGGCTGCCCGCACGCCGACACCTACCGGGCGCTCAACGCGGCACTTTCCGCCTACGCCCAGGGGCGGGTGCTCTCCGACATCGGCTGCTACACGCTCGGCGCCCTGCCGCCCTACCGGGCCATCCACTCCTGCGTGGACATGGGCGCGAGCGTCTCCATGGCGCTGGGTGCGGCCCAGGCCGGCGTGTTCCCGTCGGTCGCGGTCATCGGCGACTCCACGTTCGGCCACTCGGGCATGACCCCGCTCCTCGACGCCGTCCGGGCCGACGCCAACATGGTGGTGGTCATCCTCGACAACGGCATCGTGGCCATGACCGGGCGGCAGGAGACAGCCTGCTCGGGCGAGCGCCTGCTCTCCATCCTGAAGGGGCTGGGGGTCAACCCGGTGCATCTGCGCGTGATCAACCCGCTGCCGAAGCACCACGAGGAGAACGTCCGAATCCTGCGCGAGGAGATCGACCACCCCGGGCTCTCGGTCGTGGTCCCCACCCGCGCCTGCATCCAGATCCGCAAGTAGGAGGGGCCCATGGAACGCAACCTCATCCTCGCGGGCGTGGGCGGTCAGGGCATCCTCTCCATCGCCTGGGTCATCGACGCCGCGGCCACCGCCGAGGGCCTCCGCTTCAAGCAGGCGGAGGTGCACGGCATGTCCCAGCGGGGCGGCGCGGTCCAGTCCCACCTGCGCCTCTCCCGCGATCCCATCTGGAGCGACCTCATCCCGGACGGCGCCGTGGACGTCGTCCTGTCGGTCGAGCCGCTGGAGGCCCTGCGCTACGTCCATGCGCTCCGGCCGGGCGGCACGGTGGTCACCTCCGCCAACCCCTTCGTCAACATCCCCGACTACCCCGATCTCGAGCCGCTCCTCGACCGGATCGCGGGCCTCCCGGACCACGCGATCGTGGACGCGGGGAGGCTCGCCCGCGCCGCGGGCAACGTCCGCGCCGAGAACATGGTCATGCTCGGCGCCGCCGCCGCGCTCCTGCCCTTCGCGGAGGCCACCCTGCTCGACCAGGTGGCCGCCCTCTTCGCCGGAAAGGGCGAGGCGCTCGTCCGGGTGAACCAGGACGCCTTCCGCTTCGGCCGCGACATGGCCGCCTTCTACCGGGCGGGCGTGGCCGCGGGGATCACCCCCTCGGAGCTGCGACGGCGCTGTGCCGAGCAGGATCCTCGGGCACCAGGCAGGGTGTAGCGCCACATTCCGCGGTTCCGCGCGCGGGTGGGCGTCGTGCTCGGGGGGCGGTCAACCCCCGTCGTCGCGGCCCGGACCGGGCGGCCACCGCGCGAGGCATCGGGGTGAGACCCCGTCAGGAGCCGTCGCCAGGGTCGATGCCCAGGCGGCGCCGCACCGCCCGCTCCAGGGCGCGCTCCCCGACCCGGCCCTGGGCGACGGCCACGATCCGGCCGGAGGCGGACACGAGCACGAAGGCCGGGACGTCGGTGACGCCGAGCGCCGCGAGCAGGTTGCCCGTGGTGACGGCGAGCGGCCCGCCGAGCCCCCAGGACGTGGCGGACGCCTCCGCGATCTCGCGCCGGGGCACGATGCTCACGGACACGAAGGCCACCCGGGGCTCGTAGCGCTGCCGCACGGCCTCGAACCCGGGAACCTCCCGGGCGCAGGTCCCTCAGCCGGGCAGCCAGACGTGGATCACGAGGGGTCGCCCGTCGCGCCACGCCTCGTCCACCACGCCGCCGTCGAGGAGCCGGACCGGCAGGTCCGGCAACGGGGCATCGACCGCACGGAACGGGGGGACCAGGCCGATCGCGACGATCACCGCGAGGACCGCACCGGCCCCGATCCAACGCAGCCAGCGCCACGGACCGCCCCGGGCGCCCTCAGCGTCGGGCATCGCGGAGCCCTCCCGCCGCCCTGCGGCGGGCGCGGGCCGCCACCTCGGGCGCCTCCTTGATCGCGGTGCCGAGCAGCTCCACGCCCTTGAGCAGGAGCTGCCCCGTGTTGAAGCGGTACCCCGCCGGGGGATCGCCCACCTCGAGGAAGCCCCGCTCGTCGGAGGGCAGCTCCCCCCAGTTGTGGAAGAGGCGGCCCCACTCGCTCCGCATGGCCTCGTGGACGCGCTGGTTGCCGAAGCGCGGGTACCAGTAGAGGTCGTGGTAGGACACCGACGCGATGTAGGACCAGGGCGCGAGCCACGTCTTGAGCGACCACTCGAGCGGGCCCTTCAGGGGGCCCCAGTAGATGCGGTGCTGCTGGCGGGCGGCGAAGGTCAGCTCCTTGAAGGGGCCGTCGAAGTGCCAGTTCTCGGCAGCGGCCTCGGTGTCGCCCACGATCTCGATCTCCGACGGGTCGCCCACGCCCAGGCCGGCCTCGTGGGCCAGGCGCACGTACTTCAAGTCCCGCATCGGGTCGAAGCCCATGAGCTTCGCCGCGACCGCGTCGATGGCCACCTGGTCGGCGGACGCGAGGAGCACGTTCTTCACGTGGGGCACCATGCAGCGGGGCCCGGGGCCGTCGCCGGCGAACGTGCCGTCCATGACCGCGAAGATCCCGCGGTGGATCGCCTGCTGGATCCGGAGCAGGTCCACGAGGGTCTCGTGGATGACGGGGTGGGTCCAGTGCCGCCGCTCGTTGAGCAGGCCGCCGAAGGCGTTCTTCATGGCGCCCGTGGTGGTGGTGAAGATGTGGGTCTTCACCGTGGGCAGGTGGACGACGTTCTCGCCGAGGAAGCGCTTCGGGATGGAGAAGCCGTCGCGGAACACGTCGTTGAGCACGAGGAACCGATCGGCCACGTCGCCCACCGCCTCGCGGACGGGGATCCACTCCTCGCCCTCGTACAGGTGGACGTTGCCGAGGCCGTGCGCCTCGACCACGTCGATCTGCTTGTTCTCGCGCTCGCCGAAGTGGGCGTCGATGACCACCGTGCGGTTGTGGCAGGCGTGGATGCGGGCGGGATCGTAGCCGTCCGCCTTCATGGCGCGGACCACGCCCTCGATCTGCCAGGGGGTGGTGGACGCCGCCGGGTAGAAGTGGTGCCAGGAGATGTTCATCTTGAGCCCGGTCTCGGCGTCCTTGGCGACCACGTGCCGGTACCCGGCCAGGTTCATCAGGCGGTGGTAGTCCTCGAGCACGGTGCGGGGCGAGGTGCGCACCACGGCCACCACGCCGCGAGTCTTTGGGGCCTTCGACTTCCTGCGGGCCATGGGATCCTCCTGTCCGGGCCCCGCAGGGTAGCCCGGCCGTGCGGACGCCGCGACCTCGGGCCGGGGGGGCGTCAGTCGGGACGGAAGCGGGCGCGCCAGGCCCGGGCGCGGCGGCCGCTCCGCGCGCAGAGACGGTACAGTTCCCCGCGGAAGACCATCACCACGTGCACGCCGCCCGTGAGGAGCAGCGTCTCCACGGTGGCCCCCAGCGCGCCGGGAGCGGCCCCGAAGGCGTCGGTCACGTGCACGAACCCGAAGAAGGGCCCGAACAGCGAGGCGTGGCTCTGGAGGGGGAGGTGGGGCGCGAGCAGCCACAGGCCCGCCCCGAGCACGATCTGGGGGAGGTACCACTCCACCCAGTTGTCGAGCACGAACCGGCCGGCGTCGGCGAGCAGCGCGAGCGATCGGCTGCCGCCCTGGTAGACCGCCTCCGGGACGGGATTGAAGGCGAGCCAGGCCGCGAAGACCGCCACGATCATCACGATGTCGGAGTGCGCCAGGCCGAGCACCAGGCTGGCCACCCAGAACACGAACAGCACCGAGACGACGTCCCAGAAGTGGCGGCCGAGCGAGTCCTTCACGTCCTCGAACCGCACGAGCCGACGCTGGAGCACGCCGACCCCCAGGAGCGAGAGGTAGGCCCCGGCCACGAGAGCGGACGCCATCCCGTAGAGGAACCCGCCCACGATGCCGAGCCGGCCGGTGACGAGCCCCATGAGCCCGAGGAGGAGCGAGGCGCCGAACAGCGCCGCGAGCGCCCACCAGGTGCGGCCGAGGGTGCGGAACGCCTCCCGGGACGCCTCCCACCAGAGGCCCAGCGTGGCGCGCAGCATGTCCATCGTACGGCTCCGTCGGACAGGGCCAAGATAGCCCGCCCGGACGGTGCCGGGACCCCGCTACCAGGGGGGGATGCAGTCGGTCGACATCACGAGGTCGAGCATCTCGTCCTCGGTGAGGACGGTCGGACTGTCGGTGCCGAACTCCGCGAGCGCCATCCAGCCCAGGCGGAAGCCCAGGAGGTTCATCCACCAGCCCACGCTCAGATCCTCCACCTTCGGGAGGTACAGCAGGGCGGTGAAGCGGTCGTCGTGGCAGGGGTAGCCGGCGATCACGTCCTCGCGGTCGTACATGCCGTTGCGGTTCATGGCGATGTAGGCGAACGGGATCTCCATCGCGACCTCGGTGGCCAGGTCCTCGGAGGTCACGAGGTGGTCGTCGGGCGGAGGCTCCTCGATGTTCGCCCTCCAGAGGCCATCCGACATGATGCCGTAGGAGGCGTCGAACACGTGCTCGGTCTCGCTGCCCGAGAGGTAGGTCATCGACACCACCGCCACGCCCATCGTCCGCTCCACCACGCCGTCCCAGGAGCCGCCCAGGGTCACCGCGGTCACGGCGTCGTCGGGCCAGAACGCGGCGTCGATGGGGATCGCGTCCGTGCCGATCACCACCGGGGCGCCGTCGGCGAGCGCGTAGGCGTTCCAGCCCTCGACGAATCCCAGGGTGGCGAGGTCCGGGGGGATGGGCGGGGCGAGGAACACCACCCAGGCCTGGCTCACTCCGATCACCGTCTCGTCCGAGGGCACGCCGTCGCCGTCGGTGTCGAGGTGGAGGGCGCCGAGGAAGTACGCACCCATCAGGCCGGGCCAGGTGTCGGGGTGGACCTCCTCGAGGGCGCCTGCGTCCAGGACTCCGGGGACCTCGAGGGTCATGGGGTTCCCGCTCACGGTCTGGGTGGCGAGGGTCTCCCCGACGGTGAGGTCGAGGTCGGGCTGCACCGCGGTGAGGGAGAGGGTGGTGCCCTCCCAGGTGCCCGTGATCGCGAACGAGAGGGGCACGAGGTCGGTGTCGGAATCGGCATCCGTGTCGGCATCCGTGTCGGCATCCGTGTCGGCGTCGCCGGTGTCGGGGGCGGTGTCGTCTCCGGAATCGCAGGAGGCGAGGAGCGCGAGCAGGGCGCAGGTGGTCAACGAACGAAGCATGGAGCCCTCCAGCGGCGACCGTCCGACACCGCGCCCCAGTTTAGCCTGAGGAGGGATCGGCCACGCGGCCCAGGAAGAGGACGGCACCCGTCAACTCGTCCCGGAGGAGGAAGAGGAACGGGTGGGTCGCAAAGATCACCACCGGATCGCCGTTCTCCGAGATCACCACGGTCGCGCCGCCCGCCTCGGTGCCCGCCTCGTCCACCGCGATCCAGCCCTCGTGGAGCACGTGGGAGAGGTGGAGCGTGGGCTCCACGTCCGCCATGCCCGAGAAGTCGGCGAGCGCGGGATCGAAGGCCGAGGGCATGCCGAGGGCCGAGAGCGCCTCCGGGAGATCCAGGGCCGAGCGGAAGCTGAACCGGGGCAGGACCAGGCCGTCTGCGTGGTGCTCCTCGTCCCGGATGCGCGCGATCCAACCCTCGACGCGGTCGGCGTCGAGGGTGGCCTCGACGGCGGGCAGCCCGTCGGGCTCGGGCGGGATCACGAGGTAGCAGGCGACCTCCTCCTCCACGTAGGGGAGCCGGATCACCAGGGCGTCGGCGTCCTCGGCGTACCCCCAGGACTCGTCGTACCGGCTCATGGTCGGGACGCGCACCGTGCTGCCGTCGGCCCGGGTGAAGTCCCGGTCGGCGGTGTTGCCGTCCGCGAAGGGCAGGACCCAGGCGGCGTACAGGTAGAGGGCGCTCGCGAGCGCGAGCCGGGTGTTCTCGTCGAGCGTACCCGGGGGCACGATCGTGGGGATCCGGCCGGCGGTCTCACCGGACACCCAGGCGTTGATCTCGGCCTCGGCCGCGGCCGGGTCGGCTTGGAAGTCGATCTCGGCGAGGGGTGCGCCGTAGTCGTCGGCCAGGACCGAGGTGAAGGCGTCCTTCCAGGGGTAGCCGGTCTGGCCCCAGGCCCGGGTCGCCGCCGAGAGCGTGTAGGCCCGGCGGTGGTCGCCGGAGAGGTCCCGGAGCAGGGCACCGTGGGCCGCGTGCCACGCCGCGTCGTCGAGGTCCACGTGGAGCACGTCGCGCATCTCCTCGGCGGTGGTGCCGCCCGCCCCGGCGAGGCTCATGCCGAGCGCGACCGAGGCGGTGAAGGGTGCGAGCACGAGGTTGTCGCTGCCCCCCACCTGGCGGAACAGGTCCCACGCGAATGCGTTGTTGCCGGCGACCAGCTCGGGCACCCCCACCGTGGCCGAGGTGACCGTGCGCGGCTCGCGCGGGAGCGGCGACCCGGTGTCCTCGGCCGGGCCGCAGGCGACGAGCGGGAGCAGGAGCGGGAGCGCGGTGCGCATGGGGGTCTCCTCCGTGCCGGACCTGACCGCACCATGGCCCGGTCCGCGGGGACCCGCCAGCGCGGGCTTCGGATCCACGGGGAGGCCCTCACCAGCGCGTGACGCTGCGGAAGGGGCTACCGGGCGTCGAGTACGTACAGCACGCCGTTGGTGGCGCTCCCCGCCCAGCCCGCGCCGTGGGCGCCCACGATCAGCTCGACCCCGCCGTCGCCGTGCAGGTCGGAGCCGAGCAGGGTCTTGTTGCCGAGCCAGTCGTAGTCGGCGTCCCCCTGCAGGTGGGCGCCGTCGGTCGCGGCGTCCCCGAGCGCCAGCGTGCCGGCGAGGGGGCCGTAGAAGAGCCACACCTCGCCGCGCGAGGTGCCGTCGCCGGGGGCCGAGTTGGACGAGAAGCACAGATCCTCGACGCCGTCGTCGTCGAGGTCGGCGACCCCGGGGGTGTGCCAGCCGAGGTAGGCGCCGGCGTCGGTGCCGTAGACGACGACGTCGGCGTCCGAGACGCTGGACGGAGCGTCGAGCGGGCCGAACCAGCCCCAGACGGCGCCCGCGTTCGTGGCGCCGGTGTCGTCGTACCCGGATCCCGCCAGGAGGTCCGGGGTACCGTCGCCGTCCAGGTCGGCGACCTGGACCGAATCGCCCACGTACTGGTACTCCCTCGTCCCGTACACGTACGCGTCCGCGTCGTCGCTGGTCATGGACGCGAACGGCCCCGAGAAGAGGTAGACGGCTCCGGAGTCGGAGCCGCCCACGTTGGCCTGGTGGGCCGCGATCCAGAGGTCCGCCACGCCGTCGCCGTCGAGGTCCTGGTCCACCACCGAGTCCCCCCCGAACCCCGAGAGGGAGGAGCCCGTGATGGCCATGCTCGGTGTGGTGTCCGTGCCCTCGTACCAGTCGAGCGTGCTGTCGCCGTCGCCGCAGACCCACCCGTTGACGCCGTCCCCGTCGGGATCGCCCCCCGCCGCGGAGCCGTAGCAGGTCTCGTTGAACAGGAGCGCACTCGTGACGGCGACATCCCCCGACACGCTCCCCCCGAGCACGAGCCCCTGCTCTCGCCTGCCCGACGACGAGGAGGTCGACGAGAAGACGTAGAGCTCGTCGTCCCCGTCCCCGTCCAGGTCCCCCACCGGATCCAGGATCCCCCCCACCAGGGCGGTGGTGGTGGTGCCGTACAGGGCCACCTCGTAGCCCGTCACGTCGGCCTGCGCGCCCGTGGACAGCGGTCCCAGGTAGACCCAGACGCGGCCGGAGTCGCGGGTGTAGAGGTCCGACTGCGACGCCGCGAGCGCGAGGTCCTCCTGGCCGTCCCCGTCCCAGTCGAGCACGGCGAAGGCACCCCCGAGGACGCCGTTGGCCTCGGTGGAGTAGATGACCGTGGCGGCGTCGGCGTCCGGATCGATCTCCCCGGAGAGCCCGCCGCAGGTGCGGTCCGCCCCGCTGCAGTCCTGGTCGATGCCGTCCTCGCAGGTGTCGGTCGCGTCCGGGTGGACGTCGGGGTCCGTGTCGTCGCAGTCGTCGTCGGTCGAGGCGGAGCCGTCGGGCGCGTCGCAGGCGCTCGTGCTGGAGGCCGCGTCACCGTACCCGTCCCCGTCGGCATCCGTGTACCAGGTCGGGGCGGTGGCCAGGTCGACGGAACCGTCCTCGTCGTCCACGAGGCCGTCGCAGTCGTCGTCGATGTCGTCGCAGACCTCGGTCGCGTCCGGGTGGACGTCCGGGCGGGTGTCGTCGCAGTCGGTCGAGCGCGCCGACTCGCCGGTGTCCTCGCAGTCGAGGTCGTCGGAGCGGACGACGACCCTCCCGCCGTACCCGTCGCCGTCGGCGTCCTTCCAGCAGGAGTCGCCGCCGTCGCAGTCCTGGTCCACCCCGTCCGCGATCCGGTCCGTGGCGCCGGGATGCCGGGACGGATCCCCGTCGTCGCAGTCGCCTCCGGACGTGGTCCATCCGTCCCCGTCGACGTCGGTCGCGGGGCCGGTGTCGTCGGCCCGGTCCTGGCAGCCCGAGAGGAGAAGGGCGGCGAGGAACAGGGCTCCGGCGAGCGGCATGGACAGGGACCGCAAGGAACCCTCCGGGCAGGAGAGGGTGCCAGTCTACCGGTGGAACGGAACCGCCGGCAACCACTGACGGGTGCCCGCTCGCCGCGGTCGCGACCGGGCCCTGGGGGCCACGAACGCCTCCGCGGGCCCGACGGTCGCATGGTAGACTCGGGCCGTTGGAGGTGCGAGATGTACGCCGTCGCACTCCTCGCCCTGTGCCGGTCCGCCCTCGCGGACTGCGATGGCTGGGGCTATCCCCTCCTCACGGTGTCGGAGGACACGCTCGCGTTCGGCGAGGTCGCCGTGGGGGAGACCGGCACCGGCGACATCCGCGTCACCAACGAGGGCCAGCTCCCCCTGGGGATCGCCGAGACCGTCGGGGGCACGGGCGACCGATCCGACCGCTTCCCGTTCACCTGGAGCCGATCCGAGGTCGAGTGCCCGGCGGGCTCGGAGAGCGACGGGGAGGCGCCCGACGATCTCGCCTTGGTGCTGGGTCCGGGCTGCTCGCTCCCTGTCCACGTCACCTTCACCCCCACGGAGGCAGGAGAGGTCTGGGGCTCGTTCCACGTCGCCTCGCCCGACCTGGCCGACGTCACCCGGCCAGACGGCGACCCCGACGAGGACTGGTGGGTGGATCCGGTCCACGCCGAGCGGTGCGTCCCCCTCTCCGGGACCGGTACCGGTGATGCCGACACGGGCGTCCCCGCGTCGGGGGTCCCCTACATGGCCTGCGGGGTCGTGCTTTCAGAGACCGCGTGCGAGGGCGGCGACCGCGTCGAGGCGTCCGTGTTCGTCCACGACCCCGACGGACAGGACGTCCAGGTCGAGTGGGCCGGCGACGCGGGGCTCCGGATCGAGCCGCTGTCCGGGTCCGCGACCGTGCAGATCATGTGCCCTACGATTCCCGCCGACCTGGACCCGATGATCCTCTCCCTCTACGTCGTGGCCGAGGACGAGGACGGCAACTCCATCTGGGCCTTCGCCGATCTCCGGATCCGATCGCCGGGCACGCTCGACGGCGCCTGGCCCCCCGGCGAGTGCGACGACGTGACGGAGTGCGGCTGTCGGGCCGCCCCGGCGGCGACCCCCACGGGCATCGCGCTCGCCACGCTCGTCCTGCTGCTGGCGTCCCGCCGGCGGCGCGTCCCCCGCGCGTAGCGCCTCTTGCCAACCCCGCTCGGGGATGGTCCCGGGAGGGGGGGGCGCTCTGGGGCACAAGTGCCCACCCTGTGCGGCAGTGGACCCACTTCTGCCCCGAAAACCGGCCCCGCGTGAGGCACAAGTACCTACCCTGCGCGGCAGTGGGCCGACTTCTGCCCCGAAAACCGGCCCTACGCGAGGCAGAAGTGCCCACCCTGCGCGGCAGTGGGCCGACTTCTGCCCCATCCCGGGTGCTGCCCTGCCGCCCCGCTCGCCGCTACTTGTGCCGGAAGACGATCCGCCCCTTGGTGAGGTCGTAGGGCGACACCGCCACGGTGACGCGGTCGCCCAGCACCACGCGGATCCGGAACCGGCGGAGCTTGCCCGCGAGGTGGGCGTGCACGTCGGTACCGGCGTCGGTGGCCACGAGGAACGCACCTCCCGGGTACACTTCCTTGATGGTGCCCTCGATCTCGATCAGGTCTTCGCTGGCCACGTGGGGTCTCCTCCGGGATCCGGGCGCTCGCCCGGGCGAGCGAGGGTAATCCAGCGCCCTCCGGCTCACAAGGTCCGACCGGCCCGCCCCCCTCGTGATACGGGGCTCCGTCCCGTCCGGACGCCCCGATGCTCCGCCGTCTCCAGCTCCCGATCGCCCTCCTCCTTGCGCTCGCGGCGTGCGGCGGCCCCGGCGGTCCGGGTGAGGGAAAGGACGCTCCCGAACCCGATCCGCGCACGCTCGTGGACGCCGCGCCAGCGGGGCCCGGGGCCGTGTCGGCCTGGGTGGTGTCCTCGGGCACGGTGGAGTCCGAGGTCCAGGTAGACCTCGTGCCCGAGGCCACCGGCGTGGTCACCTCCGTGGCCGTGGAGGAGGGCGACTTCGTCACCCGCGGCCAGGTGCTCGCCACCCTCGAGAACCCCAACCTCGACGCCACGCTCGCGCGCGCCGAGGCTGAGCTGGCCCGCTCCGAGCAGGCCTACGGCGAGCTCGAGCGCCTCGCCCGGGCCGGCGCGGTGAGCGAGCGCGACCTGCTCGACGCCCACACCGCCCTCCTCGCCGCCCGCACCACGTTCGACGAGGCCCGGCGGTCCAAGGCCTTCACCCGCATCGCGAGCCCCGTGGACGGCGTGGTCTCCGCCCGCGACGTCAAGGTCGGGGAGACCGCCTCCCCCGGCCGGCGCACGTTCCAGGTGGTGGATCCCACCCGCCTGCGGGTCCCGGTGCCGCTCCCCGAGCGCGACCTCACCCGCGTGCGGCCCGGGCTCGCCGCCCTGCTCGTGCCGGTCTACGCCCCGGACCGCGTCTCCCCGGGCACGGTCACCCGGCTCTCCCCCACCGTGGATCCGGCCACCGGCACGTTCCGGGCGTTCGTCGTCCCGACCGACGGCACCGCGGGCCTGCTGCCCGGCCAGTACCTCTCGGTGCGCATCGAGGTGGACCGCCACGAGGGCGCCCTGCTCGTGCCCAGGAAGGCCGTCCTCTACGACGAGGGCGTGCCCTACGTGTTCCGCGTCGAGCCCGCCCCCCCCGAGGAGGAGGACGCGAAGGAGAAGGCGAAGGAACCGTGGTGGAAGGGCCTCGCCGCGAGGGCGAAGGAGCTGCTGCCCGGGAGGAAGGGCCCGAAGAAGGACGAGGGGCCGCCCGGGCCGAAGCGCGTCGCGAAGAAGGTCGACCTCCAGATCGGGTTCCTGGACGTCGAGGTGGCCGAGGTGCTCCAGGGGCTCGCCGAGGGCGACCTCGTGGTCACGGTGGGACAGGAGACCCTGAGGGACGGCGCGACGATCCGCCTGCCCGGCGACCCCACGGCGAAGGACGCGGAGGACGAGGCCGAAGAGAAGGCCGGCGAGGGCGGGTAGCGTGGCTCCTCGCCCGCTCCTGCGCACCCTGGTGGAGCACCCCGTCGGGGTGCTCATGGTGGTGGTGGCCGCGGTGGTGTTCGGGTGGGTGTCCTTCCAGCGCCTGCCGCTGGACCTCATGCCCGACATCGCCTACCCCACGCTCACCGTCCGGACCGAGCTGCCGGGGGCGGCGCCGCAGGAGGTGGAGACCGAGGTCTCGCGCCCGCTCGAGGAGGCGCTCTCCACGGTGCGCGGGCTCGTCGAGATCGAGAGTCGCTCCCGCGCCGAGGTCTCCGACGTGGTCCTGGAGTACGACTGGGACACGGACATGGACCAGGCGGCGCAGGAGGTGCGCGAGCGCCTCCAGGTCACCTGGCTGCCCGACGAGGCCGAGCGCCCGCTCGTGCTGCGGTACGACCCGTCGCTCGAGCCGATGATGCGCCTCGCGCTCGCCTGGACGCCCGGCGCCGAGGGGCAGCCCGAGGATCCGGTGGCGGCCATGCTGGTGCTGCGCGATCTCGCCGAGCGCGAGGTCAAGCCCGTGCTGGAGGCCATGGAGGGCGTGGCGGCCGCACGGGTCCGGGGCGGCCTCGAGCGCGAGGTCCGGGTGGAGGTGCGCGAGGACTGGCTGGCCGCGCGGGGGGTGACGCTCGGCCAGGTCCGGGACGCGCTGGTCGCGCAGAACGTCAACATCGCGGGCGGCAGCATCCGGGAGGGCGACGCCGAGTACCTCGTCCGGACCCTGAACCAGTTCACCACGGTGGGCGAGGTGCGCGCGGTCGAGGTCACCCGGCCGGACGGCGCCCGCGTGCGGGTGGAGGACGTCGCCACGGTCCGCGAGGGGCACAAGGACCGCGAGGTGGTGAGCCACGTGGACGGCGAGGAGGCCGTCCTCCTCGAGATCCACCGCGAGGCCGACGCCAACATGGTGCAGGTGGCGCGATCGGTCCGCGAGCGCCTCGGGCTCACCGGCAAGCCGAAGCCGGAGCCGCGCGGGGACCTCCCTCCCGAGGTGGCCCGGGCCCTCCTGGGGCCGCCCACCCTCGCGGACACCCTGCCCGAGGGAGTGCGCTTCGCGGCCCTCGACGACCAGGCCTCCTTCGTGGAGTCGGCCCTCGACAGCCTCTGGGGCAACGTGATCCTGGGCGGGCTCCTCGCCATCTGGATCCTCTTCCTCTTCCTGCGGAACTTCCGGGCCACGGTCCTCATCTCGCTCGCCATCCCCGTGAGCCTCGTGGCGTCGTTCGCGCTCCTCTACGTCCTGGGCGTGTCGCTCAACGTCATGACGCTGGGCGGCCTGGCCCTCGGCGTGGGCATGCTGGTGGACTCGGCCGTGGTGGTGCTCGAGAGCATCCAGGTGAAGCTCGACCAGGGCATGTCCAGGAAGGAGGCCGCCATCCAGGGCACGGGCGACGTGGCCGCGGCCGTGCTGGCCTCCATCCTCACCACGGTGGCGGTGTTCTTCCCCATCGTCTTCGTGGAGGGCGTGGCCGGGCAGATCTTCGGCGACCTGGCCCACGGCGTCACCTGGTCGCTCGTGGCGTCCATGGCGGTCGCCCTGGGCCTGGTGCCGGTGCTGGCGGCCCGGGAGTTCACGCCGCCGCCGCCCGTGGACCTCGACGGCCTCACCCCGGCGCTCCGGTTCCCCTCGGTGGCCGGGTTCCGCGCCGCCTGGCGCGCCTCCGCCACCGGGCGGCGCCGCCTCCTCAAGCCCTGGCTGCTGGTGCGGTACGGCCTCCGCATCCTGGCCGACGCCGTCACCGCCGCCGTGCTCCTCGTGGCGGGGTTCGGCGGGCGAGGGGTCGTGACCGGAGCCCGCCGGATCCTCGGGCCCGGCGCGGGGGCCCTCCTCCGGGCGGCGGGGGTGTTCGGCCGGCGGTACGACGCCTTCGCCGTGCGCTACCAGGGTCTCCTCGCCACCGCCCTCGGCCGGCCGGGCCGGGTCCTCGGCGGCGGAGCCCTGCTCCTCGCGCTCGCGCTCGCCCTGCTGCCCGTCATGGGCGTGGAACTCATCCCGCAGGTCAACCAGGGCCGCTTCATCGTGGAGACGGCCCTCCCGGTGGGCACGCCCCTCGACCGCACCGTGGCGGTGGTCTCCCGGATCGAGCGCGAGCTGCTCGCCGTGCCCGGGGTGGCCGGGGTCCACGCCACCGTCGGCACCGAGCGCGACGCGGACGCCCGGCCGGACGAGGGGGAGCACACCGCGGCCTTGACCGTCGAGCTCACGCCCGGCGGCGACCTCTCGGAGCGCGAGCCGGCGGCCATGGACGCGGTACGGGCGGTCCTGGCCCGGTACCCGGAGGTGGAGGCCCGCCTCGCGCGTCCCGCCCTGTTCTCCTTCCGGACCCCCGTGGAGGTGGTGCTCGGCGGCGCCGATCTCGACCTC
This sequence comes from Deltaproteobacteria bacterium, assembly GCA_041309225.1. GTDB lineage: Bacteria > Myxococcota_A > UBA796 > UBA796 > JAFGLY01 > JAFGLY01. Next base: position 14,341 of record JBFYZZ010000188.1, on the reverse strand, counting down.
CTGCGCGAGCTCTCGGCCCGCACGGTGGCGGACTTGAGGGCCCTGCCCGGCCTGACCGACGTGCGGTCCAGCCTCACGCGCGGCTACCCGGAGATCCGGATCCGGTACGACCGCGACCTGCTCTCCCGCTTCGGCCTGGACCCGACGAGCGTGGCCGGGGCGGTGCGGGACAAGGTGCAGGGCGCCGAGGCCGACTCCCTCGCCCGCGGCGAGCGCCGGGTGGATCTCGTGGTCCGGCTCGATCCGGCCGACCGGGCCAGCGCGGAGCAGGTGCGCCGGATGAACGTCAACCCCCGGCTCGTCCCCCCGATACCCCTCGAGTCCGTGGCCCGGCTCGAGGACGCCGAGGGGCCCAGCGAGATCCGGCGCATCGACCAGGAGCGCGTGGCCGTGGTCACGGCCAACCTGGAGGGCTTCGACCTGTCCGGCACGGCCCGGGAGATCGGGCTCCTGCTCGCCGACCGCGACTGGCCCGCGGGCACCGCCTTCCACCTCGCCGGCCAGAGCCGGGAGATGGAGCGCTCGCTCGCCTCGCTCAAGTTCGCCCTCCTGCTCGCCGTGTTCCTGGTCTACGCCATCATGGCGAGCACCTTCGAGAACCTGCTGCACCCGTTCGTGATCCTCTTCGCGGTCCCCCTGGCGGCGGTGGGGGTCCTCCTCGTACTCACGCCGCTCGGGATCCCGCTGTCCACGGTCGTCTTCATCGGGCTCATCGTGCTCGTGGGCGTGGTCGTGAACAACGCGATCGTGCTCGTCGACGCCGTGAACCGGCTCCGGGGCGGCGGCCGGGACCTCCGGGACGCCCTGCTCACCGCCGGGCGCCTGCGGCTGCGGCCCATCCTCATCACCACCGGCACCACGGTCCTGGGCCTGACCCCCCTCGCGCTCGGCTGGGGCGACGGCGCCGAGCTGCAGCGGCCCATGGCCGTGACCGTGATCGCCGGGCTCACCTCCTCCACGCTGCTCACCCTGGTCGTGATCCCGGTCCTGTACGAGCGCGTGGCCCACCTGGCCGGGCGGATGGGCGACCGGGAGGCCGACAGCGGGGCCGTGTCCCCGTGAGCCGATTCCTGCCCGCCTTCGCCGTCCGGAACCCGGTCACGGTGGTGGTGGGGTTCGTGGCCCTGTGCCTGCTCGGGGCCATCGCGTTCACCCGCATCGCCCTCGACATGATGCCCCCGGGGTTCGAGGCCCCCTACATCTGGGTGTGGGTGCCGTGGAACGACACCACGCCCCTGGAGAGCGAGACGCGCATCGTCAAGCCCCTCGAGGAGGCCCTGGCCACCATCCCGGGGATCAAGTCCATGGAGAGCCGCGCCCGCGCCTCGGGCGGCGACGTCGAGCTGGAACTCCACGGCTCCGTGGACATGGCCCAGGCCTACAACCAGGTCGTGGATCGGATGGAGCGGGTCCTGCCCGACCTCCCGGACGACGTCGACCGCTACTACGTCTACCGCTGGAACCCGTCGGACGAACCGGTGTTGTGGCTCGGCCTCACGATCCCGCCCGACGTCGCGGACCCCTTCCCGATCGTGACCGAGCACATCCAGCACCGCCTCGAGCGCATCCCCGACGTGGGCCAGGTCGAGCTCTGGGGCGTGGACGAGCGGATCGTCTGGATCGACTTCGACCGGGAGGCCCTGGCCGCCCACGGCGTGGACCTCCCCTCGCTGGTGGGGCGTCTGCAGAACGACGACGTCCAGCTCTCCGGCGGCCGGCTCACCGACCGGGGGGAGGTGCGCTACCTGCGGTCGCTGGCCCGGTTCGGCGACCTGGACGCCCTGCGGGCCTACCCGGTGGCGCCCGGCGTGCGCCTGGACGACGTGGCCGCGGTGGCCTACCGGGCCGAGCCGACGGAGGACGTCTCCCACATCAACGGTCGGGACGCGGCGTTCCTGGGCGTCATGGCCGAGTCCGGCGCCAACGCGGTGGATCTGTGCCGCGAGACCTGGCGCGTGATCCACGAGGAGATCGAGCCGGATCCGGCGCTGGAGGGGTTCGGGTTCGAGCCCCTCTTCGACCAGGGGCGGGAGATCGAGAAGTCCATCGGCGCGCTCCGCAGCGCCGCCCTGGAGGGCGGCCTCTTCTCGCTCCTCATCCTCTTCCTGTTCCTCCGGGAGTGGCGGATGACCCTGCTCATCGCGGGCTGCATCCCCTTCTCCCTGCTGATCACGCTGGCCATCCTCTACTTCTCGGGCGGCACCCTCAACCTCCTGTCCATGGCGGGCATGATGATCGCCGTGGGCATGGTCGTGGACAACGCGATCGTCGTGGTGGAGACCGTCTACCACGCCCGCCAGCAGGGCAGGGAGCGCAGGGAGGCCGCGATCGCGGGCACCGCGGAGGTGTCGCTCGCCGTCACCGTGTCCACGCTCACCTCCATGATCGTGTTCCTCCCGCTCATCCTGATGAGCGAGGACGCGATGTTCTCCTTCTTCATGAAGGCCCTGGGCCTGCCGGTGGTGTGGGCCCTGGGGGCGAGCCTCGGCGTGGCCCTGGTGTTCACGCCGGTCACCACCGTCTTCCTGAGCCGCCGCCGGATCCGCCCGGACCCGCGCTGGCTCGCCCGCCTCTCGGATCGCTACGACCGGATGCTCGCCCGGGTGCTCGCCCACCGGTTCGACGCGGTGCTCGCCGTGCTGGCGCTGGTCGCCCTCACGGTGGCGCTCCCCATGCAGGCCGTGGGGTGCGACGAGGAGCAGGAGGCTGCCCCCACCGAGTTCCGGGTGCGGTTCGAGGTGCCGTCGTCGGCGACGTTCACGGAGCGGAAGGAGATCGTCCGGCGCCTCGAGGCCGTCGTGGACGAGCACGCCGAGGCCTGGGGCGTCAAGTTCCACCGCGTCCGGTTCCGGGGCTCGGGCACGGAGGGCTGGATGCAGGTCCAGCTCCACGACCTCACGGACTGGCCCGACACCGCCATGGAGCGCGACGAGATCCTCACGGACGTGAAGAAGCGGCTCCCCGAGATCCCGGGCGTCCGGACGCGGCTCGGCTGGGGCGGGGACCCGCTCGGCACCCGGACGGTGTCCATCCGGATGCTGGGCGAGGACACGGAGACGCTCGAGCGCCTCGCCCGGGAGGCCGCGCGGCGCCTGGAGGTGGTGCCGGGCTTCCTGGGCGCGTGGGCCTCGCGCGACACCGAGCGCAACCGGGAGGTGCGCCTCGAGGTCGAGCGCGAGGCCGCGGCGCGGTACGGCCTCTCGGCTCGAACGGTGGGCACGGCCGTGGCCTTCGCGCTCCGGGGCATGGAGCTGCCCCCGCTGTGGGAGGGCGACCGCGAGGTCCCGGTCCGGGCCCGCCTCGGGGAGGCCGACCGCCAGGACCTCGACACCCTCCTCGATCTCCCCCTCGGTGCGCGCGGGGGTGGCGTGGTGCCCGTGCGGGCCCTGGCCCGATCCCAGGTCACGCGCGGGTTCGGCTCCATCCGCCGGGAGGAGCGCCGCACCGCGCTCTCGGTCGACGTGAACCTGGGCGACGGCGTGGACCGGGGCGCCGCCTTCCGGCTCGCCCACCAGGCGCTCGCGGATCTCGAGCTGCCCCGAGGCTACTCCTGGGAGGAGGGTGGCCAGCGGCGCGACATGGAGGCGTCCGACGAGGCCCAGCGCCTCGCGCTCCTCCTCTCGGTGGTGTTCGTGTTCCTGCTCATGGGCGTGCTCTTCGAGTCCTTCCTCCTGCCGGTCTCGGTCATCGCCACGGTGCCCATGGCCCTCTTCGGGGTGTGGTGGGTCCTCTACCTCACGGGCACCCCGCTCGACGTGATGGGAGGGGTGGGCCTGGTGGTGCTCGTGGGCGTGGTCGTCAACAACGGGGTGGTCCTCGTGGACCTCGTGACCCGCCTGCGGCGGGAGGGCATGGAGCGCTCCGAGGCGCTGCGCACGGCCGGCCGGCGCCGCCTGCGGCCCATCCTCATGACGGCCGCCACCACCATCTGCGGGGTCCTGCCCATGGCGATCGGCACCGAGACCTTCGTGGACATCCCCTACGCCCCGCTCGGGCGCGTCATCGCCGGTGGCCTCGCCGTGGCCACGATCCTCACGCTCTTCTTCGTGCCGCTCACCTACTCCCTGCTCGACGACCTCCGGGCCGCGGGCCGGCGCTGGCTGGCCTTCGCCTGGCCCCCGCGGGAGGTGCCCCGATGATCCCCACCCTCCTCCTGCTCCTCGCCGCGACCTCCCCCGCCCGCCCAGAGGACGGCGAGGTGCCGATCTCCTACGCGGACGCGATCGCCCGCGCGATGGAGGCCAACCCCGACCTGCGCTCCGCCCGGGCCGCGATCCGGGCCGCCGAGGGGACGCTCCTCTCCGCGCGGGGGGCCTTCGATCCCCTGGTGGGGCTGTCGGCGGCGAACAGCCGGACCACGTCGGAGGGCAACTACCCCGGGCTCGGTCCGGTCTACGCCCAGGTCAGCGGTCCCGAGTGGGGCGCCTCCCTCACCCAGGTCGCCGCCACGGGGACCCGTTTGGGCCTCGACCTTTCGCTCTCCCAGGAGCGCTACCGGTACGAGTTGCTGGAGTCGGACATCGTGGTGGAGCCCGAGGAGCCGGCCTACCAGGGCCGGCTCGCCCTCTCGCTGTCCCAGTCCCTGCTCGAGGGGCTCCGGATGTCCTGGAACCTGGAGGCCGTGGACGCCGGCCGGCGCGCGGTCACCACGGCGGAGGCCGAGGCCCGGGTCGCCCTGCTCGGAGCCGTGGCCGACACCGCCACGGGCTACTGGAACCTCCGGTACCGCCAGGACCTCGAGGAGATCGCCGTGGAGGCGCTCGCGGTGGCCGAGGAGGAGGCCCGGGTGGTGGCCGCGATGGTGGAGGCCGGCCGGCTCGCGCCGGTGGAGACCTCCCGCGTACAGGCCGTGGTGGTCCAGGCCCGGGCCGCCCTGCTCGAGGCCGAGAACGCCCGTCGATCCGCGACCGACGCGCTCTCGGTGCTGCTCGGCGAGGTGCCCGGCACCGCCTGGATCGCCATGAGCGTCCCCGACGTCCCCGTGGTGGTCGACCTGGACGAGGCCCGGGTCGTGGAGGCCGCGCTCACCGGCAGCCCCGCCCTGGAGGCGGTCCGCATCGAGGAGGAGGGCGCACGGGTCGCCCTGGCCAACGCCCGGCACGGGCGGCTGCCCGATCTCGACCTCTCCGCCTCGGCCGGGGTCTCGGGATACGAGAAGTCGTACGGTGCCGCGCTCGAGGAGATGGCGAGCGGCTCGCTCCCGTACTGGTCCATCGGCGCAGACCTCAGCGTCCCCATCGGCAACCGGGGCGATCGGGGCCAGGTCTGGGCCGCCGAGGCCGCCCTCGTGCAGGCCCGGATCGCCCGGGAGCGCACCGAGCGCGGCCTCGCCGAGCAGGTGCGCGCCCGGGTGCGCTCCATCGAGGCCGGCCGGGAGCAGGTGGAGTACGGCACCGCCAACCTGGAGTACTGCCAGGCCACGCTCGCCGCCGAGAAGGCGCGGCAGCAGGAGGGCCGGGCCATCCAGAGGGATGTCCTCGAGGCCGAGCGGGCCGTCCGCGAGGCCCAGGCCACGCTCGCCCGGGCCCGCACCGACTACGTCCTGGCGCTCGTCGAACTGGGCCGGCTGCAGGGCCGGATCGAGGGCCTTCCGGCCGTACCCTGACGGCCGCGAGCGGCGTTGACCGCGCCTTGACGGGCACCCCCCCCGTGCGTATCGTAGCCGCGCTGAACCCTCATTCACCATGGGTGTCCCCATGCTCGACAAGATCGTGGATCCCCTCCGCAAGGCCCCCGAGCGCATCAAGGACGCGCTGGAGAATGCCCCCGACCGCCTCAGGGAGGAGCTGGACCCCGAGCGGATGCGGGCGCGCCGCCGCCAGGTCCGGGAGCGCGTCGAGGAGCGGCTCCACGAGTGGAAGGAGGAGGGCCAGGAGAAGGCCTGGACCGCCGAGACCCGCATGCTGGAGCAGGCCGGCCGGGTGATCGACCGGGCCAGCGGTCTGCCCGTAGTGTCGCGCGTGGCCCCCGGCGCGGGCCGCCTCGTCCAGGAGCGCCTCGACGCGGTGACCCGTCCGCCGGTACCCGACTTCGACGACCTGAACGCCCGCAACGCCACCCAGGCCGTGCGCGGGCTCTCCCGCGTGGACCTGCAGAAGCTCCTCCGCTACGAGAAGGCCCACAAGGACCGCAAGACCGTCCGCGAGGCCATCGAGGCCGAGCTCCGCCGGTCCCGCACGGGGGACGCCCCACAGCCGTAGGCCGCCCGCCTCGCAGGATCGGCGCCCGGGGTGCTACAGGGGGGCCTGGACCTGCCCCCCGGAGGCCCCATGCGCCGGATCCGCTCCCTCCTGACCTGGGCCTTCGCCGCCGTCTGGACCACGCTGGTCCTGGGCTCGGCGGTGATCGTGAGCGTGCTCACCCTCGGGCTCCTCCGACACCGGCTCATCAACGTCGCGGGGCCCGCCTGGGCCCGGCCCATCCTGTGGGTGGCCGGCATCCGGATGGACCTCCACGGGATGGAGCACCTCGCGGGTCGGACGCCCCGGCTCCTGGTCATGAACCACCAGTCCATCATCGAGATCGTGGCCATCGCGGCCATGAGCGTCCCCGGGTTCTCCCCGCTCGGCAAGAAGCAGATCAAGTGGGTCCCGGCCTTCGGGCAGGCCTGGTGGGCGCTGGGCGGCCACTTCGTGGACCGGGGTCACCACGGCAAGGCCCTGGCCAGCCTGGATCGCCTCGCCCGCGACATGAAGCGGCACGGCCTCACGGCCGTGATCGCCCCCGAGGGCACGCGCAGCCGCACCGGGAAGCTCCAGAAGTTCAAGATGGGCGCCTTCCACCTCGCGATCGACGTGGGCGTCCCCATGGTCCCGGTGGTCTTCCACAACGGCTTCGAGCTCTGCCCGCCCGACAGCCTGCGCCTCCGGCCCGGCACCTTCTGGGTGGACGTCCACCCCCCCATCGACACCTCGGGCTGGACTCGCGACGACCTGCGCGCCCAGGCGGACGCCCTCCACGACCGCTACGCCGGGTGGCTGGCGGCGGGGCCGGTACCTCGCGGGTAGCGCGGGCGCAGGGGATCAGGGCGCGGCCGGAGGGGGCTCCAGCCCATCGGGCAGCAGGGGCCCCTCGGGCTTCATCCGCGTCAGCGCCACGCGCTCGGCGCCGGCGTCGCGGGCCGCGTCCATGGCGGTGACCACCGTGGCGTAGTCGATGTCCGGGTGGGCATCCACGAAGACCACGCGGCTCTTCTTGAAGCGCAGCCGGAGGTCGAGCTCCTTGACCAGCTCCGGGACGGCCAGGAGCTTCTTGTTCAGGGCCATGGAGCCGTTCTGGTAGACCGCGATGACCATCTGGTCCTCGGGGACGTCCTCCTCCTCCACGATCTGCGTGTCCTTGGGGAGGTTCAGGGCGATCTCCTCGATCTTGATGGGCACGGCCACCATGAAGATGATGAGCATCACCAGCACGATGTCGATGAGCGGCGTGACGTTGATGTCGCTCTGGGGACCGGTGCCGGTGCCAGGCTTCGCGCCCATGGCCTACTCCGCTCCCGCCTTGGGTTGCTGGGGCTTGTCGGTGGCGATGAGGATCATGGTGGCGCCGTTGGCGGCCAGCACGTCGGTCACCTCGCGCACCTGCCCGTACCGCAGGGTCCCGGCGGCCTTGACGAGCAAGCTCCTGCCAGGGTTCTCGCGCAGCTTCACGTTCACGTCGTCGACCAGCGTGGCGAGGGAGGACTCCCTCGTGTCCACGAAGACCTGCCCGTCTTCGCGGATGCCGATGGCGAGGTGCTGCCCGACGTCCTGCGTGGAGGTGGCGGTGTGGGCGATCGGGAGCTTCACGTCGATGCCCGAGGAGAGCATCGGCGTGATGACCATGAAGATGATGAGCAGCACCAGCACCACGTCCACGAGGGGCGTGACGTTGATGTCGGCCATCGGGCCGCCGTTCGAGCCTCCGACCTTGGCGCCCATGGCGCGGCTCAGACCCGCTCGGGAGCGGTGATCGGGGCCACCGGCTCGGTGCGGGCGTCCTCGGCGCCCAGGGCCGGGTTCTCCTCGCGCTCGACCACGGCCTTCTCGCCCCAGTCCAGGAACTCCTGGGTGGAGACGGTCATGTCGTTCTGGATGACCTCGACCCGGGAGTTGAAGTAGTTGAAGAGCCAGACGCCCACGATGGCCACGGCGATGCCGACGGCGGTGGTGACGAGCGCCTCGGCGATGCCCGCGGAGACGCTGGCCAGGCCCCCGGACCCCGTCTCGGCCATGCCGGCGAAGGCGTTGATGATGCCGAACACCGTGCCCACGAGGCCCACGAACGGTGCGGTGGAGCCGACGGTGGCCAGGATCGCCGTGCCCTTCTTGAGGTCGAGGGCCTCGACGAGCATGGCGCGGTCCATGGCCCGGCGGGCCGCCTCGAGGCCCACCCGGTCGAAGCGGGCCGCCAGCTCCCTCAAGCCGCCGTGCAGGAGGTGCCCGAGGTAGGAGAGCCGGTACGTCTTCTCCTGGGTGAGGGCCTGGGCCGCCTTGAGGTCCTGGCCCACGAGGGCCTGAGCCATGGTCTCGGCCAGGGCCCTCGACTGCCGGCGCGCCCGGTAGAACGTGAACCACCGCTCGATCGCGACGTACACCGACGCCACGGACATGACCAGCAGCACGAAGAGCACGATCCGGGCGATCAGGCCCATCGAGTTCCAGAGTTCCTGGGGAGTGAACGACATGGGGAACGACCTCTACTTCAGTCGGTAGACGATGGTCAGGACGAACTGGGCCTTCACCTTCTGGCCCTCGACCTTCATGGGGTAGAACCGCCAGCCCCAGGCCGCCTCGAGGGCGGACTGCTGGTAGATGGCCGGGCAGGCCTCGATGCGCACGTCGTAGGGCTCGCCCTTCTCGTCGATGTAGAACCGGACCTGGCAGCGCTCTTCCGAGAGCCCCAGCTCCTTGGCGGCATCGGGCATCTTGGGCTGGACGCGCTTCTTGACCTGCACCTCGGACCAGTGCACCGCGCGGACGGGCGGGCCGCCGAGCTGGCCGCCGGGCACACCGCCCAGCACGCCGCCCACGACGCCGCCCACGACGCCCCCCTCCACACCGCCCTCCACGCCGTAGGTGCCCTCGTCGGGCGGGGGCTTCTCGGTGACCTCCTTGAGATCCTCGACCTCGCGCTCCACCTCTTCCGGCTGGGGCTGGGGCTCCGTGGGCACCACGGAGCGCTTGCGGCCCGCGGGTGGGGGCGGGGGGGGCGGGGGGGCCGGCGCCACGGCCTCGTCGATGAACGTGACCTCGATGGGCTCCTCCTCCTCGAGGACCTCCGTCGCCGCCTGGACACCGCTCCAGAGGATGGCGCCGATGAGGCTCCCGTTGAGGAGCAGGGAGACCAGGATGGATCCTGCCTCGGCGTTCTTGCGGACCTTGCGTCCGCGTCCTACGCCTTCGAACATGGGGGGGGCCTCCAGGGCGGGTACGGGATCCACTCCGCGGGCGGGGCCGCACGCGGGGGCTACGGACGGAACGGACGAGTCTCCAGACCTTCCGGCCCCTCCGTGAGTTCCACGATGCGCTGCTCGGCGGCGTCGAGCTTCTCGTGGCACTCCTGGACGAGCGCCACGCCCTGCTCGAACGTGCGGAGGGCGTCCTCCAGCGGGAGGTCGCCGGCATCCAGCCGCTGGACGCAGCGCTCGAGGTCCGACATGGCCTCCTCGAAGGGGCGGTCGGGGGACACGGGTTCGTCGGCGGGCGGCTGGGTCATGGGGGGGATCGGGATGGGTCGGCGAGGGGGGACGGTAGAAAATAACACCCGGAAAACGGGTGACTGTTCAGGAATTGTACAGACTTCAGGAGGACGGGGGAAGAGGACGGGCGCGTTCGATCTGGGCGATGCGGTACGTCAGTCGCTCGTCCTTCTCGACGTCGCGGGCCACCAGCACCGAGGCGCCTTCCCGGTTCACCGCCGTGCGCTCGGGGGCCACGCGGATGAGCGTCCGGCGGTCGTCGCGCGAGACGTAGACGATCTCGAGGTGCTGGCCCGACCCCAGCGCCTCCAGGATGATCCGTTCGGCCTCCTCGGGCGTGGTGCGGGGAGGGAGGTTGCTCTTGCCACGGCGGCTCTTGCGGTCGCGGATCCCCGAGCCGGGCACGGGGTGCATGTCTTCGGGATCGGTGTCGCGCGCGTGGGCGCGAGCCAGCGGATCCTCGCTGGCCTGGCGCGACTCGGCCACCGCCTGGACCAGCCGCTCCCGCGCCTCCTGCCCCTCGGGGCCGACCGGGTATCGGCGCAGCTCCGCCGAGGGGTGGAACCCGATCTCCTCGAGCGCGGCCCGGACCTCGGCCAGCCGGGAGCGATCCACGACGTAGAGACCGGGGGCGAACCGGTGCAGGACGAGGGACCGGGCCCGCTTGCTCCCCTCCAGGCGGCGGATCCCCGAGCGGTGCACGGTGAGGAGCACCACGTCGTGGAACTCCGCGTCGCCGTGGTGCCCCATCCAGGAGCGCAGCGTCTGCTCGACGTTCTCGGGCAGGCCCGTCTGGCTGTTCTCGCGGAGGAAGTCGAGGACCTCCTCCCTGCGCCAGCCGCGCACCAGCGCCTGCTCGATGGTGGCCTGGTTGATCTTGTAGGTGTTGGCGCGGTCGCAACCGGTGATCTCGGCCAGCTCCCCGATGCGGGCGAGGAGGACGGGGGCGAGGCCGGCGGGCGCCATGATCTCGAAGGACGGCGTGAGGTAGAACTGGGAGAAGCCGTCGTCGCGGGGAGGGGAGAGCAGGTGCAGGGCGCGGGGGGAGAGGCGGTAGAACTTCTCCTGGCCCCACAGGCCGAACTGGAGCATGCCCGCGTTGACCAGGGGCGCGAAGGTGAAGGACTCGCGCTCGGCGGTGCGGACGGCGCTGTAGAGGCCCTGCTGGTAGCGCCGGCGCCAGTCCTCGCCCCGCACCCAGCGCCGGTAGAGGGCCTGCAGCGGCTTGTCGGGGATCCAGTCGCCGTTGCCCGTGTGGATGGCCCACAGCACCCACTCGGCGTGGGGGAAGCGCTTCTCGAGGGCCTGGAAGATGAGCTCCCGCTGGTCCTCGGGGTCGAGGTTGAGCCACTCCTCCAGCACGTCGTGGCTCACCGCGAGGCGGTCGCCCCGCAGCTCGACCATGCCGTGCATCATGAGGAAGTCGACGTGGAAGGCGAACAGCTCCGAGTCGGCCGCCCAGAGCTGGGAGAAGAAACCGTCCATCTCCTCCTTGTGCAGCTTGTAGATCTCGGAGCGCTGCGTCAGGCGGGGCGGCCGCTGGTCCATGTACGTGGCGAGGGTGGCGATCGAGAAGTCGAGCGGCGGGCAGAAGGGCCGCTCGTCGACCACCTTGGCCTCGTCGGTGCGGAACGTGGGCAGCGCCATGTCCGCCTCGAGGTGCTCCACCAGGTGGTCCACCAGGGGGTGGGGCACGAGGTAGAAGAACTCCTCGTCATGGACGTCGGAGGCGAACACCAGGCCCCGCTCCCCCAGGCGCTGGAGGATGCGGCGCCACTCCTGCTCGTGGCCGCCGAGCGACAGGAACAGCTCGCGGTGGAACTCGGTGGCGTGGGCCAGGCCGCCGCACTGCACCAGGATGGCCAGGGCCTGGCGGTCCCGCTCGGGCAGGCTGCGCAGGAGGGCCGAGAGGCGTGCGCCCTGGGCGATGGCCCGGACCGCGAGCTGGATCATCCGATCGCGACCGGTCACCCGGTCGGGCTGCCCGCCCAGCCCCCGGTAGAGCGCGCCCACCAGGGGCTCCGGGAGGCGCTGGAGGTAGGCGGTGAGCTCCTCCATCTCGCCCCGGGACAGGCGCCGGCGCCGCGCCAGGCCCGCCATGGGGCGCAGCCGGCGGGGACGCCCGCGGTGGCGCTTGGGAAACCGGCCGGTGTCGGCGAACGCGAGCGAGTTCCCGACGTCGATGTAGGCGTTGCGATGGCCGCGGCGGGCGGGGCGGTCGCCCTCGCCGGCCGGGCCGTCGGGCGGATCGACCCGGGCGGGTGGGTCGTCCGCCTGGGTGTGGTACCGGCGGCGGCGATGCCGCCGGTGGTTGGCGCCCTCGGAGTTCGGGTGTCGATCCCTGGCGTCGTCGGCCATGTGCGATCCCTCGGTTCAGCGCGCGCCCGGTGTCGTCAACCCGCGGCGCGGTCGTCGATGTGGTAGCGGTATCCCTGCTCCGTGAGGAAGAGCTGGCGCTTGTGGGCGAACTCCTGCTCCTTCGTCCCACCGGTGACGATGGAGTAGAAGTCGGCCCCGCCGTTCTTGGGCCGGAGGATGCGGCCCAGTCTCTGGGCCTCCTCCTGGCGGGACCCGAAGGATCCGGACACCTGGATGGCCACGTTGGCGTCCGGCAGGTCGATGGAGAAGTTGGCCACCTTGCTCACCACGATGAGCTTGACGTCCCCGTCGCGGAAGCGGGCGTAGAGGTCCTCCCGCGTGCCCTGGGGGGTGCGGCCTGTGATGAGCGGCGCCCGGAGCAGGCGGGCCAGCTCGTGGAGCTGCTCCAGGTAGGTGCCGATGACCAGCACGTTGTCGCCGGAATGGCGGCGCACCAGCTCCTGGATGACCGGGTTCTTCCTCGGGTTCAAGGCCGCGAGGCGGAACTTCTCCCCCTCGTCGGCCTGCTCGTACCGGCGGCCGTCCCCGTTGTCGAAGGGCACGCGGATCTCCCAGCAGCGGGCCTGGGCGATCCAGCCCTTCCGTTCGAGGTCCTGCCAGGGGAGGTCGTAGCGCTTGGGCCCCACGAGCGAGAAGACGTCGGCTTCACGGCCGTCCTCGCGGACCAGCGTGGCGGTGAGGCCGAGCCGGCGACGCCCCTGCAGCTCGGCCGTGGCGCCGAACACCGGGGCGGGGAGGAGGTGGACCTCGTCGTAGATGAGCAGGCCCCAGTCGCGATCGCGGAAGATGTGCATGTGCGCGAAGTCGTTGTCGCGCGAGGCTCGCCACGTGAGGATCTGGTAGGTGGCGATGGTGACGGGCCGGACCTCCTTGCGGTCGCCCGTGTAGGCACCGATCTGGTCGCGGCGCAGGGTGGACCGCTCCAGGAGCTCGCGCTCCCACTGGAGCACGGCCTGGGTGTTGGTGGCCAGGACGAGCGTGTGGGTCTTGAGGACGGACATGGCGGCCATGGCCACGAGCGTCTTGCCTGCACCGCACGGCAGCACGACCACGCCGTGCCCACCCGAGGGCCGACCCTCCTGGTACCAGCGGTGCACGGCCGACCACTGGTAGTCGCGCATCCGGAAGGGCTCGCCCTCGGTGAGGGTGCGGTCGCGCAGCCCGATGTCGAGGAACGCGCCCGGGAGGAAGCCGGCGAGGTCCTCCACCGGCCAGCCAGCCTGGAGCGCCCGCTGCTTGAAGATGCCGCGGTAGCCGGTTTCGATGCACCAGGTGTCGCGGCCCTCGCGGTGCAGGAGATCCCGGAGCAGCGGGTCCTGGGTGACCAGCTTGGCCACGTAGGCGGTGGAGAATGTGACCTGGATCAGCCGGATGTCCCCCCCGGCATGGGGCACGAGCTTCACCAGCCCGTAGCGTTCGATGGTCTCCTCGATGGTCCGCGTGACGTCGGGCGGGATGTCGAACTTGGAGAGGGACGCGAGCCCGCCGAGGATCTCGACGGTGGTCATGCCCGCACTGGCCGCGTTCCAGAGGGACAGCGAGGAGATGCGGTACGTGTGGAGGTGGGCCGGTGAGGCCTCCAGCTCGGAGAAGCGGGCGAGGAAGTCGCGCGCCTGCTCGTACCGAGCGTGGCGGGTCTCCAGGATCACCTTGCCGTCGCCCTGGACGATGATGGGATTGTCAGGCCTGACTTGCATCATCCGCCGTGGGCCCCGGCACCCCGAGGATGCCGGACGTTAGCGCGCATGTACACGTGGACCCCGATGCGCCCCTCAAGGGTGCTGGGTGAGGGTATGTGGAGGGTGAACCGCGCCCCCTGGGAGGGGGCACTGGACCGCTGTTCCACCGTTGCTACCGAACGGGACGACCGGATCGAGGGCTGCGCCCCGAATCCTTGTACCGGGTCGAACGGCCTTTGTGCCGGACGACCTGTCCCGAATATGACGCGCGCCCGCGGCGGTGTCAAGCGGCGGGTCAGCTGGTGTTGCCCCTGTCCTGGGGGGCCGGGCGAGTGGGGGGCTCGGGGCGCGCCGGTCCGACGGGTCGTGGCGCCTCCCGGGAGTCCATCCGCGTGAACAGCGCGGTGGCACCGGCCCTGCGGGCCTGCCCGCGGGTTGCGAGGGGGCACCGGCCCTGCGGGCCGACGTGGGGGGCGGCCCTGGCGGGCCCGCGGCCTGCTGTCGGTCGGGCCTCCGGTCGTCGCGATGATGAGCGGAATCGAGGTCAGGGGCGCGCTCGCGAGCGGACCGGTCCGCTCATGGATCGCGTCGCCCGGAGCCCTCC
>JBFYZZ010000187.1:0-22144 GCA_041309225.1 Deltaproteobacteria bacterium | reverse complement strand
TCGGGCGCAGGAGGCGCGAGCAGCTCGGGCATGGCTTCGGGGGCCGGGGTCTCCGGCGCCGGGGGGGCCTGGACGGACACGGCGTCGGCGGCGTGCTCGTCGACGCCCGGGACGTCCTCGTCCCATCCGGCGCTCCATCCCTCGGCGGGTGCGTCGAGGCTGTCTCCAGTGGCGAAAAAATCGGCTTCGATGTCATCGAAACCGGCATCTTGCGCCTGGCCGGGGGTCTGGGTGTCGGGCTTTTTCGGCTTGGCCATGGCGCACCTGCTCCGAGTGAGGGCCTGGCAAAGGACCGCGGGGAGAACACAGGGTCCCGCCGCGCATGCGATGACGGTTTCTCATACCATCCGGTCGTGGGCACGGGCAAGACGGCACACGGGTCCCAGCCGACCGGGCGCCGGGTGGCCGAGGAGGGGAGTCCTCCGGGGGAGGCCTCAGCCGCCGTCGTGGTGCCGGCGGGGGACGCGTTCCGAGAACCCACAGAGAATCTCGTACGGAATCGTGCCCGCGTGGCGCGCGAGCTCCTCGGCGGTGATGCGCTCGGCGCCCTGGTGGCCGAGGAGCACCACCTCCTCGCCGGCCGTCACCGTCTCGGGGACGTCCGTGACGTCCACGAGGGTGAGGTCCATGCAGACCGTGCCGCGGATCGGGGCTCGCCGGCCGTGGACGAGCACCTCGGCGCGGTTCGAGAGGGCCCTCGGGTACCCGTCGGCGTAGCCCACGGGAAGGGTGGCGATGCGGGAGGGCCGGGAAGTGACGTACTCCCGGTCGTACGAGAGCCCCACGCCCGCGGGCAGGTCCTTCACGAAGAGCACCTGCGTGGTGACGGTCATGACCGGCTCGACGGCCAGCAGCGTCGCCGTGGCCGGCCCGGGGTGGATCCCGTAGAGCACGAGGCCCGGCCGCACGAGGTCGAAGCGCAGGCGCGGGTGCAGGACCGTGCCCTCGGAGTTGGCCAGGTGCAGGAGGGAGGGGCGGAACCCCCGCGCCCGGGCGGCCTGCAGGGCCACCAGGAAGCGACGCCCCTGCTCCTCGCTCGACGTCCCCTCCCCGGCCTCGCCGAGGTGGGAGCACAGGCCGTCCACCCGGAGCCAGCGGAAGGCCGCGAAGCGGTCGAGGAAGCCCTCCCACTGCGGGAGCGGCACGCCGAGCCGGCCCATGCCGGTGTCGACCTTGAGGTGGACGCCGTAGGGCTCGTGCCGCCGGGCGGCCTCCTGCTCGATGCGCTCGGCATCGGCGAGGTCGTACACGACGGGCGTGAGCCGGTGGGCGACGGCGTCGGCGGCCCCGCCGGGCCCCGCACCGCCGAGGCAGAGGATGGGCGCGGTGATGCCCGACTCCCGGAGCCGGATGCCCTCCTCCACGAGGGCCACGCCGAACCAGTCGCAACCCGCGGCCTCCAGGGCGCGGGCCACGGGCACGGCGCCGTGGCCGTAGGCGTCGCCCTTGACCGCCGCGAGGATGCCGACGGACGGCCCGACGAGGCGCCGGACGGCCCTCAGGTTGTCCTGCAGGCGGGACAGGTCCACGCTGGCCAGGGTGGGGCGGATGGGACGGGAGCCGGTCATGTGGGGCTCCGGCGGGCGGAGGGCCGTGCGGGGCGTTCCCGGCTCCTAACGCGCTCGGCCCGCGCGCGGTGGTGCCGGGATACGGGGAGTCCGGAGGCCTGCACCATGCACCTGCTCCTGGCCGTCTCGGGCGGGATCGCGGCCTACAAGGCCTGCGAGATCGCGAGCCTCGCCGTGAGGGCGGGTCACCGCGTCCGTGTCGTCATGACCCCCAACGCCACGCGGTTCGTCACACCCCTCACCTTCCGCGCCCTCTCGGGCCACCCCGTGATGGACGACACCTTCCGCGAGCCCCCCGACGAGGGCATCGACCACGTGGCGTGGGCCCGGTGGGCCTCGGTGGCGGTGGTGGCCCCGGCCACGGCCAACGTCCTGGGCAAGCTGGCCTGCGGGATCGCCGACGACGCCGCCACCACGATGCTCCTCGCCCTGCCCCGCGAGGTGCCGGTGGTCCTGGCTCCCGCCATGAACACGGAGATGTGGCGCAACCCCGTGGTGGAGCGCAACCTGGGCTGGCTCGCCGACCTGGGCCGCTTCTACGTGGTGGAGCCGGTCGAGAAGCGCCTCGCCTGCGGAGACGTGGGCGTGGGCGCCATGGCCGATCCCACCGACGTGCTCGCCCGGGCCGTGGCCCTCGCGGGCGGCGCCCCGGCCCCCTGATCCCGCCCGATCAGGGCTCCGGCTCGGCGTCGCGATCCACACGGGCCGCCTGCTCCATGCGCGCCCCCCAGGCGTCGGGATCCTCGCCCTCCTCGGCGTCCAGGAGGGGGACGGCCCGGCGCTCGTCCTCCAGGACGACCGCCGCGGGACCCGTGGATACGTGCTCGCCCAGCAACGCCAGGCGGCCGTCCGAGAGCACCACGGCGCGGACGGTGTGGCTCCGGGCGTCGAAGAGGAGGTCCTCCACCTCGCCCAGGGCGGTGCCGTCGCGCGTGAGGACCTTGGTGCCCACGTAGCGGCTCGCCCAGGCTCGACCGTCCTCCGGGTTCCGGGCCGCCCCGGACCAGACCACGCTGGACTCAGCGGTCACGAAGACGACGTCGCGACCGACCTTCTCCAGGTCCGCGGCCGCCACGCCGCCCGCGCGGCCGAACACGGAGAGGGACTTCAGGCGGTACCCGTAGATCCGCCACGACCGGATGTCGAACTGGAAGTCGTCGAGCTTGCCGACGATCGCCCCCTCCTCGAGCGTCACGACCTGCCGGCCCCGAGTGGCTTCGTAGCGGTGCATGGAACCTCCCTTCGCTCGACCCGTGCCCTATCACGGACCGCCGGCCGGGTGGGCCGCTTCGGCGGGATAGGATCCGCCGGATGGACGCACACGCCTCGGAACCCGGCGACGGCATCCTCGATCTCGCCGACCGTTCGCCCGGAGACGAGGCCGCGGTCAAGCGGGAGCGGGTGGCGCGGGCCCTGTCCGCCGTGGGTCTCGTGCTCGAGGTCCCGCTTCCGCCGCCACCGCCGGTGCGCGAAGGGGCCCGCGCCCGCATCCGCCTCCACGTGGCGCCCGGTGGGCACCTCGTCATGTACCGGCGCCGCACGCACGAGCCCGTCCCGCCCCCGCTCGACCGCATGGCCCGCCCGGCGGTGGCGACGGCCGTCCGGGCGCTGGTGGGCGCCCTGGGCGGGTTCCCGGGGATGGACGGCGGCGAGGTCGAGATCCGGGCCGACGCCCGCCATGCCGTGGCCGTGCTCCACCCCCCGCACAGCCGGCGGATTCACGGGACCGACCGCCTCGCGCCCCTTCTGGGACCCGGCGGCGCCGTGGCCCTGGAGGGCCGCCGCGTGGCGGGGGATCCGAGCGTGGAGCTCCCCGTGGCGGGCCTGGTGCTGCGCTTCGGTCCCCTCACCTTCTTCCAGGTCCATCCGGAGGCCAACGACCTCCTGGTCGCGGACGTGGTGCGACGGGTCCGGGCGCTCGAGCCCGCTCGGGTCCTGGACCTCTTCGGCGGCGCCGGCAACCTCTCCCTGCCCCTGGCCGCGGCGGGCGTGCCGGTCACGCTGGTGGAGGCCTCCGGGCCAGCCGTGGCCGATGCCCGGGAGAACGCCGGCCGGCTCGGCCTCCCGCTCGACGTGATCCGGGCCGACGCCACGCGCCTGGTCCCGGGGAGCACGTTCTTCGACGTGGCGGTTCTCGATCCCCCCCGCGGTGGCGGAGGGGACGCGCTGGCCCGGGCGCTCTCGACCCGGCCTCGGGCCGTCGTGCTCGTGTCCTGCCATCCGACCGCGCTGGCCCGCGATCTCCGGACCGCCCGGGAGCGGGGCTACCGCGTGAGCGACCTCCGCCTCCACGACCTCTTCCCCCTCACGTCCCACGTGGAGACCGTGGCCACGCTGCACAGGGGCGACTGACCTCAGGCGGGGGGCGGTTCGGGCTCGGGCCGGGACCGGCGCCACCCCACGATCGCGAGGCCCACGGCCAGGAGCGCGATGCAGCCGTACTGGCCGGGCGTGAGGCCGGCATAGCGAGGGTCCGAGCCCCGGAGGTCGGTGGCCCTGAGGAAGTCGAGGAGGAAGCGGATCGGCGCGTAGAGAAAGCACCAGGTGAGGATGAACGTGGCCGGCCCGCGCGCCCCCCGCCGTCCGAGCACCCAGAACACGACGGCGATACCGAGGGTGACGATCGCCTCATAGAGCCCGAGGTCGTGGCGGGGACCGATGTCGGGGAAGGCGATGGCGAGCGGGAACGTCGAGGGGCGACCCAGGTGGTCGTGCACCGACGCGCACCCGAGGCGCCCGAAGAACCACCCGAAGGGCAGACCGTACATGATCACGTCGGCGTGGACCCAGAAGGGACGTCGCCTGAGGACCCGGTAGAACAGGACCACCCCCAGGACCGCGCCGAGGAACCCACCGAACGAGGAGAATCCCGCCCAGAGCTTCAGGAGGACGACCGGCCCCTGCTCCCTCAGCTGGTCCGGGTGGTAGGCCAGCACGTGGACGAGGTGGCCGACCAGGAAGCCGGTGGCCACGGTGAACACGACCCCGTCCACCACGTCGCGGACGTCCAGCCCGAGCCGGCGGCCCCGGGCCCGCGCCATCTCCATCCCGACGACGAAGCCGATGCAGGTGAACGTGGCCCACGGATCGATCGGGATGGGACCGAGGTCGATGACGGGGATTCGGTAGTAGGGGATCACATGGCCTCCCTCCTCCGTGGTATCCTGCGGGCCGAGGCTCCGACATGCCCGTCATCACCCACGACGTCACGATCTGCGGCCTCCGTCGCGACGCGGTCTTCGACTGGCTCTCCGCACCGGCGAACCACGAGCGGCTATTGCGCGGTGCCTTCGCCCGGGTGCAACCTCGGGGAGGAGGGGCGTTCGAGGTCGAGATCGGCGCCCCGTACGCCGGGGGCACCCTCACCTACCGGGTCACCGGTCAGGACGACAGCCACGGGGGCCGACGGGTCCTCGTCCGGCTCGAGGGCCAGCGGACCACGGGCGCGCTCCACTGGTCGCTGCGCACCACCCCGCCCTCCAGCGACACCCTCGTCACGCTCCACGTGGACTACGAGCCCGGCGGCACCCTCTGGAGGGTGGCCGACTCGCTCTACCTGAGGCGCCGGCTGGAGTCGTCCTGGCGTCGCGTGGCCGAGAACCTCCAGGACGCCATCGGCTGTCCGCCGGCCTAGGGAGCGCCCCTACCGGAATCGGATGCCCGCGAGCAGGGCTGCGGTGGCCTCGCGGGCCTCCTGCAGGCGGCCGGCCGGCACCTGGGACTCGACGTGGTAGGCGATGCCGCCGAGCACGGTGAAGGTGTCGAGCACGAGGCTGCCGCCCGGATCGTCGGGAGCGCAGGTCGCCACCTCCACCGGACCGGGCACGCGCAGGTCCCCGAAGGCGCCGCCGGCCTGGAAGGTCCAGGTGCAGCCCTGCCGGGGACGAGGCGCAGAGGGATCCTCCCGGAAGACCCAGACCTGCGCCATGGTGCCCGTGGCCACGTGTCGGGCTTCGAGCCTCAGGACGCCGTCCGCGGCGCCGGGGGCCAGGGTCCAGCCCTCGGGGGCGGCCAGGGAGAACGGGAAGGAACCATCCTCGTACACCCCGTCCTGCACGGTGCCTGCAGGGGCGATGGCGACGGTCTCCTCGGTCACCGGGGACACCGCCGCCGGCGGCAGCGGCAGGGTGCCGCCTGGGCAGCCGCCGAGGACGAAGAGCACGACGCACGGGATGGAGCGGTTACGTTGCCGGCCGGAGGAACCCGCCATGCGCTTCGTGATCCCGCTCCTCGCCCTGTCCGCCTGCGGCGGCGCCGGGGCCGACCTGGAAGGCACCGTCGGCACGTTCGAACTCGACGACGTGAGCACGGTATTTTTCGGGGGTCCCTTCATCTTCATCTCGAACGTGAACTGGGACTGCCTCGACGTGTCCTGGGTCTCCCGGTCCTACGGCGGCGGGTCCGCCCTCGGCGACGGGCGCGACTTCGACGCCGTCCAGTTCGCCTACTCCGATCCGGCCGTGGAGGCAGGGAAGTGGAACGTGGCGGGCGAGGCGGCCGTGTCGGCCGCGTTTCTCCACCAGCAGTCCGAGGCCCTGAGCGTGTGGGAGGGGCGCGGGGGAAACCTCGTGGTCGATTCGGTCGATGCCGACTGGGTCGAGGGTCAGCTGGAGGCCGTCCGGTTCGAAGCCGGCCAGCTCGACGGCACCTTCACCGCCGAGTGGTGCCGGAACCTCAAGAGCTGAGTCAGAACACCCGAGTCGCCAGGGCCTTCAGGCGATCGAGGGAGGCCGCCTCCACGTCGGCGTGGAGGCTGTGTCCGTGGCTGTCCATGGTCACGAAGACCGGGAAGTCGCGCACCTCGAAGTGCCACATCGCCTCGGGGATGCCGAACTCCAGGCAGTGGACGCCGTGGACCGCCTGGACGCAGCGGGCGTAGTACTGGGCGGCTCCGCCCACCGCGACCACGTAGACCGCCCCCACCTCCCCGAGGCCCCGGAGGGTCTTCGCCCCCATCCCGCCCTTGCCGATGACGACGCGGAATCCCGTCTTGCGCAGGATGTCGGCCTGGTAGGGCTCCTCTCGGATGGAGGTGGTGGGACCGGCGGCCATCACCCGCCAGCCGTCGCCCTCCCGGAGCATGACGGGGCCACAGTGGTAGATGGCGCTCCCGCGGACGTCGACGGGCAGGTCCGCCTCGAGGAAGTGGGCGTGGAAGCGGTCCCGGCCGAGGTGGAGCAGGCCGTCGAGCAGGAGCACGTCGCCGACCTCGAGGTTGCGGGCCTCCTCCTCCGAGATGGGCAGGTGGAGGCGCTTGAGCTGCCCGCCGGAAGCGGCGAGGCCTCCGGCGTCGGCGGGCGTGGACAGGACGGCGGGCGCGCTGGCGTCGAGGTAGTCCCACCCCTGCACGTCGAAGGTGTGCGGATCGAGGTGGACGGCCTGGCGGCGATAGGCCCAGCAGTCGTAGGCGATGGATACGAAGAAGGACGCGGGCAGCCGGTTGCGGGCGCCCACCTTGCATCCGAGCACGGTGATCTCGCCGCCGAACCCCATGGTGCCGATCCCGAGGCGGTTGCCGGCCTCGACCACGTACGCCTCGAGGCGGGCGAGCGAGGGATCGGGGTTCACGTCGTCGGCGGGACGGAACAGCTGCAGCTTCGCGAGGTCGTAGGAGGAGGCGCGATCGCCGCCCACGCCCACGCCCAGGAACCCCGGCGAGCACCCCTTCCCCTGGGCCTTCCAGAGGGCGTGGAGGATGCACTTGCGGACGCCGTCGAGGTCCCGGCCCGCCCGGCCGAGCCCGTCGAGGTCGGCCGGCAGGGAGTACTGAGTGCTCATGTTCTCGCAGCCGCCACCCTTCAGGAGGAGCCGGACCCGGACCTCGGGCTCGCGCCACGCGTGGTGATGGATCACCGGGTAGTCGGTGCCGGCGTTGCCCTGGTTCTCGCCCGTGAGCGAGTCCACGGAGTTGGGGCGGAGGATGCCGGCCTCGGTGGCGCGCACGAGCGCCCGCCGGATGCAGGCCTCCGCCTCCAGGACGTCGAACCCCACGGGGGCGTGGATCTCGAATGTGGGCATGCCCGTGTCCTGGCAGATGGCCGCGGTGTCCTCCCGGGCCATGTCCACGTTGAGCGCCACGGTCTGGAGCGCGATGGCGCTGCACGTCCCGGCGTCCTCCAGGGCGCGGCCGGCGACCATGGCCTTCATGACGTCGTCAGCCAGCCGGCTCGACGTCCGCACGATGAGTTCGTACATCCGCTCTTCGAACGCCTGCATCGGATCCTCCTTGCTGGATCGGCTCACGGGGGACAGGAATCGTTGGACGCGCCCGGCGTACCGAGATCGCCGTCGCCGTAGGGCGTGACCGCGGCGCACCAGCGCGCGCCGTCGTCGTTGAGGGCGGCGTCGGTGGCGCCGGGATCGAGGCTCATGGAGGCGCCCTCCGGGGCGGGGAACAGGAGGCCGTCGTCCCAGGCGACCTCGTCCACCGTGGTGTCGCCGTACGCGAGCACGAGGGCATCGGCGCCGTTGCCGAGGGCGCAGTCGCTGTAACCGTAGGAGGCGTCCAGCGTGACCCCGCCGTTTTCCCAGGGGTAGGGGTCGGGGCCGAGGACGGCACGCTCCCCGGGCCCGAGGACCAGGCTCTCCCGGACGACGAACGCCGGATCGCCGTCGGTGTCGGTGATCTCCAGGCCCACCAGGTCCACGGGGACCTCGAGGACGCTGGTGATCTCGAACCACTCGCCGGCGTCGTCGGGGACGGCGTCCGGGTCGCGCATGACCTCGCTCAGCACGAGGTCCCCGGGGATGAGGTCCCACGCGCACAGGTCTGCCCGGCAGTCCCAGGGCGGCTCGGAGTAGCGCTCGAGGTCGTCGGTGGAACGGGGTTCGAGGGCGAACTCGGTACCGGTCCAGTAGAGCAGACCCCGGAGCGCGAGGAGGGTGGCGCCCGTGACGGTGGTGGTGGAGACGTAGAGGTCGTCCACGAGGACCCCTCCGTCCACCCGCCACTCGCCCTCCCCACCCTCCGTGACCTCGGGGAACTGCACCTCCAGGAGCATGCCCTCGTAGGGTTCCGCCGTGTCGGGGTTCGCGAGCCCGGCCACGTCCACCACGTGCGAGGCGGGGACCTCGGCCTCTCCCGTGACGGTCACCACGTCGGCTACCAGCTGGGTGAGGGTGCCGTCCCCGCGGCCGGCGGCGTACTCGGCCGTGATGCCCCACAGGGTGACCTCGAGCCCCTCGGTCACGGTGAGGCCCACGCGCTCGGGCGAGGCGTGGACCCAGAGCCCCGCCCAGGTGTCGCCACCGGCGGGGTCGGCCACGTGGAACCCCGAGGGAGCGTGGCCGCCCACCACCACGACCCCGGCCACCTCGACGCGCGTGCCGACGGCTACGGTGCCGTCCTGGATCTCCCGGATCGTGGTGACGAGGTCCACGTCGGTATCGGTGTCGGCGTCGGTGTCGGCGTCGGTGTCCGGGGCCGTGTCGACGGGGTGGACGGTGTCGTCGGGGGCGACGGGTCCCGTGTCGGCGGGTTCGGGGCACCCGGTGGCCGCGAGGAGGGCGAGGAGGTGGATCCGCATGACGGGACTCCCCTCACGTGCGTATCGCACCCACCCGGCACCCGTGGGGGTGCCTACCGGCCCGCGAGGAACGCGCGGGCGTCGGTGAAGGCGGCGATGAGCCGGCGCTCGCCGGTGTCGAGCCAGAGGAGAAAGTCGCTGGACCGGGTGAACACGTGGGCGACCGCGAGCCGGCCCTCGGGAATACGGTCGAGGGCCTCGAGCACGCTGGCGGCGCCGACCGCGTGGTCCAGGCGACCCTCGGCCGCGAACCGGGTGCGGTGGGCCTTCCAGAGGGCGCGCAGCACGTCGCGTTGCTCGACGGCGATGCAGTTGGCCACCCGGAACTCGCCGATACCCCTCATCTTCTGGGCGATGAGGCCGTGGATCTCCTGCACCGGGAACCCGGAGGGCGCGGGGGATGGGGCGGGCCGGACCGGGGTGCGGGCCATGTCGGCGAGCACCTCCTCGGCCGTCCGCGCCTGGCCGGGTCGGCGGGCCAGGCCCTCGATCCGGGTGGCGGGACGGCCGGAGGGCACGGCGCCGGTCGCCTCCGTCGGCGGGGGCGCAGCGGGTCGGGGGGCCGCACGGGGCGGGCCTGCCCGGGCGGCCGCGCTCTTCGCCAGGATTCTGGCCAGGGCCACCGGATCCACGGGCGGAGGCGTGGCCTTGGGGGCCGGCGTCGCGACCCGGGCCACGGGCGCCCGAGGTCCACCGGCGGGCGCGCTGAAGAAGGAATCGGTGGGCTCGAGCACGGGCGCAAACTGGGGTGGGGAGCTGCCCGGGGCCTCCGGGGCGGCGTCGTCGGCTGGATCGGTGTCGCTCTGCTCGAAGAGGGAGGACAGGGGATCGAACCCCTTGGGACGGGTCGTCATGGCCGTGGCCCTTCGCTCGGAATCCAGGAGGGGCGTTAACGTAAGCGGAAGGACGGCAGGCGTGCCAGGATCGCAGGACCTACCCATCGGATCGCTCGCCCTGGAGGGGTGGCTGCCCGTCGTGGTGGCGCGGCACGGACGCACGGCCGCGAACGCCGAACGCCGCCTGGTCGGCGCGCTCGACGTGCCCCTCGACGACACGGGGCGCGACCAGGCCCGCGCGCTGGGGCGGCGGCTGACCGGCCTCCGCTTCCAGGCGGCCTACACGAGCCCGCTCGGGAGGGCGCGGGAAACCCTCGCGATCGTGCTCGACGCCACGGGCACCCGCGTGCCGATCCGGATCCTGGAGGACCTCGCCGAGTGGAACCAGGGCGTGCTCGAGGGCCGGTTGGAGCGCGAGCTGGCGCAGGGGCCGCACGCCGCGCTGAGGGAGGCCTGGAGGCGGGACCCGACCAGCGTCCGGATTCCCGGCGCCGAGCCGCTCCTCCGGTGCCAGGCCCGGGCCCGCGCCGCGCTCGAGGCCGTCGCCCTGGCGCACCGGCCGCCCGATCCGGTGCTGGTGGTGGGCCACCAGGTGGCCCTGGCGTGCGCGCTCTGCGGCCTGGTGGGTGCGCCCCTCTCGGAGCTCCGGGCGTGGACCTCCCGGAACACCGGCCTGCACGTACTGGGCTGGCGTGCGGGGGTATGGCGGGTGGAGGTCCTCGACGACGCGGCGCATCTGGGGGCGGTGCTGGAGCCCGTCAGGACCGTCCCCTCGTGAGCGCGCGGGCCTCCAGCGCCTCGAGCCGGTCGCCGGGGACCAGGTAGCGCTCCCCACACCACTCGCAGGTCATCTCGGCCCGGCCCTCCTCGACGCGGAGCGACCGGATCTCCTCCGCGCCCAAACCCAGCAGGATCGCCTCGCAGCGTTCCGGGGAGCAGGAACAGCGAAAGCGCACGTCGCGCCGCTCGAGCACCGCCACGGGGAACCCCCGGAGGGCACCCCCGGCGAGATCCCGCTGCACGACGGACAGGTCGCAGCCCCCGAGGTCCCCGAAGAGATCCGCGAAGACATCGGGATCCTGATCCGGGAGCTTCTCCACGAGCAGACCCGCCGCCGAGGCCACCTCGCCGTCGGGACCCAGCCGGGCGGCGATCCGGACCACCCCCACCGTCTGCTGGGAACGCACGAGGAACGCCTGGAGGGCCGCCTGGAAGTCGGGGTGGTCCAGGGCGGCGGTGCCCCGATAGCGCTCATGGCCCGGGATGTGCTTGATCACGAGCACCAGGCCCGAGAGCGGCCCCGTGACGGGCAGGGTCCCGGGCGAGAAGCGGGCCCGCACGGTGCCGTCGGTGTCCACGTCGGCCGCGAAGGCGAAGCGGGGACGGACGCCGTCCACCTGAAAGGTGATGCGCTCCTCACCCTTGGCGTAGGCGCTCATGAGCAGGGCCGCGACCAGACCCTCGGCCGCGACCTGGGCGGCCTCCCGCCAGAGGCCGTGGCGCACGCGCACATCGTCGGCCGCGGTGGTGGCGTCCACGGCGAGCAGCCTCACCCCTCCCGGATCCGAGAGGCCGATGAGGAAGGCGTCGTGGAGGCGCCGATCCATGGCGTGTGCTACCGCCGGCGCGAGGCGGTCAGCGCGGCTTCCATGCGGGTCAGAAACGCGTCCGGAGGCAGGAAACCGGTGACCGTGAGGTCGGGAATCGGGGTCCCGTCGGGCGCGAGGAAGAGGACGGTGGGGAGACCCTTCACACCGTACCGGCCCAGCACGTCCGCCACGGCCGGATCCGAGGAGCGGGTCGCATCCACGTAGAGCGGTACGAACCCCCGGGCGGTCTCGACCACCCTGGGGTCCACGTAGGTGATGTGCTCGAGCTCCTTGCAGGCCGCGCACCACTCGGCGCCGAAGTCGATGACGACGGGCTTGCCCTCGGCCGCTGCGCGCGCGAGCACGGCCTGCTCGTCACGCTCGAAGGGGATGCCCGCATGGACTGCGGCCTCCCCGGCCGGACCCGCGGCCGGCGCGATGGGCGGCAGGATGAAGCCTCTGGCGCCCAGCACGCCGAGGAGCAGCCAGGCGCCCACGAGGGCGGCCACCACCGCGTAGAGCTTGCGGGCCCGCGCCACCACGAACCCCTCCTCCTCGTGGGCCGGCCACCCGAACACGGCTGTGGCGAGCAGGATGCCCGAGACGAGGAGGGCCGTGACCCAGTCCACGAGGTGGGCGTGCACGTAGTAGACGGCCCCGAGCAGGAGCAGGACACCGAAGGCGTGCTTGACGGTCTCCATCCAGGCGCCGGGCTTGAGGACCGAGGCCGCGAACACGCCAGCCAGGACGAAAATCACGCCCATGCCGAGCGAGAACGCCAGCATCAGGGCCACGCCGAGGAGCACCTGGCCCTGGGTGCCGATGAGCACCATGAGGCTCACGATGACCGGGCCCGAGCACGGGCCGGCCACCACGGCCCCCACCATGCCGATCACGAACGCGCCCGCGAACCCCACCCCCCCGACCTGGTTGAGGCGGGTGGCGAGGCCGCTCGGGAGCGCTACGTCGAAGAGCCCGAACATGGACAGGCCCATGGCGGCGAAGAAGAGGCCCACCGTCCCCACCACCCAGGGGCTCTGCATCCAGCCGCCGAAGAGGCTGCCCGTGAGGCCGGAGACGACGCCGAGTGTGGTGTACACGAGGGCCAGCCCGGCCACGTACGTGAGGGAAAGCGCGAGGCCCCTCCAGCGGCTGCCCGCCGTCCGGACGCCGATGATGCCCATGGTGATGGGCACGAGCGGCAGGACACAGGGGGTGAGGCTCACCAGGAACCCGGCTCCGAACACAAATAACACCAGCCAGAACAAGCCTTTCTGCTGCATTCTCTCGAAGGTGCTACCGGAGGTGGCACCGCTGGGCGGGGTGGAAGCGACCTCGCCGGAGGGAGCGACCTCGACCTGCACCTCGAGGTCCACGGAACGGGGCATGTGGCAGAGCGCGGCCTTGCATGCCTGGAAGCGCGCGATCACCGGAACCTTCTGGCGCCCCGCGGGCCCCGTCACGGGGAGGCGGACCAGGAAGTCGCCGCCGATCTCCACGCGGTCGATGCCGAGAGCAGCGTCGGTCACGCGCTCGCCGCTGGGCCAGACGGACGCTCCGGCCGTCACCGGGGCGCCCTCGCCCACCTCCACACCGGTGAGGTCGCGGTTCACGTGCCAGCCCTCGAGGAGGTAGAAGCCGACGAGGATCTCGTTGGGTCCGCCCGCGACCGCCCGCACGGCCACCGGGTCCTGCTCGGTCACCTCGGGCCGGGGCCCGAAGCGGGCCGGATCGGGCGCGGGCTGGCCGGTCTGCGCCGGCGTGATCCCCGGATCGGGGGCCGCGGGTGGGGGCGGCGGCGGGAGCACGGTGCCGGCGGGCACCACCGTGAGGACGATGGAGAGCGTGCGCTCCACAGGCAGGAAGCAGAGGTTTCCACGGCAGGACTGGTAGCGGACCTGTACCTCCACCGGGTGGTCGCCGAGCGGCGTGTCCCGCGGCGCCGCGACCGGAAGGGCGATCCGGAAGCTGGCCTCGTACATCTCCCGTTTCTGCTCGGGAAACGCGGGATCCGGCCCCAGCATCCCCGGCGGGAAGTCGGGTGCCGCGAAGCGGAACGCCCCGGGCTGGTCCACCCGGACCTCGGTCATGTCGCGGTAGACGTGGTACCCCTCGGGCACGAGGACATCGACGGGCACGACACCCGTGCCGCCGGCGGGCACGCTGGCCGCGCCCACGCTGGGCACAACGGGGTTCTCCTCCTCGGCGGGTGCCGCGGCCGGCGCGAGGAGCGCCAGGGCGAGGGCGAGGAGGCGGACGAGCAGCGGGGGGCGGGCCATGGCGACCTCCGGGCCGGCTTGTGGGCGCACAGGGTAACGCGGGCCAGGGCCCGCAGAATGCCCCGCCTTGCGCCCCCGCACCCTGCGTGTGAATCCAGCCTCCCCGACCCCCTCCCCTCCGGCGGAGCCCGCGATGCCCGTCCTCGGCGACGCCCTCCCCTCCCCCCTCCGCACGATCCACCTCATGGGCGTCTGCGGCACCGCCATGGGCGCGCTCGCCGCCATGCTCAAGGACGCGGGCTATGCCGTCACCGGCAGCGACACGGGCGTCTACCCGCCCATGAGCGACGTGCTGGCCGGCCTCGGCATCCGGGTCATGGAAGGATTCAAGCCCACGAACCTGGACCACCGACCTGACCTCGTGGTGGTGGGCAACGTCGTCCGGGCGGTCTATGACGAGGCGCGGGCGCTGCTTTCCTCGGACCTCGTCTGGTGCTCCATGCCCCAGCTGCTCGGCGTGCTCTTCCTGGAGGGAACGCGCCCGCTCGTGGTGGCCGGCACCCACGGCAAGACCACCACCACGGCGATCTGCACGTGGCTCCTCGAGCGCGCGGGCCGGGTGCCCGGATACCTCGTCGGTGGGGTGCCCGCGAACCTCGACCGCACCGCCCGGGCGTGCGGGGCCGCGCCGGGGGTGCCCCGCCACTTCGTCGTGGAGGGCGACGAGTACGACACCGCCTTCTTCGACAAGCGCCCAAAGTTCCTGCACTATCGGCCGCGTACCGCCATCGTCACCAGCGTGGAGTTCGACCACGCCGACATCTACCGCGACCTCGACCACGTCAAGACCGCGTTCCGGTCCTTCGTCGAGCTCCTCCCGCCGGACGACGGCTGCCTGGTCGCGTACTGGGCCGATCCAGAGGTGTGCGACGTGGCCGCCGCGGCGGGCTGCGAGGTACGGCGCTACGGGCCGGACTGCCCCTGGGACGGCAGGATCCTCGACGTGGATCCCCAGGCGGGCACCATGCGCTTCGAGGTGCGGCACGCCGGCCGTCCCTACGGCGCGTTCACGTCCTGCATGGTGGGGGACCACAACCTCTGGAACCAGGTGGGCGCGGTGGCGGCGCTCGACCGCGAGGGCCTCGGACCCGCCGAGATGGCCGAGGGATTCGCGACCTTCCGCGGGATCCGGCGGCGCCAGGAGGTCATCGGGGAGCCGGGCGGCGTCACGGTGATCGACGACTTCGCTCACCACCCCACGGCCGTGCGGGTCACGCTGGACGCCCTGCGCCTGCGCTTCGGTGGCCGCCGCCTGTGGGCGGTCTTCGAGCCACGCTCCAACACGAGCCGGCGAGCCGTCTTCCAGCGGGCCTACGCGGAGGCGTTCGATCGGGCCGACGTCGTGGTGATCGCGGATCCGGGCCGGGTCGACGCGATGCCCGACACGGAGCGCTTCCACCCCGCCGTGCTCGTCGAGGCCCTGCTCGCTCGTGGGCTCGAGGCGCACCACGTCCCCTCCCCGCCGGAGATCGCCGCCACCATCGCGGCCAACGCCATGCCCGGCGACGTGGTGGCCATCCTCTCGAACGGCGGCTTCGGTGGGCTGAACGGCCGCCTGCTCGAGGCGCTCGGAGCCCGGTTCGACCGGGCCGGCCTCACGGCCTGACCCGCCCGGGCGCTAACCGCCCAGACCGACCTCGGAGAGCCAGCGATCGAGGATGCCCGACAGAGACGGCTGCCCGTGCATCTCGGCGAGGTCGTAGGCGACGTTCACGATGGGCCGGTCGGGGCGTACGAGCCCTCCGAGGTCGATGGGGGTGCCCGAGAGCACGAGGTCGGCGGGCACGGCGCGGAGCGTGGCGTCGAGGTCGGCCACCTGATCCGGGGAGTAGCCCATGGCGGGCACGAGCGGCCCGATGGTGGGGTACTTGCGGTACGTCTCGGCGATTTCCCCGACGAAGTGGGGCCGGGGGTCGACGATCACGGCACCGGCCCGCCGGGCCAGGAGGGTGGCGGCGCCGTAGGGCATGCCGCCGTGGGTGGTGGTGGGGCCGTCCTCGACGCAGACCACCCGCCTGCCCTCGAGGGAGGCCTCGTCGACGCCGACGGCCCGTAGCACCGAGTCCACGG
The DNA here is from genome assembly GCA_041309225.1 of Deltaproteobacteria bacterium. Taxonomy (GTDB): domain Bacteria; phylum Myxococcota_A; class UBA796; order UBA796; family JAFGLY01; genus JAFGLY01. The sequence goes on along the minus strand of JBFYZZ010000187.1, from coordinate 6,276 downwards.
CTACGATCTCGGCGCGCGGTGCCAGCTCTCTGGCCAGGCGGCGCTCGCCCTCGATGGCCTCGGGGGTGGCGGTGCCGCTCTTGGCGATGAGTACGACGTCGGCGAGGCGGACCTGGGCCTCGGAGGGCCAGTAGATCCGGGAGTGGCCCGGCCGGTGGGGATCCACCAGCACGAGGTGAAGGTCGGGCTCCACGAAGGGCAGATCGTTGTTGCCACCGTCCCACAGGATGAGGTCGGCCTCCTCCTCCGCAGCGGCCAGGATGCGTGCGTAGTCCACGCCCGCGTAGACCACGCGGCCCCGGGCGATGTAGGGCTCGTACTCCTCGCGCTCTTCGATGGTGCACCCGTGCCGGACGAGGTCCTCGGCGGAGGCGAAGCGCTGCACCGCCTGGGCGGCCAGGTCGCCGTAGGGCATGGGATGCCGGATGCCCACGGCCTTCCGCCTGCGCTTCCCCAGCAGATCGAGCAGGTAGCGCGTGGTCTGGCTCTTGCCGCATCCCGTGCGGACGGCGCCGATGCCGAGCACCGGCTTGCGGCTGTGGAGCATGGTGCGTGTGCCCGGGAGCACGAGATCGGCCCCCACCGCATTGGCCCGGGCCGCCAGGGACGCCACGTGGCCCACCGTGACGTCGGAGTAGGAGAACACGAACTGCTTGACGCCCGACTCCAGGGCGAGGCGCTCGAGGTCCTGCTCGGGCACGATGGGGATTCCGTCCGGGTAGCGGGGGCCGGCCAGCTCGGCCGGGAACCGGCGGTCCTCGATCCCGGGGATCTGGGTGGCCGTGAAGGCCACCACCTCCACCGTGGGATCGTCCCGGTAAAGCACGAGGAAGTTGTGGAAGTCGCGACCAGCGGCTCCGAGGATCGCGATGCGCATGGACGCTCCGGGGCTCGGGGGGATCCGGGCGAAACCCCCTCGGGAGGGGGCGGGGAGCCTCCTCTAGGGTGGCCCCCGGAGGCTGTCAACCGGAGGGGCCGTCGGAACGGATCCCGGTCAGGTCGTGTCGCCCGGGTTCTCGGGGGGGAGGCAGCCGAGGTCCACGGTGGGCTCGTCCGCCCGGTCGTTCTCCCGCTTTCGCGCGACCAGCGAGGCCAACACCGTGATCGCGAGCACCCCGGCCACCACGCCGAGCGAGATCGCGGTGGGGATGTGGAAGAGATCCGTCACGAGCATCTTGCCGCCCACGAACACCAGGATGAAAGCGAGTCCGTACCGCAGGAACCGGAACAGGCCCATCACCCCCTGGAGCAGGAAGTAGAGCGACCGCAGGCCCAGGACGGCGCAGATGTTGGACGCGAAGACGATGAACGGATCGGTGGTGACGGAGAACACCGCCGGGATGGAATCCACGGCGAACATCACGTCGGAGGTCTCGACGACCAGCAGGGCCACGAGCATGGGGGTGGCGCACAGCCGCCCGTAGAGGCGGATGAAGAAGCGGTCGGTCCCGATCTCGGTGCACACGGGCACGAAGCGGCGGAAGACCCGCACGAAGAGGTTCTGATCCGGGTCCACCTTGGCGTCCTCGTGGAAACCCATGCGGGCCCCGGTGACCACGAGGAACAAGCCGAACAGGTAGAGAATCCAGTGGAAGCGCTCAACCAGCGCGGTACCGGCGAGGATGAAGATCCCCCGGAAGACGATGGCCCCGAGGATGCCCCAGAAGAGGACTCGGTGCTGACGGGCGGGCGGGATTCCGAAGTAGGAGAAGATCGTCAGGATCACGAAGAGGTTGTCGACCGAGAGCGACTCCTCCAGGAGGTAGCCGGTGAAGAACTGCAGGCCGGCCTGATGGCCCGCGTACCACCACACGAAGACGTTCACCGCGAGCCCCGCCGCGATCCAGAAGACGCTCCAGCCGGCGGCGGAGCGCAGGGACACCGCCTTCTGCCCGCGGTGGGCGATCAGGCTCAGGAAGAGCATCACCAGGACGTAGGCATTGAAGCCCACCCACACCCAGATCGGCCAGTCGTGGTGGGTGGTCACGGGCGGTCTCCGGAGGGGCGTCCCGGGTCCCGGCCGGGCTCGGTGAGGAAGGCGCTTGGGATCGAGGGCAGGTGCAGCACGGCGGGCATGCAGGCTCCCCTGGAGCGACGGCCCCCTATCCGCCCCCGCCGGATCCGGTCAGGTCCAACAGCCGGGCCAGGGCGGCGCGGCCGACCGCGATCTCGCGGGCCGCGGTCACGATCCGGGCACACGCCTCCGCGTCGGACGCCGGATCGTGGTGGACGAGCGGGATGCCGAGGCGCGAACACACATCGGGCAGGCGGGTGGGGAAGATGCCGAACGCAGCACGGGCGAGGCGGACGGTGCAGACGAAGGGTAGCGGTGGCGGCGCGAGATCGGCGGCGGTGCAGCAGGCCTCGAGCACGCGCCGATCGAAGGGCGCGTTGTGCGCGGCGAGGAAGGCGGCCCCACGGAGCAGCGGAGCGGCCTCGGGCCACACCCCCGCGAACGGGGGTTTGCCCGCCACGTGCGCCCAGGTCAGACCGTGGACCCACGTGAACCGGATCTCCGGGCGCGGCGGTCGGATCAGGCGCCGGAAGGTGGGGCCGAGCCGGCCGTCCTCCACGCGGACCAGGGCCACCGCGCAGGCGCTGTCGGGCCCCTCGTCGGCGGTCTCGAAGTCGATGGCGACGAAGGGAGCGTCGATCACGCGGTGGGTTCCCCGTCCCGGCGCGGACCGCGCACGATGGACCGCATGTTGGCGGCGAGGATCCGCTTGCGCAGGCGGATCACCGCCGGGGTGACCTCCACGAGCTCGTCTTCGGCGATGAACTCGAGGGCGGACTCGAGTGTATGGATGACGGGCGGAGTCAGGATGAGCTTCTCGTCCGCCCCGGCCGCCCGGATGTTGGTGAGGTGCTTCTCCCGGCACACGTTGACGTTCATGTCGTTACCGCGGGCGTTCTCGCCCACGACCATGCCCTCGTAGCACTCGGTCCCCGGGGCCGCGAACAGCCGGCCGCGCGGCTGCAGGTGGAACAGGGCGTAGGAGGTGGCGATGCCCGGCCGATCGGCCACGAGCGCACCCGAGACGCGGTAGCAGATGTACCCCGCCTGCTCGTCCCACCCGTCGAACAGGGTGTGCAGGAGGCCCATGCCGCGGGTGTCGTTGAGGTACTCCCCCCGGAGCCCGATGAGCCCGCGGGCGGGGATCCGGTACGCCAGCCGTATCCGGCCGCTCCCGTCGCGCTTCATCTCCTCCATCCGCCCCTTGCGGTAGGCGAGCTTCTGGGTGACCACGCCCATGAAGTCCTCGGGGAAGTCCAGGACGGCGATCTCGTAGGGCTCCTGGACCCGCGCCCCCACCTCCCGGAGGCGGACCTCCGGCTTGGACATGCAGAGCTCGAAGCCCTCCCGCCGCATCTGCTCGACCAGGATGCAGAGCTGCAACTCACCCCGACCGTAGACACGCACCGCAGCGGTGTCGTCGGTGTCTTCGAGCCGGATGGCGACGTTGTGGAGGGCCTCCTTCTCGAGACGTTCGCGGATCTTCCGGGACGTGACGTACCTGCCGTCGCGCCCCGAGAGGGGGCTGTCGTTGTGGGTGAAGATCACCCCGATGGTGGGCTCGTCCACCCGGACCCGCGGGAGGGGACGGGGGTGGTCGAGGTCGGTGAGCGTGTCCCCGATGGACAGGGCGGCGATGCCCGCGATGGCCACGATTTCCCCGGCGAGGGCCTCCTGCACATGGACCCGCTTGAGGCCGTCGTGCCGGAACAGGAGGTTGACCCGCACGGGCACGACCATGCCGTCGGCCGCGACGAGGCCCACGTCGTCACGCTCGCGGATCGTGCCGTTGCGAACGCGACCGATCGCGAGCCGGCCCACATACGGATCGTGGTCGAGCTGGGTGACGAGCAACTGGAGCGGGGCGGCCGGATCGCCCATCGGGGGCGGGGTGTGCGCCAGGACCGCCTCGAACAGGGGGACGAGGTCGTGCTGGTCCTCGGGTGTGGGCCCGCAGGTACCCGCCTTTGCGCAGGCGTACAGAAGCGGAAACTCGATCTGCTGGTCGCCGGCCCCGAGGTCGATGAAGAGGTCGTAGACCTCCTGGACGACCTCGCCGATGCGGGCGTCCGGACGATCGATCTTGTTGATGACGACGACGATCGTGAGGCCGTTGGACAGCGCCTTCTGGAGCACGAACCGGGTCTGCGGGAGGGGCCCCTCGGAGGCGTCCACCAGGAGCAGGGCGGCGTCGACCATGGACAGGATGCGCTCGACCTCTCCCCCGAAGTCGGCGTGGCCCGGGGTGTCCACGATGTTGATGCGGGTGCCCTTCCAGGTGACGGCCGTGCACTTGGAGAGGATCGTGATGCCTCGCTCGCGCTCGAGGTCGAGCGAGTCCATGACCCGGTCCTGGACGATCTCGTGGGCCGCCCAGGCACCGGCCTGGCGGAGCAGGTGGTCCACGAGCGTGGTCTTGCCGTGGTCCACGTGGGCGATGATGGCGATGTTCCGGATGTTGTTCACGCGGAGGCGCTCCGGCGGGCGAACCCTACGGGTCCGGGGGTCCCCCTATTGCCCCGGCGGAGGCCCGGTGTCGAGGACCACGAATGGTCAGGTGCGGTTACAGGGGAGAGGTCCCGTGCTGCGGAGACCCCATGCCGGTCACCACGTTCGACGAAGCCGTGACGCTCTCCCGGACCCTCCCCTCCCCCCAGCCACCCGACGTGCTGCTCGGGCTCTATGGCCTGTTCAAGCAGGCCACCGAGGGCGACGTCGCCGCGGAGCGCCCGGGCGTGATGGACTTCCGGGGCCGCGCGAAGTGGGACGCCTGGGCGTCGCGCCGGGGGATGGCCCCCGACGCCGCCAGGGCGGCCTACGTCGCGCTCGTCAACGATCGTCTCGCCAGGGCGGGCCGGTAGGCTGCAACACGGCGTGTCGCTGGCGGATCGTCGGCTCCAGCGCACCGTAGCAAGGAGGATCCATGCCGTCGTCCACCGTCATCGAGGCGATCGAGAAGGCCATCCAGGCCGAGATCGAGGGCCACCACTTCTACCGGATGGCCGCACGGACCACCGACGATGCGCAGGGGCGTGAGGTCTTCGAGACGCTCGCCGCCGAGGAGAGGCAGCACGCCGACTACCTTCGCGCCCAGTACCGCTCCCTGGTCGACACGGGCCGGGCAGACACCTCGGCGAGCCTCGGAGACGCGCTCCCGCTCACCGGATCGAGCCCGATCTTCTCCGCACGGCTCAAGGCCCGGGCTGCCCAGGCCCACTTCGAGATGACGGCCTTGAGCATCGGGATCCAGCTCGAGGCCGACGCCCAGGCGTTCTACCGGCGCTCCGCCGAAACGGCGGAGGATCCCGAGGTGAAGGCGTTCCTGCTGCGCCTCGCCGAGTGGGAGTCGGGGCACTACCACGGCCTCCTCGCCCAGCAGGAGGCGCTTCGGGAGGACTACTGGGCGGCAAACCGGTTCGCGCCGTTCTAGTCCGCATCTCTCGCCCCTCCGCCTGCGGCGGCCGTCGATCTGCTCGGCGCAGGCGCGTCGTTCGTGCCCGCCCTCCACCGACGGGGAAATCCACCCGCGGCCACGACTCGACAGGTTGGCATCGTCTCACGGAGATGTGGCCAGCGAAATCCCCGGTCACCCCAGCCGGCCTCCAGCCCTCCGGCCCTCCGGACCGACGGGGAGCGGCCTCCGGCTCCCCGGGACCCGGTCAGCCGCCGGTGCGAATCCACGGGACCCGGAACCACCCTGTTCGAGCCGCAGGTCACCACCCGCGCGCCACGGACCAGGTGGAGACCACCCGCCCGTTCCGGACGGCGTGGATCCGAGCGTGGCAGGCCACCGCGAGGCAGGCGTGGTTGGGGACCACCCGGACGCGGGATCCCCAGGGGAGGAGGCCGTCGGGCAGGGGGCCGCGCACCACGGCGTGCTCCTGCGTGAGGGCCATGGGGCGCAGGTCGGGGATCGGTACCCCGTCGAGATCGAGGAGCACCCCGTAGCCGCAGTCCGGGTCCACGTGACGGGGGCCGGGATCGGCCGAAAGCGCCAGGGTGCCGGTGTCGAGCACGGCGGCGTCGCGGGCCGGGTGGCGGCCGATCACCGTGGAGAGCACGGTGAGGGCGCAGTCGTCGAGGCTGCAGGTGCCGATCGCGACCTGGAAGGCATCGTGGAAGACGGAGTTGCCCGGCCGGATCTCGGTGATGCCCGCGAGGTGGTCGACGGCCGCGACGGTGGGGGTGGAGCCCACGCTCACCGCGGGTACCGCGACGCCGGCAGCGCGCAGGCGGCCGGCGAACGCTGCGGTGACGTCGCG
>JBFYZZ010000186.1:0-17356 GCA_041309225.1 Deltaproteobacteria bacterium | reverse complement strand
CGCCTCCACCGCCCCGACGCACACCACCAGCCAGAGGACGTAGAAGAGGAGGAAGGCGCGATCCGACACCGCCGCACGCCTACGGGGCGCCGCCGGCTGGCCGGGTGGGCAGGGAGTGTCGGTCGCTCGGGGCCATCACGGCTCCGGGGTGGCACCGCCGCTGTATCCCCGCGCCGTCCCGTCGGCCCGGACAGGCCGCTACGGCCCGGTCGGGGAAGCGCCGTACCCGCCCGTGCACCCTGGCGGCGCCTCAGGCCAGGAGCGCCTTGAGCGTCGCCTCCGACTGGGGTCCCACTCGCACGTCGCGGACGACGCCCGCCTGCACCACGACCGTGGTGGGCGTGGCCATGACGCCAAACCGGCGCGCCGTCTCCATGTCCCGGGTGACGTCCACCTCGAAGACGGTGCGCTCGAAGCCGGGCAGCTTCCGGACCATCGGGGTCATGGCGCGACAGGGCCCGCACGCCGGGCTGTGGAAGTAGAACAGGGAGGGGGCACGGTCCCGCGCGGCTCGCCCCAGACGCCCGGCCAGCTCGGGCACCGGCCGGCCCCGCTGCCGCCGGACCCGCAGGACCAGGAAGACCTGCATCCCGACGAGGAACAGGACGAACCCGCCGGCGATCACGCCCAGGACGGTGAGGATGGTCACGGTGCCTCCAGGCACGGGCTGAGCCGTCGGGTGGCACGAGTGTCACGCCGGTGGCGGACGACACGAGCCCGTGGCCCGGGCAGCCGATCCCCTTCGACGGGCTCGCCGCCTCGGCCCCACGCGGCCTCCTGGGCCGCGCCGACCCGGAAGGGAGAGGTGGGGGCGACACAACTCATGCTCATGACGTCATGATGCCGACTTGTGTCCGTCATTCGCCCCCAGGGGGACACAAGTCGTGTTGCTGTCGCCACAAGTGGAGTTGTGTCCTGACATGGGGGCTTTGAGGCGACACAACCGCCCTTCATGACGTCATGACGGCGACCTGTGTCCAGTCTCCGACCCCTGCAGAGGACACAAGTCAACTTGCTGCCGCAGCAAGTGGAGTTGCGTCCCGATTCGGTGGACACAAGTCGACTTGCTGCCGCAGCAAGTGGCCTTCTGTCCTCCCGATCCGCGCGAACGGGGTCCGGTCGATCTCGGATCACCCGCCGGTGGTCTCCGGGCACGGATCCACGCCGTCGCAGTCCGGGTCCTCGCAGTCCACGAACGTGTCGCAGTCCTCGTCGAGCATCCCGGTGCACGCCTCCGTGGCGCCGGGGTATACCCGCGCGTCCCGGTCGTAGCAGTCGTCCCCCCCGTAGGCCTCGGCGTCGTGCTGGTCCCCGTCGGCGTCGTAATCGCTGCCGGTGTGGGCGCCGCAGTCCTGGTCCACGCCGTCGTACCAGGTCTCCTCGGCCGCGGGATTCACGGCCGCGTCCCCGTCGTCGCAGTCGTCGCCGCCCGCCTTCTCGGCATCGTACCCGTCACCGTCCACGTCGGTCAGGTCGGAGCCGGTGCAGTCCTGGTCGATCCCGTCGTAGGGGATCTCCTCGGCGCCGGGGTGGATCGCGGGATCGTCGTCGTCGCAGTCCCCCTCGGGCACGGTCCACCCGTCACCGTCGTCGTCCCGTACCCACCCGGTGTCGTCGTCGATGCACCAGACGCACGAGTCCTCGGGGCCTGTCTCGTCCGCCGGGGTCTCGGTACCGCAACCGGCGGCCAGGAGGAGGAGGAGCGCAAGGGCAGGCAGCAGGGCGGGCACGACGACTCCCTTGGAGGCGCAACGTATCCTGAGCCCGAGACGGCCGCGCGGGGTCGGACGTCACCTCTTCGCGAACCCTCGGCTGCCGGTTGGACCCTCGACCACTGGGCTTGCGCTCGACATCCATCTGTGTATATGTACATACACATGAAGCCGCTCCTGGTCCTGAGCGCCGCGTCGGGCGTGCCGTACTACCGCCAGATCGTGGACCGCGTGGCGGACCTGGTCCGGGCCGGTGCCCTGCCGCCGGGCACGCTCCTGCCCTCGGTGCGCGACCTCGCGGTGGAGCTGCGCGTCTCGCTCATCACGGTGCGGCGCGCCTACGCCGACCTCGAGGCGGTGGGCCTCCTGGTGCGCCGCCAGGGGCAGGGCACGTTCGTCGCCGAGGGCGTGGGCGAGGCGGCCCGCGTGCAGGCCCGCGCCCACGCGAGGGAGGCGCTCGGCGGCGCGGTCGAGCGGGCGCGTACCCTTGGGCTCGACGACGCCGAGATCCGCGAGACCGTGGACGGCCTGCTGGCCGCAAGGAGGACGCCGTGAACGACGACCTGGTCGTGGTGGAGGGCCTGGTGCGCCGCCGGGGCGCCTTCACCCTGGAGGTGCCGACCTGGCGCGTGCCGCCGGGAGCCGTGGTGGGCGTGATCGGTCCGAACGGCGCGGGCAAGACCACGCTCCTGCGCCTCCTGCCCGGGCTCGACCGCCCGGACGGTGGGACGGTGGCCGTGCTGGGGCTCACCCCGCACCGGGACGTGAGCGAGGTGCGCACCCGGCTCGGGTGGATGAGCGACGACCAACCGCTCTTCGAGGTGCGGATCGGCACCCTGCTCCACATCCTCTCCGGCTACTACACGACCTGGGACCCGGACCTGGTGGCCCGCCTCCTCCACCGCTTCGAGGTCCAGCCCGGCCGCCGGGTGCGCGAGCTCTCGCGCGGGGAGGGCACGCGCGTGCGGCTCGTGATCGCGCTGGCGTTCCGGCCGCGCCTCCTCGTGCTCGACGAGCCCGGCGCCGGCCTCGACCTCGCCGGGAGACGGGCGCTCCTCGCCACGGTCCTGGAGGTCGTGCGCGATCCCGAGCGAAGCGTCATCGTGAGCAGCCACCAGGTGGCCGACGTGGAGCGGATCGCCGACCGCCTCCTCGTGCTCGACCGGGGCCGGGTGCTGGCCGAGGGCGAGACCCACGCGTTGGTCGGCGAGGGACGCACCCTCGAGGAGTGCCTGGTCGCCTGGGGCCTGGGGGGCCGACCCGACGGGGAGGCGCCGTGACCGCCACGCTCCGGGCCGCGCTCGCCCACGCCCGGACGACGGCGCGGCTCCTCGTGCGGCCACCGAAGCCGATCGAGGCAGCCACCAGCGGGCTCGGGGGACTGTGGTTCCTGACGTGGGCACTGGCACCCGTCCTGACCGGGAAGCACCTGTACCTTCTCGCGCTGACGTTCCTGTTCCCGGTCGGCTTCTTCAGTGCAGGAACGCTGTCCTGGACGTGGCCGCAGGGGAGCGTGCCGGTGCTGCCCCTGTCGGAGCGCGTACGGGCCGGCGTGGAGGGGATCGTCCTGGCGCTCGCGATCGGTGTTCCGCTCGTGGGGGTCGCATGGCTCGCGAGCCTCGCGACCGGCGACGCACGCGGTCTGCTGCCGGCTGCCACCTGCGTGGTCGCCCTCCTCCTCCCCCTCGCAGTCGCGGGCACGCTGACCCGCGGCTGGAGGGCGCGGTCGCTGCTGGCCCTGCTCGGATCCGTCTGGATGCTGGTCAGCCTGCTCGTGATCGCCGGAATCGTGCAGCGGCCGGGCCTGGTGTGGACAGCCGGGCTCCTCCTCGCAGCCACCGTCCTCGCGGGAGGTCCCCCGATCCGCGACCGGCTCGAGGCCGGGCAGAGGCGCCCGCCGAGGTTCGCCAGGCCGATCCACCGGCTGGGCCTCTCGCCGCCGGAGCGGCTACGGGCCGACCTCCGGGTGGGACTCGGCCGTCCGCTGGTGGTGGCGGGTGCCCTGACCGCCGGGGCATGGGGACTCGCCTGCGCGATGACCACGTCCGGACCGATACACGAGCTCCTCGCCTTCTCCCTCGTGGCTGCGTCGGTCATGCCGCTCGTCGTCGTGGCGGCCCGGCCGCTGGGTGGTGTGGCCGCCGGAGGGACGACGTCGACCCGGTGGTTTGACGTGGGGACGTGGGACCTCCTCCCCCTGTCCCGAGCAGCCGTGGCGCGAGCCGTCACCCGCCACGTGGCCATCACGGGTCTCACCTGGACCGCGCTCTACACGATCGGGCTGGTCGCCCTCGCCCGCCTCGTCTCCCTCCGGGACTCCGGCTGGCTCGTCATGGTGTCGGCGCTGTTCTTCTTCATGATGGCCGCCCTGCTGCAGCGCCAGTGGCTGCGGGGCCCGTCGATCGGAGCCTTCGTTCACAGAGTCTCGCTGCCCTGCCGATCGTCGTGGTCCCCGGCATCTGGGGGCTCTCCCGGGGCAGCGTCCTCCCCTCCGTGCTCGCCGCCTGGCTCCTGGTCGCCCTCCTCATCCTCGACGGCCGGTGGCTCGCCCGAGAGTCCCGCGGCCGGCACCGTTCCACCTGACGGAGGGCGGCCTGCGGTACCCGAGGCACGACCGCCTCGAGGCGATGAGGCTTGGCGGATGCCGAGGACCGGGCGGATTCGCCCGGCCCGGAGTCAGGGGCCTACACCGAGGGTGCGGGACTGGACACGACGGCCGAGAAGGCGGCCATGGAGAGCACGATCCCGACGAGAGTGGTGAGAGAAAGGGCGAAGAGTCTGGTCATGGCGTGATCTTTCCTGTCGATCATCGCCCTCCGGGGTCGGGAGATCCGACCCCGCGCTTGCATGCAGGCACTTGTCAAGATGATGTAAAGTGTCAGTTCGTCACTTCAGGCGAGGCGTGGAGCGAGGCGACTCCGCCTCCGTACGGTTCGAGTCGGACGACGAGGACGACGGGCTCACGACCGACGAATGGGTGTGGAGCGCGCAAGCCATGGACCCGCGCTGTGCCAGAGGATGCGGGGACGCGACCAGGGTCCGATCCCAGCACCGGGCGGTGTCCAGGGGAATCCCGCGGTTCCTGGCCGGCCACGCCCCGAGCGGCTTGGAGAAGGTCGTCGAGGCGATCCACGCCGCGGGGTTCCTCACGACCCGGGAGTCATGCGGACCCTCGGGTGCAGCAGCAGCCAGCTCTCGCGGATGGTCAGGGCGGGACGACTCGTACCGGCCGGGGAGTGGGCCTTGGGGGGGGTCCGGTACTTCGGAAAGCCGACGGTGTAGGCAGGCTGCGCGGCTGATCCTGTCCTGGGATACACTTCCGCCAGAAGGAGGCCTCCCCATGCCGTCCGCCTTCACGACGACTGCGCTTCTTGCCCTGCTTCTCGCCGGCTGCGACACCGCAGAGGACGACACCGCACCCCCGGACACCGACACCGACACCGACGTGGACACCGACGGCGACGTGGACGCCGACCTCATCTTCGAGATCGAGGGCGGCATCGACAGTACGGTGCTCACCCTCAACTGGTTCTCGCCGGGCCCCGACGAGCCGGCCTTCGACCACCCCCCTCTCGCGGCGTTGATGGTGACCTCGGCCACCCAGGGCGTGTCCGTGGCCGATCCACCCTCCACCGACCTCGTCGAGCTCAACCCCACACTGTGGCCGCGCTTCCAGGTCGCCATGTACCTGCCCGGGCTTCACGAGGATCTCGATGCGGACCGGCACCACGACGAGATCGAGTACTGGGTGGGTGTGGGTCAGGTCATCCCCACCTGGGTGGCAGGCATCATCCCGGCCGAGTTCTCGAAGATGGGCCTGGTCGAGGGCTGGAACGCCGTTCTGCCCGGCCCCTCGGGCTTCGGGACCGACGCCACGCTCTACCCGGTGACCGGGATCCCACTCGCCGCGAACCTCTGGGCGAACCTGCCGCTCACGATCGGGGGCGGCCTGGAGATCGAGGGAGACCCCTCGCAGATGGGCTTCGTCGCCCTGGACATGGACGACTGGAGTTCCGTGGCCGAGTCGTACCCCATCACCGACCCGTGGTCGATCACCGTGGAGGAGAGGCCGCCCGAGGACTCGGTGGCGTGGGACGTGGAGACGGGCGTGGGCACGGGCGTCGTCTGGCCCTTCGTCTTCACCGACGAGGACGCCTCGGGCGGATACAACTGGGGCGACCACGTCGCTGGCATGATCTGCGACGACGACGAGCTCGTCATGCTCGCCTGGGCCGAGCCGACCACCGACCTCCTCGCCGCCCGGTACACGGACCTCCTGGTGGGGTACACCGGGTGGGCGCCCGCCGTGGTCGACTGGAAGACCGACGACTCGGTCGTGGTCGACCCCGCGCTCTGGCTGAACCTCCAGGTTTCGCTCGATTGCAGCCCCTGGTGAGCCGGACGCGTTCCCGACCGGACGTCAACGCGCCGCCTGCCCGATCTGCGGTGACCCACTCCGTCTCCGCTGCGTCGTCCTCCCGCCGGCCACCCTCGACGTCCTCGCTGGCCTGCTCGCCTCCGCCGCCCGCGGGCCTCCACTTCCCGCGGCCCCCGCCGCGACCGCCGGCAATCCACCTGCACACCCCCTGATCGCCACATCCACCGCCTCCTGGCCACCACCCGGCCCGACCCCCACCCGTCGGAACGCCCCAGGTGCGCCCCCCCGAGTCGGTCCGGCCACCGTGCCACTCCAGGACCTCTCCACGTGCCTGCCTCGTCCGCCTCCAGAACCTCACCGTCCGCTGAAGCGGCCTGACCGTCACCCCAAGAGGCCGTTCAGTCCCCCCATGAGGCGTTCATCTGACCTGCCCCCTTCCCACCGCCAGCCGGATGCACCCACGCAGCCACGCCAGCGCCGCCCTGCGCCTCCTCGGCGGCAGGCTCCTGGCCCGCCCGGACAAGCCCGTGGCCTGGTACAACCTGGTCACCGATCCGGACGAGGCTCGGCCCCTCCCGGTGCCGCACGCACTGGAGGGCGAGGCCGAGCGCATCGGTGCCCTGTCCCGCCAGCCCGTGGTGGCGTTGTCCGCTGCGGAGGCCGAGCGACTCCTGGTTCTCGGCTTCCGCGAGTCGCGGCCCACGTCTACTGTCAGAACACGACCTCCCAGCACTCGTGGGAAGCGTAGTACTCGATTCGCTTCCCCCAGACGGCGCAGTCGGCGAAGTAGCCGTCCATGTCGTAGGCGGTGACCATCCAGGTCATCGTGGCCTCCATGGCCTCGGTGCCCTCGAACCACGTGTTGACGCTGTCGATCTGGTCCATCGGATCGGTCACGATCGGGAGCGTGATGCCCCATCGGTCCCACTCGCCGTTGGGATCGTATTCGATGTTCAGGAGCTCGTGAGATTCCTCCCACACGTCTCCGCCCTCGTTCCGGTAGATGTCGATGGTCACCAGGGAGCCCCAGCCGATGAGCTCGACCTCGTAGATCCAGCTCGTGGCGTCCGCGCCATAGGAGACGATGTTGATCTCGGTGGAGATCCACCAACTGGTGTCGTGCCAGTCGGTGTCCCACGGTGAGGAGTCGGTCGTGTCCCAGTGATGATGGTGGCCCGTGTCTTCGGGGACCTCGCAGTCGGGTGAGCCGAAGCAGTCGCCGTCGTAGCAGTCGGCCCATCCGTCGCCGTCGTTGTCCTCACCGTCGGCGCAGTCGCCATCGTCGGGATCCTCGTGGCCGGTGCCGCAGCCTGCCAGGACGAGGGCGAGCAGGATGACCTGGGTGCGCATGATCGCATCCTCCTCGCCCTCAACTCTACCACAGGAGGGAGATGCCGGATCCGTACGTGGATCGCCTCACCTCGACCGAATGCCTCCGACCGCCGCGACAGGACCGCAACCCCAGAGGAGGCTCACGCCGAGCGAGCCCCTGGGCTCGTCACGTACGACGAGGAGCGTCCGTCCCGACGTCCGCGAGGCGGCTCACCTCGGACCACCTCGCCCCCCTCCCCGCGGCGTCGGCCGCTACTCGACCTTCGCCGCGGCCTCCTCCTCCCCATGCTCTCGGAGCAGGCGGGCCAGCGCCGCGCGATGGCGGATCTCCAGGTCGGGTCTCCAGGGTCGGGTCATGCCGGCCTCGGGGGGGAGAGAGCCAGAGCGGATTCTACTACCGGCGGACCCAGCCTGCGGCGTCGGCCCCTCCACTGGGCCCGGGGGCGGGCTACACCAGGGCGATGTGGAGGTCGGGCGCTCGGGATGCGCCACGCCTCCCGCATCACCGCCGCCCCCGGGAGTCCCGCTCGTGCGCATCGTCGCCTGGAACGTCAACCACAGAACCCGGCGCAAGCCCGTACCCGAGGCCCTCCCGACCGCCTTGCTGGCCCTTGGGCCGGGCCTGGTCGTGCTCACCGAGTACGTCGTTGGGCCCGACCACGACGCCTTCTGCAGGGCCCTGAGGGTCGGCGGGCTGAACGCTCGCTTCATGACATGCGCGCGTGCAGGGTACAACCAGGTCCTCGTAGCCACGCGGTACCCCGCGCAGGCAGGGGTGTTCTCGCATCCGGATCCCGCTTCGCACGCGGCCTCCAACTGCTTGCACGTCCGGGTCCTCGATCCTGCGCTGGACCTCGTCGGCCTCCGGGTCCCCATGTACAAGACCCCAGCTGAGGTACGCGCCTATTGGGCCTGGTTCGAGGAAGGTACCCGCAGGTTCCTCTCGGCTCCTGCCGTCCTGGTGGGCGATCTCAACGTCGACCCCGACCATCCGCCGGGCCCGGGCAGCGAGGCCCTCCAACGCCTCCAAACCCTCGGCTGGCGGATTCCTGTAGCCGCCGGACCCTGGAGCTGGACCGGCTCCTCGGGAGTGACGTCCCGCCTTGACCACGCACTCCTGTCCCCTCACGTCACGACCAAAGGAGCTCACTATGTGGACCGAGTGGATGGTCTCGTTGTCGCCGGGCGGGAGGGGCTGTCGGACCACGCCATGTTGGTGCTTGATGTCGAGGTGGGCGGTGGCGGGCCCGTCGTTGAAGCCGAGTAGGAGAGACTCACGAGGATCGTGGCGATGAACCCCCAACCCGAAGACGGTTTCAGGTCGGATCCACGCGTCTGGATCGATGGCGACGGCTGCCCTCGTCCGGTCAAGGAGATCGTCTTCCGGGCTGCCGAACGGCGCGGGGTCGAGGTCACCCTGGTGGCCAACCGGCCGGTCCAGGCGCCGCGCCACCCCAGGATCCACACCGTCCAGGTCCAGCCGGGCCTCGACGTGGCCGATGCGTGGCTGGTTCAGCACGCCCAGGCTGGCGACCTCGTGATCACGTCCGACCTGCCGCTCGCCGCCGAACTCGTGGAGCACGGGGTCACCGCCGTGAGCGCACGCGGCGAGACCTGGACCGCCGAGAACGTCCGGGAGCGCCTGAGCGTCCGGGACTTCCTCGTCGAGGCGCGGGAGTCGGGGATCATCCAGGGCAGCGGGCCGCCGCCGTTCGACGAGCGGGCGACCCGGGCGTTCGCCAACGCGTTCGACACCTGGCTCTCGAAGGCCCGAGCCAACCCAGCCACCCGGAGCGGCGCTCCCTGATCGGGGCGCGAACGCCCCGAGGCGGCCTCCCCCGGCCCGTCTCGAGGTCGAACCGGATCCGGGCGTCCACCACCTGGACCTCGGCTGCGACCGGGGTGACGGTGAGG
The DNA here is from genome assembly GCA_041309225.1 of Deltaproteobacteria bacterium. Taxonomy (GTDB): domain Bacteria; phylum Myxococcota_A; class UBA796; order UBA796; family JAFGLY01; genus JAFGLY01. The sequence goes on along the minus strand of JBFYZZ010000186.1, from coordinate 8,020 downwards.
AGCGGGCAGGTCATCTCGCTGCCCTCGTAGGCGCCGTAGCCGGTGAGCCGGACCCGGGCGGGCTCGGGGATCGGGGCGGTCGTGGGATCGCCTTCCAGTCTGGCGTCGCGGGCGGCACCGGGATCCGGCTCGGGCTCGGCGGCGGGCTCGGTGGCGGGCTCCGGGTCCTCGCAGGCGAAGCCGACCAGCCGGACTGGGCCGCTCGCCGGGTCCAGGGTGTCGCGGTGGGCGGTGCTCGTGGACTCGTCGGTGGCAGCGGGCTCCGCGGGCGTCTCGGCCTGGATCTCGAGGATGGCGGCGACGAGGGTGTCGCGGGGCCGGCGGCCGGGCCTGGCTCCCGTGAGCTCTCGGTAGAGGGCCCGGATCGCGATGTTGTCCAGGGCGGCGAGGGTGTCGGGCGTGTGGGTGGTCTTGGGGATCATGCTCTTTCTCCTTGGCTTCCCGGCGGGTTCATGCCGTTGGGGCACGCCATTCATGCTCTCGTCCGCCGTATCAATCAAGTCGTTCGTGCGAGGATTCGGGAACTTTCTCCTTACCTTCTCGCGGACCCATGCACGGGCGGCGAAGGTGCCCGGCCTCGAGGACCCGACCGGTCGCCGGGGCAGGACCGGAGCAGCGCTCGGAGCTTGGACGTCGCGGTCCGACGGGCGGCAACGGAGGCGGTACGCCGGGTCCGGACGGGCTATGGGGAGGCGGGCACTCGATTTCCCTCCTGCTGCCGATCGCCGACCGGAGCCTGCATGATCCCCAGGAAGAGAGGCAGAAGCGCTCTCAGCCGCCACCTCGCCGAACGGGCCGCCCAGCGCGACCAGCCCGACGCCACCGCCACGCCTACAACCGTGACAGCGCCCGGACCCGCACCCGAGGCGACCCGCGTCGGCAAGAAGCGCAAGGCGCGAAGGACGAAGATGGACGCGTACCTCGACCAGATCGGGATGCTGCCCGACGCGAGAGCGCCGCGCTCTCGGGGGTGACGGTCACCAACGTGTGGGGCTACCGCCAGCGCCACGGCATCCCGGCTCCACCACGCCGGGCCAAGGTCGCCGTAGAGCCCGCCGTTGCGGCTCCAGTCCCGTCAGCCGAGCCGACGCCGACTTCCTGCACCTGAACCGGTCGCCGAGCAGCTCAAGCCCAACGTAGCCCCCGCATCGCCCGGGACGCACGTCCGCACCGTCCGGCTCACGGACCGGGTGGAGGGCATGCTCCGGGCGCTCGCGAAGGCGTGGGGCATCGACCCGGACGCAGCGATCGCCGTCGCCATCGCCCAGGACTACCTGCGGTGCCAAGCGATCATCCGGAGCGAGTGATGGTGCCGGGACCGGACCTCGAGCCGCGTCAGGGGCTTCCTGTTGGGTGTGGAGGACGGGGCCGAGTCCATCGTGCTGGCCGACGACTTCGCACAGGCTGTCACCATGGCGATCCGGAGGCTGGGAAGGGCTAAGCCTGGGGTTCAGGTCGTCGTGCTGGAGTACACAGCGGAGTACCTGACGGAGTAGACCGTCCTCCCTAGGGCGGCACCGAGCTCGTCTGGCGGGGGCGACGGCCTACCGCGGACCATCGTCGGGAGCCTACGCTCGGCTTGTGACCGAGCCGAACGGCGAGACTCGTGTAGCCGCACTTGGCGTTCTATTCCTCAGTGACCGCACCCGTGCCAATGTCCACGAAGACCCAGCCGCCGTCGTGCTTGAGGTTGTAGCGGGCGTCCACTACCGGTGACTCTGGCGTGTTGACCGATACGAAGGTGAATGGGTGGGACAAGCCCGAATCATCGGCGAGATCGAATGCTCCGCCGAGATCGAGGGTGCGCGGAATCGGTTCATACCGCACGCCCGTGTACGGTTCCGAGTGTTCGTACGGTTCGGCGAAGCCGTCGGTGGCCGTCCATTCGATCTCGACTGATCCTCCGGATCCGTCGTTGGCACAGAACATCAGGTACCAGGTGCCGAAGTCCTCGGGTAGCGTGGTACCGGAGATGGTGTCATTCAGACCCACCACATCCACCAGGAGGGCATCGGGCCAGCCCTGCCAGACGATCTCCTCCGCGGCAGACATCAGCGCGAGGAGGTCACCAGGCTCCGGATCCGAGCCGGTGTCGTCCGGGGCGGTGTCGTCCGGGGCGGTGTCGCCAGAATCCGGCGAGCAGGCCGAGAGAGTGAGCAGTAGAACGAGTTGTGCTTGCATGGAGCCTCCCGTAGAGGCGTTGTCCGTGCTCCTGGTGGCCCTGCACCTTCAGTGCAGGCGGGAGCTTGGATGTTGACATCGGCACCCGACACGCCGCCGCCCATGCCGCCTTGGACGACCGAGACGGCTGCCACAGCCGTGCGCCGGCTGGCGATGACGAAGCCCGTTGTCCAGGTGGTCGCGCTGGAGTACCAGGCGGACTCCTTGGCGGAGCCAGGGACCGCCCCACCCATGTGGAGTGCCAACCCGAGGTCTCCCTGGAGGAGGTTAGTCGGACAACGTCGACCCGATCGTCCGGGCGGAGACCGCTCGCCACCCCACACCCCACCGACGATGACCAGTCCCGGCCACTTTGAGTTCCGCGAGATCGACGTCGTCTTCCACGCGGAGGAGGCCGTCCGATTCCGGGCGGACTCGTTCGAGTGCAGCTTCGGCTCGCCCGAGCGATTCTACGAGGAGGCAGGACCTGAGTGCCGGCGGTACCTCGATGGGCTCTCGGCGAAGAACCGGGACCTGCCAGGAAGCTGCGTCCATGTCTGGCTGAAAAGCCAGATCGTCGGGCAGGTGGAGGTGAGGCGAGATCCGAACGATGCGCATCGAGCCCACGTCCTGCTCTACTACATCATCCACGAGTTCCGCGGTCGCGGGCTCGGCAAGCATCTCGACACTTATGTCGAGTCGCTTCTTCGGCACGCTGGCGTGGTCTCGGCTTGGCTTCGGGTCAGCCCCACCAATGCACGGGCGATGCGCTTCTACCAGAAGCACGCCTGGATCGACCGGGGTCCCGACGAGCAACATCCCGATGTCCATGTCATGGAGAAGAACCTCCTGGTACCCTCGCCAACCCGGGGCGGTTCCTGATCCACCCCCGACCAGATCGTGATACCGGGACATCGCTACCACCCCCGCCAGGGCTCCATCGCCGCGCGCCGTACGGCCCTCGCCTTCTCAGCCTCAAGGTCCTGGAGCAGCCGCTGGAACGCGCGCAGGCTCTCCACGTCGAGCGCCTCCAGGTCGATCCGGTAGACCCGTCCCGTCGCCCGCTGCATCTCGGCGCGCAGGTGCCGGATGAGCCCGGGATCCGCTCCGGTTCGGAGGCGCTCGGTCACCGGCCGGTCCCAGAGGCGAGGTGGGCGAAGGCCTCGAGGTCGACCGCCTTCGGGTCGCTGGTCACCGAGGAGAAGCGGCCCTCCTCCAGCAGCCAGGGCTGGACCTTCGCCCGGCCTCGCATGGTCAGCGTACCACCTCGTCCGAGCCGATGAAGATGGGTCGGTTATCCTCCTCGTAATTGCCCGATCGCGTGTACAGTGAAACCGTTGCCGGAGGGTCTTCGGGTATCTCCGCCTCCACGCCGATGTAGCACTCGCACGGTGGGGGGACGCGTGGGTCCATGCCCGCTGGCTGAACGAGGACACCCACCAGAACGCCGTCCCTACGGAAGAAGCCCTCGACCTCCTCTGAACAGCCGAACCAAAGATCATTCCCAACCACCCGTAGACCCAGGTGACAGCTTGTGGCGGAGACAGATGGTGAGTGGTCGTAGCCCCAGAAACCGCCACACCAGGTCTGGGTCAAGTCGTCGATGGCCACGGCATCCTCCCACCCCATGGGCAGGTCCGGTGGGTTCCCACACGCGCTGACCAGGACCAGGAGCGCCATGAACGCGATCCTCATCTCGGCCTCCTTCCGCGACCGGACCGGCCGCCGCCTCTACAGGGTACTCCCAGAAGGTGACCGATCAAAGCAAATTCCTGCAGGTGGTAATCCCGAGTCGAGACCCCCACGCAGAGGCGTTATCGTGGTAGACCAGTCCGCCGAGGCCCCCGTCGATGTCCCGCCCACCCCCTCTCCGTCCCTGGCTCGGCACCTGCCCCGCGTGCGGCAGGGTGGCCGTCTACCGGGAGTCGGAGCCGGGGCACGTCTTGGGAGCATGCTGTGCCGGGTCGGGATGCTGGTAAGCGGGCGAGGTCGAGGAGGAGACGGTGACGGCGATGGTCGGGTCATCGTCCGACGGCACGATCATCGCGACCTCGGAGTTCACCATGGACAGCGACTCGTAGACGGCGATCTCGGCCGCTCCCGGCTCGGCTCCTGAACGTGGTCCGCGCGCTACCCCGCGATCCAGCAGCAGTTCGCGCCGCCCCATGCCTCGGGCTGGCAGCCGACCTCAGAACTCGACTTCCCAGCACCCGAACGAGGAGTAGTACTCGATCCGCTGCCCCCAGACGGCGCAGTCGACGAAGTGGCCATCGAGGTCATAGGAGGAGACCATCCAGGTCATTGTGGGCTCCATTTCGCAGGTGAAGAGCGTGTTCACGCTGTCGATCTGGTCCTTCCAGTCGGCCACAATCGGAAGTGTGATGTCGTATTTGTCCCAGGTGCCATCCGGGTCGTATTCACTCTGATTGAGCACGTGGGACTCGGACCACTCGTACGCGCCACCCGGACTCTGGATGATGTCGAGGTCCACCTCGGAACCCCAGCCGATGAGCTCGACCTCATAGAACCACTCCTCGTCGTCGGACTCGCATGCGTAGGTCACGGTGTCGATCACGGAATCGGCATCTGAGTCAGAATCGCTGTCGGCGTCGGCATCCGAGTCGGCATCAGCGTCGGTGTCGGCGTCGGCGTCGGCGTCAGCGTCGGCATCTGTGTCAGCATCGATATCGGCGTCGGTATCCGTGTCCGCCTCGTCCGTGACGCAGGTGCTCCCGTCCCAGTGGGTGCCATCACCGCAGGGATGACCTGTGTCCTCCTCGGGGGTGCAGGAGAACCCGCCGAGCGCGAGCAGAGTGACGAGCGCGCCGTTGGGGACGATCGTGGATGAACGCATGGTGCCCTCCATGCTGGTGACGTCGGCAGTCTACGGCAGGAGAGGGCACGGTGGCAAGCGGGTGGTCCTCGGCCTACCCCGCGATCCAGCAGCAGTTCGCGCCGCCCCACGCCTCGGGCTGGCAGTCGTACTTGCTGTCCGGCCAGGTGCTCGTGCAGGTACAGACCTCGACGTCGTCGATGAGGCAGCGGCAGGTCCCGGCCACGCGATCGCACTCGGCGAAGTACTCGTGGCCGTCGGGGCAGTCGTAGCAGCGCTGGTCGCAGTACCCGGGCTTGACGGCGCCGGCGCAGTTGGCGCACGCCTGCCCCTCGCCGACCGGCTCCCAGGTCGGTCCGCAGGGGTAGCCGGTGTCCTCGGTGTCGGCGTCGGCGTCGGCGTCCACGTCGGAATCCGTGTCGGCCTCGGGAGAGGTGTCGTCCTTGCCCGAGTCGCAGCCGAGGGCGAGCAGGGCGACGAAAGCGATGACCAGGTGGACTGCTGGGACAACCCGGAACCGGTTCACGGTACCGAGACCTCGCACCAGAGTCCGCTCGGTCGGGTGACGTAGCCCATGTCCGGGACGACGACCGCCTCGATCAGCGCCCCGGTGAGGGGATCGAAGGACTCGACCCTCTGCTCCCTCCACTGGTCCGGGTAGCTCAGCAGATGGAGCTTGCCACCCGCCATGCTCACGCCCCAGACCCAGCCTTCCCAGCCCTCGAGGGGGAGTTTCCTAATCGGGTAGCCGTTGTCCAGGTTCCCGATCTGGACGTGGTCGTCCGAGTGCCACATCCCATACACCTGTGATCCCTCGACGGCCAGGCGCTCGATCCATTCGGTGGGGACCGAGGAGGTCGGACGGTCGGCACAGAGATCTTCGAATGTTGCGTAACGCCTTAATTCAAACCCCTTCACTTCCACCCTGACGTACTCGCTGCCCGTGAATGCGACCGACTCCGAACGTGTGGTCCCTACGCAGCGTTCGAGGGTTTCTGTGGAGGTATGAAGGCGCTGCCCTCTGATTCCGTCACCCTCGTGGCCGGCGAATACGAACGTGCTGCCATCGCGCACAAGTCCTGCGGTCACGAAGCCACCGTAAATCCCTATGTTATAGCGTCCGACCTCGGTCACCGCGCCCGTAGCCATGTCCACGACCAGGAGCGCCAGGGAAGTCCACTTGGATCCTGAGTCCACTGGTGCCGCCATCCAGCACCAAGTAGGCTCGTACGGGCCATCGCCACCCGTGTCCGCGTCGGCATCAGTATCGACGTCCGAATCCGCGTCCGCATCGGCGTCGGTGTCGGCATCCATGTCCGTGTCCGTGTCGGCCTCGCCACCGGTGTCGGTCCCGGGCCGCTCCACCGTCGGGTCGGTCGTCGAGGACCAGGGAGTGCCGATCGGATCGGATCCACAACCGACGAGTAGAAGGACGGCGAGGGCAAAGGCTCCGGGGACCGGTTTGAACCATGAACGCATGGTGCCCTCCATGCTGGAGATGGAGCCAGTCTACGGCCGAGAGCGGGCGATGCGCAAAGGGGAAGGCCGAACAGCGGGCAGCAGAGCTGCACGCGCAGTCGCACGGGGCGCAAGGGCTAGGGCATGTCGGCCCAGAGCACGAGATAGACCGTACCCGCTCTCTCGCCGCCTTCGCTGTCGCCCGAGGCGCCCACGAGGATATCGCCATACCCGTCACCGTCGACATCTCCCGCGTCAGAGACGCTGTCCCCTGCGCTGTCCCCCGCGTCCTCGCCGATGAACTTGGCGTCGGCGGACGAGAGGTCCCGGCTGCCCGAGAGGGGACCGTAGAGCAGGTAGGCCGCGCCCGCCGATAGCCCGCCTTCATCATCACCCTTGGCACCCACCAGCAGGTCGCCGAGGCCGTCCCCGTCCACGTCGCCTGCACCGGAGGCGCTCATTCCTGCACAGTCGTCGTCGTCCTCACCCACGAGCTTGGCGTCGGCGAGGGAGAGGCTCCGGGTGCCCGAGAGGGGACCGTAGAGCAGGTAGGCCGCGCCCGCCCGGAATCCGCCTTCGTCATCACCCCAGGCGCCCACCAGTACGTCTCCGTACCCGTCACCGTCCGCGTCGCCGACTCCGGAGGTGCTGAATCCCGCATAGCCGAAGGAACGGGATTCCACACCTGTGAACTTGGCGTCGGCGAGGGAGAGGCTCCGGTCGCCCGCGAGGGGCCCGTACAAGAGGTAGGCCGCGCCCGCGTCGCCGCCGCCTTCGTCGTTTCCGGGGGCGCCGATCAACACGTCGTCGTACCCGTCACCGTCGATGTCACCGGCGCGGGAGACTTCCTGCCCCGCGCCGTCGTAGGTGGCCTCGCCCTGGAGTTCGACGTCTGCGAGGGAGAGGTCCCGGTCGGCCGAGAGGGGACCATAGAGCAGGTAGGCCGCACCCGACCAGTCGCCGGCGTCATCGTCTCCGTAGGCACCCACCAGTACGTCGTCAAAGCCGTCCCCGTTGACGTCGCCCGCGTCGGAGACGCTGGTCCCTGTGAGGTCGTCGGCTTCCTCTCCCACAAGCTTTGCGTCGGCGAGGGAGAGGCTCCGGTCGCCCGCGAGGGGACCGTACAGGAGATAGACCGCGCCCGCGTCGTCGCCGCCTTCGTCGTCGCCGTTGGCACCGACGAGCAGGTCGTCGAACCCGTCCGCGTTCACGTCGCCCGCACTCGAGACATGGAATCCCGCCCGATCACCGGGTGCCTCGCCCACGAGCTTGGCGTCGGCGAGGGAGAGGTCGCGGTCGGCCGAGAGTGGACCGTACACCAGGTAGGCCGCACCCGCGTCGATGCCGCTTTCGTCGTTCCCGTACGAGCCCACGAGGAGATCGCTGAAGCCGTCGCCGTTCACGTCGCCGCCACCGGACACCGCCCGCGCCCCGCCACCTCCCCCCGCATAGTCCCAGGCTTCCTCCCCCACGAGCTTGATCCCGTAGGACGCGAGGTCGAAGGTTCCAGTGTATGCACAACCATCCACGGTGCTCCCGTCGCAGTCCTGGTCGATTCCGTCACCGCAG
>JBFYZZ010000185.1:0-16586 GCA_041309225.1 Deltaproteobacteria bacterium | reverse complement strand
CGCGGCCCGGCCCCCGCCCCGGCGGCCCCGATCTCCAGACCCACCCCATCCGGCCCGACGCTGTCCGCCCCGCGGGACCCCATGCCGACCGCCCCGGCCCCACGAGCCGGGGACCCGAGCACGTCCGACGCGAGCCTCCGGGCAACCGGATCCCCGCGGCACGGCCAGGGCCGGCGAGAGGTCCCCGAGGGCCCGACGCGGCCTCCCACCGCGCCGAGCACGCGCGCAGGGTCCACGCCGTCCGCCACCACCTGGCCGGCCGACACCGGCACGTCGCCTATCGCCCGTCGGTCTGGCGTCACCACTACTGGTGGTACCGCGGTCCCTACGTCTGGTGGCGCTGGCATCCGTACCCCTGGTGGCGACCCGCGTGGACCTGGGGCGTGTTCTACTACCCGCCGCCCTACTACGCGTACCCGGTGTACGTGGACGGGGAGGGGTACAGCTCCGAGCCGTCCTCCGAGCCGGAGGTCCAGCGGGAGGTCGAGCGCGCCCACACGTTCGCGCTCGGCGTCCGCAGCGGCTCCTACCTCGGCGACTACCGGGGATACGGCGGGTTCGGGGACTTCGGGCTCGGGCTCGCCGCCCGGTACCGCGCCAGCGAGGCCGTCGGCTTCGAGCTGGCCTGGCAGTACCACGACGCCACCTGGGCCAAGGGCTCGGAACGCTCCACCCAACCGTTCTCGGCGTCCGTCGAGCTGTTCGCCTTCCCGTGGAGCAAGGTCAATCCCTACGTCCTCGCCGGCCTCACCTGGACGCACCGCAACTACGAGGACGAACTCCACGACCTCTGGGGCGTCCCGGTCGAGGTGCTGACCGTCGAGGACACCCTCTTCGGCCCCCACGCGGGCATCGGCCTCGAGTTCGGGGTGGGGTCCCGGGCCACCGTCAACGTCGAGGGGCGCGCCATCGGCATCCTGAACCTCGAGTCGGGCGATCCCACGGTGCCCTCGGCCCTGCAGGGCATCCTGGGGATGAACTACTACTTCTAGGCCCGGGAACCGCCTTTTCTCTGTCCTGTGCGCGCCCCCGCTCGAGCTGCCTGTGCGGAATCGAAGGTGCAACCCTTGCAATGGGTGGGAGGCTCGTGGTAGAAGGGGGCCGCACCGCGAGCAAGGAGATGCACCATGCGGTACCTCGAGATGCTGTTCCTCGGTCTGGCCCTGACCCTTGTCGCCGCGTGCGACAGCGATGACGAGACCGGCGATTCAGAGGAAGCGGACACGGACACCGACACCGACGTTTACTAGCCAACCTCGGCGGTGACACCGACCGGGCCCTCCTGGGGCTCCGGTTGTGGTGTACCCTGACCCCCCTTCCCGCATTGCGACTCCCGGCGGCCGTGGCCCTCCACGGCCGCCGGTCGCGTCTCAGGCCCCATCCGTTGCTTCCGTTCGTACACGCTCGGCGTACAATGAGGACCCGTGCGGCCGGCGGCGTGGGCGCTCGTTCGCGACCACCCGTGCCGGCCCCGGTGGGGTGTCCGATGCGCTGCTCCCTCCTCCTCCTGGTCCTCACGCTCTCGGGCTGCGGCTCCGAGCCGGCGGACTCGAACCCTCCCGACACGGGCGAGCCCGAGACCGGAGGCGAGACCGGCCCCACCGACGACACCGCGCCGCCCGCACCCTGGTGGTGGGGTACCGGCCGGGACGGAGACCTCGAGGTTATGGGCCGGGTCGATCCGTCCAACTGGATGTCCTACGGCCGGACCTCGGCCGACGCCGTGACCTTCCGTGTGGACACCACGACCGCGAGCACGGTCTCCACCACCCCGTGGTCCACGGGGCTCACCGTGGGGGACGAGGTCCTCCTCATCGACCTGCAGGGCACCCCGGACGCGCACCAGGCGGTCGGGTCCTTCGCCTTCGCCCACGTCACGTCCGTGGCCGACGCCATCGTCACGGTGGCTGAGGACCTCTCCACCCTCCTGCCCGACCTCGTGGGCCGCGACCTCACCGGCCAGCACGTCCGAATCCAGCGGGTGCCCCAGTACGCCCGGGTCACGGTCCACGAGACCGGCGCCCTCACCACCGAGGACTGGGACGGCGAGGCGGGTGGAGTCCTCGCGTTCCGCGCCTCCGAGGGCGTGCGCGTGGAGCTGGGCGGCCGCATCACCGTGGACGACGCGGGCTACGCCGGGGGCAGCACCGGATCGACCACGGGCTGCGACGGCTTCCAGGGCGAGAGCCTCGGCGGCCCAGGCATCGGCGGCCAGTGCGGGATTCCCTTCAACGAGGCAATCGGGGCGTTCGCCGCGAACCTGGGCGGGGGCGGCGCCAACGTCACGGGCGGGGGCGGGAACCACGCCGGTGGGGCCACCGCCGGCGACCCCTGGCGGGCCACCGCCTCCCCACCCGCGGCGGGCGAGCTCCATGGGGACCCCCCCATGGGACGCATCTTCCTCGGATCGGGCGGTGGCGGTGTCTGGCAGGGCAGCGGTGAGCCCGGATCCGGAGGGGCCGGGGGCGGCATCGTGATCGTCGGCGCCTCCTCCGTCGTCGTGGCGGGTTCTGAGGGCCTCCTCGCCCGGGGCGAGACCGCGCTGGCGTGGTCCCGCGGCGCCTCCACCTTCGGAGCCGGCGGCGGCGCGGGGGGCAGCATCCTGGTGGTGGCCGACGAGGTGGATCTCGCCTGGAACTCGGTGATCGCCACGGGCGGCGCGGGCGAGCAGGCCCACGACCGGCACGGCGGTGACGGAGGCGAGGGGCGCATCCGCATCGACTGCATCACCTGCAACGGCGAGCCCGGAGGCACCGAGGCGGCCAGGCAGGCCATGGCCGAGGCCGTGAACCCGGATCCGGGCTGGTCCGAAGTCCCGGCGCGATAGGCCCAGCGCCCGGGATGACGGCCCAGGATCGGCGCTGGACGCGGGTACGGGAGATCCGGCGCCGGCGTGCCCTCGAGCGGGGCGAGCCCTTTCCACCGGGCGATCCCCGCGTGGCCCTGCTCTACCCGGCTCCCTACCGGGTGGGCATGTCGTCCCTGGGCTTCCAGTGGGTGGCGGACCGGCTGTCGGAGGACGGGGCGGGCGTGGAGCGGGCCTTCGTGGATTCGGGATCGGAGCCGATCCTCACGGAGGAGACCGCCTCCCCGCTGTCCGACGTCCCGCTCGTCGCGGTGTCGGTGGCCTGGGAGCTGGAGCTGCCCGACCTGGTCCGCGGCCTCGTCCGGTCGGGCGTGCCCCCGCTCGCCCGCGACCGGGGCCCCGAGCACCCACGGGTGCTCGCCGGCGGGCCGCTCACGTGGGTCAACCCGTCCCTCCTCGCGCCGATCGCGGACGCCGTCCTCGTCGGGGAAGCCGACGACAGCGTCGCCGTCGCCGCGAGAGCCCTGGCGACGGACCCGGGCTGGCGGATCGCGGTGGCCGGTCTGCCCGGCGGATGGATCCCGTCCGTCACGCCCCCACCGCCCCCGGCCCACGCCGACAGCGCCTCCCTGCCGGCCCGGTCGCGCCTCGCCACCCCCGAGGCCGAGCTCGCGGACATGCACCTCGTGGAGGCCAACCGGGGGTGCACGCGATCCTGCACCTTCTGCACGATGCGACGCGGCGCGGGCGACACCCGCCGAGACGTCCCGCCCGAGCGGATCCTGGCCGCGATTCCACCGGGGGCGACCCGGGTGGGGCTCGTGGGCGCCGCCGTGAGCGACCACCCCGACCTCGAGGCCGTGCTGGACGCCCTCCTCGAGCGAGGTCTCGGGCTCGGGGTCTCGTCACTCCGTGCGGACCGGATCGCGGCCCGTCCCTCCATCGCCGCGCGCCTGCGCCGGGGGGGCGCCCGGACGCTGACCGTGGCCGCCGACGCCGCGAGCGAGCGGCTCCGGGTAGCCGTCCGGAAGGGCGTTCGCGAGACGCACCTGCTCGCCTGCGCGGCCGCGGCCGCAGCCGAGGGATTCGCCCTGCTCAAGGTCTACGCCATGCTCGGCCTCCCGGGTGAGGAGGACGACGAGGTGGACGAGCTCGCCGACCTGCTGCTGCGCCTGACGGCCATCCACCCGACCGAGGCGGCCGTCTCGCCCTTCGTGCCCAAGCCCGGCACGCCGCTCGCCTCGGCCCCCTTCGCCGGCACGGCCCGCCTCGACGCTCGCCTGGCCCGTCTGTGCGATCGCCTCGGGGGTCGCGTTCGGCTGCGCCCGTCCTCGACCCGGTGGGCCTGGGTGGAGGCCCGCCTGGCCGGCGCTGGGCCCGAGGGCGGGGAGGCCGTCGTCCGGGCGGTGGCCGAGGGGGGGTCGTTCGCCGCGATCCGGAGGGCGCTCGGACCCGACCCTCCCCACTGGCGTTGACTCCCGTCCGCCGGGTCCCGTCGTGGACGACCCCCGGAGGGACGGCTACGGGGACCGCTCCCCCCGGAGCGGGTCATGGCGCAACGGGTACTGGTGACCGGTGCCACCGGCCGGATCGGACTGCCGCTGGTGCGGGCCCTGGCTGGGGCGGGGCACGCCGTGACCGGGCTCGCGCGCTCCCCCGACCAGGCGGCCTCGGTTCGGGCCGCAGGGGCGCTGGACTGCCCGGTGGGGGATCTCCACGACCGCCGCCTGCTCGTCCGGGGTGCCACCGGGACGGACCTCGTCCTGCACCTCGCGGGTGGCCTGCGCGGACCCGGGCGTGAGACGGCCGACCACCGCCACCGGGCGGGGGCCGCCGCACTCGTCGAGGCCCTGGCTGAGGCGGGCGTCCGTCCCCGCGTGGTGTACGCCTCCTCCTGGGCCGTGTACGGCGATCGGGCCGGCCTGTGGGTCGGCGAGGACTTCCCCGTCCGTCCCCAGACGGACGACGGGCTGAGCCGGGTCGCAGCCGAGCGGATCCTCCTCGACTCGGGCCTGCCCGTGCGGATCGCCCGCATCGGCGTGGTCTACGGCCCCGGGTTCCCCGTGGTGCTGGCCCGGGCCATCCGCGCGGGCCGGGCCTGGCTGCCCGGCGAGGGCGAGCGCTGGATCCCCCTCGTGCACGTGGACGACTGCGTGCGGGCCCTGGTGGCCGTAGCCGCCACCGACGCGGATCGCACGACGTGGCACGTGGCGTCCCCGGAGCCGGTCCTCGCCCGCGACTTCTACCGCGAGGTCCACGCCCGGGTCGGCGGCCGGCCGGTCCGGTTCTGGTCCACGTTCCTCCCCTCCCGGGCGCAGACCTGGGCCGCCCGACGCCTGGAGGCCGCCTTCACGCACACGCGGTGGCGCCCGCCGGTGACGCCCGACCACCTTGCGCTGCTCACCGCCTCGGTGCGCCTCAAGGTGGACGGGCTCGCGCACGATCTCGCCTTCCCCTGGTGCCACCCGGACGTCGCCTCGGGGCTCGACGCCACCCTCGGGGTCCGGGCCCGGCCCTGCCCGCCCTCCTCCACGGAGTCCTGATGTTCGCCGCCATCGCCCTCCTCCTCGCCCTTGCCGCGCCCGCGGACGCCGCCGACGTCACGCTCTCCACCACCGACGGGGTCGCCGTCCACGCCGTCGCGGAGGGCCCCCCCCGGGCCACCCGCGGCGTGGTGCTCGTCCACGGGGAGGGGCGAAGCGCGGCCGACTGGCGCTTCCTCGTGCAGCGGTTCGCGGCCGCCGGCCTGGCCGTGGTCGCCCCGGATCTCAGGAACCACGGCAGGAGCGGCCGGCGCCCCATGGCCGACGACGACTGGACCCCTGCCCTCGCCGACGTGCGGGCCGGGCTCGTCCACCTCCGCAGGCAGGGCGTGGGGGAGCTCGCCCTCGTGGGGGCCGGCGTGGGGGCGAACCTGGCCCTCGCGGCCGCAGTGGACGCCCCCGACGTCCGGATCGTGGTGCTGCTCTCCCCGGGCCTCGTCATCCACGGTGTCCGCGCGGACACGACCGTGAAGGCCTACGGCCCGCGTCCCCTGCTCGTGGTCGTCTCGAGCGAGGACACCTACCCCGCCCACTCGGCGCTCCTCCTCGAGGCCGAGGCCGAGGGCGAGAAGCACCTGCAGATCTACACGGACGCCGGCCACGGCACGGCCATGTTGAGCCGCGAAGCGGGCCTCCAGGGCCTGATCCAGACCTGGGTGATGGGTACCCAGAACGGACCGTCGCCCGGTGTCACGCGATCGCCCGTGGTCACCCGGGGCGAGGCCGAGGCACCCCTGGAGACCACCGGGCCGCCGGGCCCGTAGGACGGCGCTACCGTCCCACGCCGTGCCGACGCATCTTGTAGATCAGGCTCGTGCGCGGGATGCCGAGGACGCGGGCCGCCTCGGCCCGGTTGCCCTGGGTCCGGTGGAGCGCCTCCTCGAGCAGGGCCCGCTCGGCCTCCTCCTCGAGCGCCAGCTGCTCCTCCCTGGGCCGGACTGGGGGGGCCAGGCCGCGATCGAACGTGAGCGCCTGCGCGTCGATGCGGGATCCCCCGAGCACGTAGGCCCGGGTGATCACGTTGCGCAGCTCCCGCACGTTGCCCGGCCAAGCGTGGGCGGCGAGGCGGGCCAGGGCCGAGGCGGTGAGGTGACCGGGTGGGTCGAAGGACCGGCAGATGGTCCGTGCCAGCACCCGGACGTCCTCGGGCCGGGATCGGAGCGGTGGCAGCTCCACCGTGAGGACGGCGAGGCGGAAGTAGAGGTCCTCCCGGAAGCGGCCCTCCGCGACCTCCACCGGCAGGTACCGGTTGGTGGCGGCCACGAGCCGCACGTCCGGGAAGGTCGGGGTGGTGCTGCCCACCCGGCGCACCTCTCCCGTCTCGAGCGTGCGCAGGAGCTTGGCCTGGGCCGAGAAGGGGATCTCGCCCACCTCGTCCAGGAAGAGGGTCCCGCCGTCCGCCGCGTGGAAGGCGCCGTTCCGCCGCCCGATCGCGCCCGTGAACGCGCCCCGCTCGTGCCCGAACAGCTCGGATTCGAAGAGCGACTCGGTGATGGCCGCGCAGTTGACGGCCACGAACGGCCTCTCGGCCCGCGGGCTCAGGTCGTGCAGGCCCCGGGCGGCCAGCTCCTTGCCGGTACCGCTCTCACCGAGGAGGAGCACGGTGACGGGGTGGGGCGCCATGCGGCGCAGGAGCCCGAAGACCCGGCGCATCGTGGCGCTTCGGCCCACCATGCGGCCGAACGCGGCGGCCTCGGGCTGGACCTCGTCGCGGCTCGACTCGACGCGGAAGACCGAGCCGCCGGCGGTGAACGCCTCCCCGTCCTCGAGCGGGAAGATGCCCCGGACCCGGCGGCCCGAGGCCGTCACGGGCCCGGCGGCCGGCTCCACCATGGGTCGGCCCTCGTTGACGAGGAGACGGAAGTGGTGGGGCAGGAGATCCGGATCGGCCACGACGATCCGGCTCCGGGCCCCACCCACCGTCGCCTCCACGGCAGGCACCGGGAACCGGGTCCCGGTGGCGGGGCCCCCGATCACCACCAGGGACGTGCGCATGACCTCCAGCGCGCCCGCGCCGGCGCCGACGAGGTACTCGGCGACACCGACGGGCTCCATCGCCGTGGGCGGAGGATCCTGGTCCGGCTCCACGGCCGCCACCTCGAGGCGGAAGCCGCCCACATCGAGCACGTCGCCCGGCACCACCACGGCCGTCGTGACGGCCCGGCCGTTGACGCGGGTACCGTGGCGGCTGCGGTCGGTGACCTCGATCCGCCCGATGTCATCGAGATCGATGTGGCAGTGGACCCGGCTCACGTCGTCCGAGGGGAGGGCCAGATCGCACGCGTCCGAGCGCCCCACGAGCGTCCGCCCCCGGTTCAGCCGGATCTCGGCGACGAGCCGGGGTCCCTGATAGATGCGCAACGACGCCATCGCCCGAGGCCTCCCCGCCGTCGGGCGGGATAGCGCCCTAACCGGAGGTCCGACGGATGCCAGCGCGCGGTCCGGGGATCCTGCTGGTGCTGACCCTGGCGCTCCCGCCGGGCTGCGGCCCGGCCGTGCACCACACCGGGGGCCGCTTGGAGGGCATGGTGGCCTTCGACGTGGATCCCGGCTGGACGCTCGTGCGCAATGCCCGCTGGCTGGACGGCGCCCACGTGGTGCTCGAGGGGCCCGAGCAGGGCACGTCGCTGGCCGTGGACCTCGTGCGCGTGGGGCGCCGGGGTCGCGACCTCCCGCTCGACCTCGTCGCCGAGGGCGTCGTGGGCAACCTGGGCCGGCGCCAGGGCGTGGAGACGCTCGCCACCACCAGCCAGGAGGTGGACCTCGGGGGACGCCGGGCCGTGGCGCTCACGGGCCTGCGCCGGCACGGCCCGAGAGCGCTGGACTTCTCCGCCCTGGTGGCCCGGGACCGGGGCCACCTGGTGCTGGTGTTCCTCCAGGCCCCGCCCGGCCGGCTCGGGGCCGCCTCCGGGGCGATGGAGCGGCTCCTGACGACGTTCGACCTGCCCGGCCGGCCGATCCCGCCGGCCACCCTCGGGGAGTGACGTGACCGATCCGGCGGAACGCCTGGAGGTGCGGCTCGTGGCCGCCCACCCGATCCGGCCGGGTCTCCTCGCCCTCGAGGTCGCGGCGCGGGGCGATCCGGAGGCCCGATCGACGTTGTGGCCGGGCCTGCGTCCCCCCGCCCCCCCCGCTCATCCCGCGCTCCCCCGGCACCGGGCGGAGGTCCGGCTCGAGGGAGATCCCGCCTGGGTGGAGGCCCGGCCGCTCGGCGCCCCGCTCGGGGACCTCGGGCTCGCCCCGGAGGCCGCGGCCTGGGCCCTGGCCGACGCCTGCCAGGCCCTGGCCGTCCTGCACGCCGCCGGCCGGACCCACGGGGACCTCACCCCGGCCCACGTGCTGGTGGCCGTGGACGGCAGCGTGGTGGTGGCCGGATCCGGGGTGCGCGAGGGCCATCCCGAGGGGGACCTCGCGGCCGTCCTGCAGATGGTGGGCAACCTCCGGGACGCCGGCCTGTCCCTGGAGACGCTCCCCCCCGACGCTCAGGCCCTGGAGGTCCTCCTGCGCGATCGCTCAGGGCTCGACGAGGCCGCCGCCCGGAGCATCCTCGCCGAGGCGGCGCGGGCGGCGGTCCACCCCGTGCCCGAGCGCGCGCCCATCCTGCGCCTGGCCCTCGCCACCCGGCCGGGCGGGCTCCTGGACGAGGTGGGACCCACCCTGGATCCCGCGGTGGAGGCCACGGGGACCCGGTCGGAGTGGTCGGAGCCGGGCGACGTGACCCGCGATCGGCAGGCTCTCCCGTCGACGCCCGAAACCACCGCCGCCGGCACCTCACCGCCCGAGGTCCCGCGGGCCAGCCGGGTGGAGGTCCTGGCCCAGGTCCTGGCCCTCCCGCTCCTGGTGGCCCCGGATCGGGAGGAGAACACCGCCCCGTCGCTGGCTGGGCTCCTCGCGGGAGAGCCGCCCGGCGCCGTGCCGCTGCCCGACGAGGCGCCCCCGCCGGACCCCTTCCTCGCACGGGCCGCGCGTCCCGAGGTGTCGGGCCGGCCCTGGTTCGCCTGGCCGTGGCTGCTCCTGGTGGGGTTCCTCCTGCTCGCCGTGCTCTGGGCGGCCGGGTGGCTGCCCTTCCCGTGACGGTGAGGTCGGTGCCTCGGATGCGGAGCCCCGGGTCTCGCGCTATTGAGGGGCCCCCGCCCGCGACGGCGATGCGCATGGACCTTCCCCCTGGCGTCACGCCCGAGCAGCTCTCCCGCTGGCAGACCCAGGAGGAGGTACGCCGTCGCCTGCTCGAACGCTTCCGGCGGGTCCCACCGGCCACCGCGCTGCTGATCGGGGCGATCGTGGCCTTCCACCTCGCCACTGGCGTGGACGACTGGCTCTCGGGCCGGATCACGGGCAGCGGGCGGCCCGCGGGGCTCTACGACGTCCTCCTCGGGAGCCGCAGCCCGGAGGGGCTGGTGGCCTGGGGTGCCAACGCCTTCGGCAGCGTCACCGCGGGGGAGTGGTGGCGCCTCCCGGCTGCCATCTTCCTCCACGGGGACGTAGTGCACGTCACGCTCAACTGCGTGGCGCTCTTCGGCCTCGGCCGCCTGTGCGAGGCCGTCTTCGGGCCCGGCAGGTTCCTCGCCCTCTTCCTGGCCTCGGGCATGGCCGGGTCGATCCTCACCCACCTGGGCGGCACGGAGCTCTCCGTGGGCGCGAGCGGGGGGGTGTTCGGCCTCATGGGGGCCGGCGTGGTGTTCGGCCGGCGGTTCCGATCCGCGCTCCCCCCGTCGGTCCGGCCGGTGTTCGGTCGTGGCCTCGTGCCCTGGATCCTGATCAACATCCTCATCGGCCTGTCGGTCCCGCGCATCGACAACCTGGGGCACCTGGGCGGCCTCCTGGGGGGATCGCTCCTCGCGCTGGGGGCGGGCTCGCCGGTCGTCCCCGGGGCCGAGGGCGGCCGGCACGCGCCGGCGGTCCTCGCGTTCCTCGTCGCGCTGTGTCTTGGCTGGACATTTGCAGGGATGCTCGGACACCGCTTCTAGCACCGGAGGAACCATGTCCCGCATCCCCGTCGTCGTCCTCGGCGCCACCGGCATGGTGGGCCAGCGGATCGTCGAGCGCCTGGCCCGCCACCCCACCCTGGCCCCCGTGGCCCTGGCCGCCTCCGAACGCTCGGCGGGCCGCCCCTACCGGGAGGTCGTCGCCTGGCGGCTGGCCGGCGAGCCCTTCGCCGGCCAGGGGGACGTGCAGGTGCTGCCCTGCGAGCCCGAGGCCATGCCCCCCGGCGTGCGGGTGGCGCTCTCCGCCCTCGACGCCCGGCCCGCCCGGGAGATCGAGGCGCGGTTCCGCGCCGCGGGCTTCGCCGTCGTGTCCAACGCCTCGGCGTGGCGCCGCGACCCTGACGTCCCCCTCGTCGTCCCCGAGGTCAACCCCGAGCACCTGGTCCTCGTCCGGAACCAGCCCGGTCCCGGGTTCATCGTCACGAACCCCAACTGTTGCGCCATCCCCCTCGCGCTGGCCCTGGCTCCCCTCCATCGGCGCTGGGGAGTGCAGGCGGTGGCCACGGCCACCTGGCAGGCGGTGTCCGGCGCGGGCTACCCCGGCGAGTCCGCGTGGGACATGGTGGGCAACGTCCACCCCCACGCGGCCGACGAGGAGGAGAAGCTCGAGTGGGAACCCAGGAAGATCCTGGGTGAACCAGGTCGGATGGCCGAGTTCGCCCTCTCCGCGCGCTGCGTGCGGGTCCCCGTGGCCGACGGCCACCTCGTGTCGGCCCAGGTGAGGCTCGGCGGGGATCCCCCCCCCGAGGCGGTGGCCGAGGCGTTCCGCTCCTGGGAGCCGCCCATCCCGCCCCTGCCCTCGTCACCGCGCCCCCTCTTCCACGTGCACGAGCGCCGCGACCGCCCCTCCCCGCGCTTCGACGCGGATGCGGGGGACGGCATGGCGGTGAGCGTCGGGCGCATCGAACGGTGCCCGCTCCTGGGCGTCAAGTTCTTCTGCCTCGCGCACAACACGGTGCGCGGCGCGGCCGGGGCGGCCATCGCCAACGTCGAGCTGCTCGCGGCCCTTGGGATGCTTCCGGGCTGACGCGGCCGGGCCCGGCATCGGTTGCGGCGGGCAGCCCCGGTCGCGAGAACGGCAACAACTCCGGGGATGGGCGCTCACCCCGGCTCAGAAGCCGCTGGCCGCGAGCAGTTCACGACCGTGGATCCAGCCGGACGTAGGAGCCATGCCAGAAAGCGGCCGACGATCTTGGGGATGGCTTGACCTTCTTCTCGATTGGGGGGTACACTCCAGACATGGGGTCGGGATGCATCCCATCCTCCCCAGGAGGTGGTCGATGACCCGAGATGCCTGCGCCCGCTCCCTCCCCGGTCTCCTCTTCGGATCCCTCCTCGTCGCCGGATGTACCGAGGAGGTGTCCACCTACACCGAGGTCGATGCCCAACAACTCGACGGTGTGTGGGTCTTCACCTTTGGCGAGGATCCGACCCTCATCATGGAAGCGCTGACCGGGGGTCCCGCCTCCGTCGTGGACGAATGCCTGCTGGTGGACGACGCGGTGGTCGTCTGGTACGACATGCACCTCTCCAGTGTCGAGGACGTGATCGGCCGGGTCAAAGACGGGGAGATGCTCGACATCCAGAACCTCGGCGGGGGCGGCATGAGCCTCGACGAGGGAAGCACCACCGACGAATTCCCGGCTTCCATCGTGGAGCACTGCTCTCCGAACGCGGTCTGGCTCTCCAGCCCACACGACTTCACGGTGACCGAGGGGTCCTGACCTCCGAGCACGGGCCCCCGTCGAAGGCGGACATCGCGACGGAGAACGCATCAGGAGGGGTCGGTGAGACGGGACTCGATCTCCCTGCAGGTGGTGACCCGCGCAAAACCGTAGGCGAGGTTGAGCAGGCTCGCGAGGTGCATCTCCTCGGTCACGGTCCCGGTGCCGTCTGCGAGGAAGAAGACGCGGAGGTCACGGAAGTATGCATCCCGTGCCGTCGACTCGCAGCACAGGTTGGTCATGACCCCCGCTACGACCAGATCCCGCACTCCCAGGCAGCGAAGGACGGTGCCGAGATCCGTGTCGTAGAATGCGGAGTACCGATGCTTCAGGACGACCTTCTCGCCTGGCTGCGGGGCGAGGTCGGGATGGATCTCGCTCTCCGGAGTGCCCTCGACGCACCTGCCCTCCCACCACCAGCCCATGATCCCGCTGTCGAGGCCATCCGGGTGATGCACGTGCCGCGTGAAGACCACTGGGCGGCCCGCGCGCCGGAACGCAGCGACGAGGCGCGTCACGCCGGGCAGGATCGCCAGACCGCCGCACGTGAACGTAGGCGACGCCGGATCGAGGAAGAACAGCTGCATGTCCACCACGACCAGGGCGCTCGCCACCACATCGAGACGCATCTCCGGCCGGTCGTAGGAACGAATCCGCTTCAGCCAGGCCCGGGTCCTGGACTCGAGGGTGTCGGAGTTCGGGTGGGAATTCACGGATGCTCCTCTCGAGCGGTCCGGGCGCCTCTATCGCACCACGGTCGGCGAGGAACGTCGCCGCCTGCCTGCCGGCGGATCCGGTGCTCACGATCCAGGTCGGCGTCCGATGGCCAGACGTGCGTTCCGGATTGCTCACCTCCGCACAACCGTACGCGCACCGTTCCGTTCGGGGCGTCCTGCCACGTCCGTTCACCCCGTCGAATTCCTCGGCAGGAACCGGGCCGGCATCCGACCGACGATCCTGGCCTTGATCTCGATCTGCGTACGGCCTTACGTTCCCCGTGTACCCTTCTGTCCGGCCTGCCCGTGGTTCTCTCGGTCAACACCGACAGGTGGGGTGCAAACGACGCGACCTCTGCGTGTCATCCGGAACCCGCAGGTTGACGGTCGTCCATCCACCCGCCTCGAAGCGGACAGGAGCGGTCATGAAACACGGTATCGGTCGTCCTTCCTTCCTCTTCCTCGCAGCGTCCGGGATCGCACTGGCCGGATGTGCGACCACTCCGCCCTTCCCGGCGACCCTCCACCCGAGCGCCCGTCCGGACCAGGATGCCGCTGGCATCGCGATGGGCGCCAGCTATGTATCGCTTTCCGAGGGCAGCCCGGATGAGGCCGCCATCGGGTCGAGCAACATCAAGATCCCCTACGGAGAGGGTTACGTTCGGTTCGGCGGAAAGAAGGGCCAGACCGAACTCCGGGTCACTCCGGGTCTGGGCTTCGTGTCCTACCGGGCCGACCTGACGCGACCCGATGCGGGGCTGGTGTTCTCGGTCGTCCCGAGCTTCGGCTTCGGCTGGGTGAGCATGCGCGGCGAGGGCGACTCGATGAGCGAGATGACCCTTGCCCCGAGCCTCTCCGCCATCCTCCTCCTGGCGGATCGGACGCTCTACCTCTCGCCCAGGGTCGGCTACGCCTGGGCGAACAGCGTCTATGAGGAGGAGAACCACACCTCCGGCACCCGGATGGTCGGGGGGACGGTCGGTTACCTGATGGCCCGTGACGACGCCCACACCTGGGACCACTTCGGTACCTCGCTCGAACTGTCGGTGACCCGGCTCGTCCGGGATGAGGATGACGGCGGAGGCGCGATCTGGGCGATCGTCCCCTCCGTGGGCATCACGCGCTGACCGGCCCACGAGTCGTACCGGATCAGGGCAGGCCCGGTGGCGAACCACGACACGACTCCAGCTCCAGGAGGTCCCGGGGCGGGTGGGGCTACTCCAGCGGAACCCGGACGGTCTGGTTCCCGCGACCGACGAGGAGCGAAACCCCGGGACCGCCGTAGTGCTCCAGGAGCGCCTCCACCAGGTCGTCCTCGAAGCCAGGGAGCAGCGAGCCCACGTCCACGCCGCCCACCTCGATCCCGTTGATCCGGTCGCCGGACTCGAGGCCGTGGGCCCACGCGGCTCCGTCTTCGTCCACCCGGCCTGCGACGAGATCGCCCTCCGCGTCGGTCTCGAGCGTGAAGCCGTTGTCCTCGAGCAGGCTGGCCTGCCCGGTCTCCAGGACCACCTCCCGGTCCGCCTTTCCCTCCTCCACGTTCACGGTCACCCGGGTGAAGGGACGCAGGCCCAGGAACGCCGCGTAGTCGCCATCATCGAGGCCGGTGACCCGGAAGCGACCCTCCGAGGCGGAGATCGCAGAGCGGAAATCGGGGATCTCGGCACCCGGGACCACCCGGACGACGCTGACTGCCTGCCCCGGGGTCCCCTGACCGGTGAGACCGTCCAGCACGACTCCCTCGATGACGCCGCCCGCGCCGAGGACCAGGTCCCCCACGTCCCTGGCCTCGCCCGCGGCGAGCCGGATCGAGGAGACGCTCCTCACGTCACCTCTGTCGCGGACCTCCACGCGCCAGAGCCCGGGCAGCAGACCCTCGAGGCGAAAGATCCCCTCCTCGTCGCAGGCGCTCGTCACGATGGCGGCCAGGCCGTTCTTCAGGTCCGGCACCGGACCCTCGGGGAGGCGTAGTCCCATGGCCTCGCAGGCCGAAGGGTCGTCTCCGCGCAGCGCACGACCCATGACGCGAGCACCGGCCCGGAAGTCGAGCCACACCTCGGTGGCGTCGGGCGGTACCTCCACCGAGGTACCGCCGCCCCGGATCGCCACCCGGCCCCGCGGACAGCGACACACGCTGGGGTCGCCCCTGCAGGGCATCCCGAGCGGGAGGAGCAGGCGCGTACACATGATGATCGGGACCGGTGCGCAGGAGTCACCGGGCAGGCCCGCGCACCAGACGGCCACCTCGCGGGAGCGCTCCAGGGCGAGATCCACGACCACGTCCTCGGTGGCGTCCGCCGGCAGGCGCAGGCGCACCTCGTCATCCAGGTACCCGCCGGCAGACGCCCGTACCTGCCGGACCTTCGCCGGATCCACGCGGAGGGCGTAGGTTCCCGAGGAGCCGGTGGTGTCCATCCCGTCCCCGGCATGCACCCGGGCTTTCTCGATGGGACTCCCCGCCAGATCGGTCACGGTGCCCGTGACGCGGACGCCGCGGACGAGCGGGACGGTGATCGACCGCTCCACCACCGCGTCCACGTCCCTGCGCTTCACCCTGGCGTAGCCCCGCACCCGGACGTCGACCGTCACCACCGTGCAGGGGCAGCCGGCGACGGACCAGGTGAGGTCCGCGGATCGCTGACCTTCGACCTCAAAGCGTTCCTCGTCGGGCCCCCAGCTGCCCTCGGCCTCCACGTCGGCGTCCGCGATCGCAGCCCCGTCCTCGGGAGCCAGCACGACCTCGAGCGGGCAGAGGTCGCCTGGCCCGAAGACGGGTTCCGCCGGCTCCTCGGCGGGCGGTGGCTCGTCGGGCGTGGCGGTCCAGGTCACGACGGGATGCGACGGCACCACGGCCAGGTCCGGAGCGGGCAGCCTGGGGCGCAGGAGCGCGTACAGCCCCCAGAGCAGGGCAGCCCAGCCTGCCACGCCGAGGAGAGCGAGCCCGCCGAGAATGGCGATGTCGGTGCGTCGGGCCATCACCGCTCCGATGGCCGCCATCCTACCACCATCGGGAACGGGACATCCTGAGGACCTTCGATCCGATCCCTGCGGTGCACCTCGAGATCTCGGCGAGGTTCACCGTGGCCGGCGACGACGACGGGCGGTCCTCGGCGACACCCCCCACCCCGCCCGGCCGCCCGGCCCCAGGCACGAGGCCTTCTCGCGATCCGTCCCCTACCCGCAGTCGTCGTTGTCCGCGCCGGGCGTGCCGAGGTCGCCGGACCCATACGGGCTCGCGCCCTCGCACCAGCTCGTGCCCTCGTCGTTGGCGTCGGCGTCCAGGGCCGCCGGGTCGAGGGTCATGGACGCACCGGTCGGATCGGGGAACGTCGCGCCGTCGTCCCAGTCCACCTCGTCGATCGGGCCGAGCGTGTTGGAGAGTACGATCTCGTCGTCGGCATTGCCGAGGTAGAAGCCCGTGTACTCGTAGTCCACGGTGACGCCGCCGTTGACCGTCGGGTCGTCGTTGACGCCGAACACCACCCAGGCACCGGCGGCCACCACGACGGAGCCGGACACCGTGTGCGCGTCGATGTCCAGGTCCGTGATCACGAGCCCGTCGAGGTCCACGTCGAGGCCCGAGGCATTGTAGACCTCGAACCACTCGCCGTAGCTGTCGGTCACCGCGGCCGGATTCTGCATGATCTCGCTGATCACGAGGTCCCCGTACCCGAGGTCGTCCACGCCCGCCGTGGTCGAGACGGCGTCGGATCCGTCGCAGTCCTGGTCGATGCCGTCGTCCTCGATCTCCTCGGCCCCCGGGTGGATCGTGGCGTCGGTGTCGTCGCAGTCCTCGTCGACCGTGTACCCGT
>JBFYZZ010000184.1:0-5283 GCA_041309225.1 Deltaproteobacteria bacterium | reverse complement strand
CGAGGGCAACTACTCGGGGTGGCTGGAGCGGAAGCAGGAGCGGCTGCGCCAGGAGGAGCGGGCCGAGGGCCGCCGGCAGCAGGCCATGGCGCGGGAGCTCGAGTGGATCCGGGCCTCCCCGAGGGCCCGGCAGGCCAAGGCCAGGGGCCGGTACACGGCCTACGAGGCCCTCGTGGCGGCCGAGTCCGAGAAGCGCCGGGCCGTGGGCGCCCGCATCCGGATCCCCTTCAGCCGTCGCCTGGGAAACGTGGTGGTGAAGGCGCGGGGCCTCACCCAGGCGTTCGGGGACCGTCTCCTCTTCCAGGACCTCTCCTTCGAGCTGCCCCCGGGCGGGATCGTGGGCGTGGTCGGTGCGAACGGCGCCGGCAAGACCACGCTCTACCGGATCCTCACGGGGCAGGCCCGGCCCGATGCCGGCGAGGTTGTGATGGGCGAGACCGTGGACGTGGCCTGGGTGGACCAGGACCGCGACGCACTCCGGCCCGAGCGGACGGTGTGGGAGGAGATCTCGGACGGCCAGACGGAGCTGGACGTGGGCGGGATCCGGCTCCACTCCCGGGCCTACGTGGGGGCGTTCAACTTCACGGGTGCGGACCAGCAGCAGCGGGTGGGGAGCCTGTCGGGCGGCGAACGCAACCGGGTCCACCTGGCGAAGCTGCTCAAGAGGGGCTGCAACCTCCTCTTCCTGGACGAGCCCACCAACGACCTCGACGTGGAGACCCTGCGCAACCTCGAAGAGGCCCTGGCGGAGTTCCCGGGGTGCGCGGTGGTGATCTCCCACGACCGCTGGTTCCTGGACCGTGTCGCCACCCACATCCTGGCCTTCGAGGGCGACTCTCGCGTGGTGTTCTTCGAGGGGGCCTGGCAGGACTACGAGCGGGACCGCCGGCGGCGCCTCGGCGAGGACGCAGACCAGCCCCACCGCATCCGGTATCGGCCGTTGTTGGGGTGAGACGTCGAGCCGCACCTCACCAGGGGGCGGTCCCCCGCGCGGTTACAGCAGGCGGACATCACGGAGCTCTCATGCGCGCTCACCTTCCCACTGTCCTCCTCCTCCTCGCCGCGTGCGACGCCGACGACGATCCCGAGCGTCCCCCGGAGATCTGCAACGAGCCGCCCCTCCTTGCGGACGGCCCGTGGTTCACCGAGGTCACCGACGCGCTCGGGCTGGGGCTCACCGGCCTGGTGGCCGAGGCCAACACCATGGAGACGGCCGACATCGACGGCGATCACTGGCCGGACCTCTACATCACGCAGGGATCCTCCTACGAGCGCGACGATCCGGCCGATCCCCGGTACTTCTACCGCCTCCTCCGGAACACCGGGGGCACCGGCTACGAGGACGTCACCTTCTCCTCCGGGTTCACCGCCACCCGCGACGGCTCCCAGGGCCGGTACGCGGGTAGCGCCGCCTTCCTCGACGTGGACAACGACGGGGACCAGGACGCCTGGAGCGCGTCCTGGATCGACCGCAACGTGCCCGACGACTTCCCGGACCACAGCGAGATCCTGCTCAACGATGGAACCGGGCACTTCACGCTCGGCCCCGAGACCTGGTTCTCCAACGACCGCGACTACGAGCCCACCACCGGCGTGGTCGCCTTCGACTACGACCACGACGGTGTCCTCGACCTGTTCGGCGCTCACTGGTACTACCAGTACGGGTACTACAACCGGTGCGTGCAGGACGACCTCTTCCGCGGCGACGGCGCCGGCGGCTTCACGCTGATCACCCTAGAGGCCGGCATGGGCACCGATGCCACCTACTGGGACCCCGACGACGTCAACGCGAACACCGACAACCGACCCACCTGGGGCGCCACGGGTTGCGACGTGGACGGCGACGGTTGGACCGAGATCTTCACGCCGTCCTACGGGCGGATGTGGAACCGCATGTGGAAACAGGACGGATCGGGGACCTTCACCGACGTCGGCCGGGAGATGGGGTACGCGTCCGATGCCAACGAGGACTACTCGGACGACATGTACTTCGGGTGCCACTGCCACGAGTACGCGGACGAGGACGCCCCCGAGTGCGATCCCATGCCTCCGGAGCCGCAGATCGCCTGCGGGTCGCTCGGCGGCGATCCCTGGATGGTGGGGTGGACCGACCAGCCGTTCAGCCTGGGCGGCAACTCGTCCAACACCGTCTGCGGCGACCTCGACAACGACGGCGATCTCGACCTCCTGCAAGTCGAGCTCCGGCACTGGCACATCGGGCAGGCGAGCGACAGGACCGAGCTGCTCTACAACGACGGCCCGGGTGTGCCGTTCCGCCGTCCGGGCAACGAGGCCACGGGCCTCGTGCGGCCCGAGCCCCGGAGGGACTGGAACGAGGGCGACCTGAACGGCGCCCTCTTCGACTTCGACAACGACGGCCGCCTCGACGTGCTCGTGCCCTCCTCCGACTACCCCGACACCTGGAGCCTGCTGTGGCGTCAGGAGGCGGACGGCACCTTCACCGATCACACCGAGGACGGCGGCCTGAAGCTCTTCCGGTCGCACGGGCTCACGCTCGCGGACTACGACCGCGACGGCGACTACGACGTCTTCATGGGCACGTCGCTCATGCGCTGGGAGGAGCGGGACGACCCGCCCGCCACCGACGCTCCCTACATGCATGTGTACCGCAACGAGGTCGGGCAGGCAGGCAACAAGCTCTTGATCTCGCTCTCGGGGGCCGGCGCGGGCCGCGCCAACCGCGACGCCTTCGGGGCCCGCATCGTGGTCACCGCCGGATCCGACGTGTACGTCCGCGAGCACACGGGCCCCCACGGTCTCGGCATCCAGCAGCACGACGATCTCGAGATCATCGGCGTCGGGAGCCACTGCACCGTGGACGAGGTGGAGGTCCGCTGGCCGGACGCGGCACGGAGCGTCTCCACGTTCGACGACGTCCTGGCCAACTACGTGCTCGAGATCGACCAGGACGACGGGCTCACCTACGTCGCCCTGGAGGAATGGGCGCCCCGATAGCCACGCCCGCCAGCGTCACCCCCACTCCTCCATCCCACTGCACTCCGCTCCGAGGAAGGTCCCCGATGACGCTCACCCTCTCCTTCCACGGCGCCGCCGGCACGGTGACGGGCAGCCGGCACCTGCTCACCCACGGCGGGCGCCGCACGCTCGTCGACGCCGGCCTGTTCCAGGGCCTGAAGGCGCTCCGGCTGCGCAACTGGGATCCGCCGGCGTTCGATCCACGCGCCGTCGACCAGGTGCTCCTGACCCACTGCCACATCGATCACATCGGGTACCTGCCCAGGCTCGTGAAGCAGGGCTTCGACGGCCCGGTCCGGTGCACCCCCGCCACGGCGGAGCTGGCCGGGCTGCTCCTCCCCGACTCCGCCCGCCTCCAGGAAGAGGATGCCGGTTACGCCAACGAGCGGGGCTTCTCCAAGCACAGGCCCGCCGAGCCCCTCTTCACCGAGGCCGATGCCAACGCCGCCCTGCGCCTCCTCGAACCGGTGCCCTACGGCGCATGGACGGACCTGGGCGCCGGAGCCCGTGCCCGCTTCACGAACGCCGGTCACATCCTCGGATCCGCCTGCATCGAGGTGTGTGCGCCCTCGGGCGATCGCGAGGTCACAATCCTCTTCTCGGGCGACGTCGGCCGGTACGACGCGCCGCTCCACCTCGACCCCGATCCACGGCCTCGCTGCGATGTGCTCGTGATCGAGTCCACCTACGGCGACCGCCGGCACGACGACGTCCCCTTCCTCGATCAGATCCGGCGGGCCTTCGTCCGCACGTTCCGGCGGGGGGGCGTGGTCCTGGTGCCCGCGTTCGCGGTGGGACGCACCCAGCAGGTCACCCTCGTCCTCCGCCAGCTCATGGAGGCGGGCGACCTCCCCGAGGTTCCCATCCACATCGACAGCCCCATGGCCGTGGACGCCACCGCCATCTACCAGCGCCACCTGCACGACCGGAACCTCGACGACGACATCGTCCGCCGGGGCGAGAGCCGCATCTTCCCCCGCAACGTGCGCTACCACCGGACGGTGGACGAATCCCGCGCGCTCAACCGGATCCGCGGCCCCGCGGTGATCGTCTCCGCGAGCGGCATGCTGGCCGCCGGCCGGGTGCTCCACCACCTGCGCCAGCGGGGCCCTCACCCCGAGAACTGCATCCTGCTGGTCGGGTTCCAGGCCGCAGGCACCCGTGGCCGCGCCCTGCAGGACGGTCAGCGCACCCTGCGGATCCACGGCATGGATGTCGAGATCGCCGCCGAGATCGTGAACGTCGACGGCCTCTCGGGCCACGCCGACGCCGACGAGCTCGTGCACTGGGCGGGATCCGCCCCGCCGCCCAAGGTCACGTTCGTGGTGCACGGGGAGCCGTCCGCCTCTGCTGCGATGGCGGATCGGCTCGGGCGGACGTCTGGCGGCCGGGTGCTCGTCCCCGGCATGGACGATCGGGTCGACCTGGAGGCGATGCTGGCCGAGGCCTGATCGGGCGGCCTACCCCGGTTCCTGCGAGCGGGCGGCCCGCTCCGCGGCCGCCTCGCGCCGTCCGCGGAGCCACTCCACGCCGATCGGCACCACCGAGATCACGATGATCGCGATGATGACGAGGCTGAAGTTGTTCTTCACGATCGGGATGTTGCCGAAGAAGTAGCCGGCCAGGAGGAACAGGGTGACCCAGACGCACCCGCCCACCACGTTGAAGGCGAGGAACCGCCGGTAGGACATGGCGCCGATGCCGGCCACGAAGGGTGCGAAGGTGCGGATGATGGGGATGAACCGCGCGAGGATGATCGTCTTGCCGCCGTGCTTCTCGTAGAACCGCTGGGCACGGAGCAGGTGCCTCTTGTTGAGCCACCACACGTCGTCGCGGGTGAAGACCCTGGGCCCCATCCAGTGCCCGATCCAGTAGTTCACCGTGTCGCCGAGGACCGCGGCCACGCAGATGAGGGGGATCATCCAGCCGATCTTCAGGCTGCCGAGGGCGCAGAACGTGCCCGTGGCGAACAGGAGCGAGTCCCCGGGCAGGAAGGGGGTGGCCACGAGGCCGGTCTCGCAGAACACCACCAGGAAGAGGATGGCGTACGTCCAGACCCCGAACTGCGCGATGATCTCGGCGAGGTGGCGGTCGAGGTGGAGGACGAGGTCCACGAGGAGGCGGATGAGGTCCATGGAGATCCGGCGGCGGAGCGGGGAGGGGGCGGATCGGTGGGGTCCGGTCCGCTATCGGACCCGGGCGGGCAGCGCTACCGGGCGGCGGCAGGACCCCTGGCCGGATCGTGCGGGGGCCGGATCCGCACCACCAGCGCGCCCACGGCGGCGA
>JBFYZZ010000183.1:0-4265 GCA_041309225.1 Deltaproteobacteria bacterium | reverse complement strand
CGGCGCTGGACATCTCCTCCACGCGCGACATGGAGGAGACGATCACCGAGGACGACGTCGCCGGCGCCTGGTCGTGGGAGTTCCCCGACTCCGCCTTCACCGCTGAATACCGCAAGGTCAGGGTCCAGGCCGGGTCGACCACCTACGACATCGGTGGCGCGAGCCTGGAGACCCTGCCCGCCCAGGACTGGGCCACCTACGACCTCTCCGACCAGGTCTTCGACAACGAGA
This sequence comes from Deltaproteobacteria bacterium, assembly GCA_041309225.1. GTDB lineage: Bacteria > Myxococcota_A > UBA796 > UBA796 > JAFGLY01 > JAFGLY01. The sequence continues at coordinate 4,034 of JBFYZZ010000183.1, read as the reverse complement.
CCGAGATCTGCACCGAGACGTGCCGCAGGCTGGCCCCGTGGGCGACCAAGCTCCCCGAGGTCGTCACCCTGCCGTGCCGGGGCTGGCGGCTCGCCGGGCTCTGCCCGGGCGACCCCGTTCGGCTCGACCTGCCCCGGCTGACCGGGCAGCTCACCGGCCGATCCGCGTCCTACGACAGCTGGCCGGCGACCGTGGTCAGCGTGTCCCCCGACTTCTCCCGCCACCAGACCACGGTCAGGGTCTGGCCTGACCGGGAATCCACCTGACCACCAACCCCAGAGGAGCAGCACCATGATCCCCACCACCAAGAAGATCGGCATCGGCCGGCGCCTGGCCCTCGCCCTCCTGGTCCTGTTCGGCTCGACGGCCGCCCTGCGTGCCGAACCGCTCGTGCTCTCGGATGTCGTCGGGGTCGCCCACGCGACCGCGCACATCGTCCACCGGAATGCGGCCGGCGAGGTGCTCTGGGAAGGCGACTCGAAGCCGAACCTGCTCATCAAGGCCGGGCTCGACTACACGTTCGACACCACCTACGACGACGCCGCGAAGTCCGCCAACTACGGGCTCTCCTACATCGCCCTGTCGAACGACACCGTGGGGGAAACCGCGGACTCGACCACCCTGTCGAGCGAGATCGCGGCGAACGGCCTCTCTCGGGCGCTCGGAACCTACGCGCACACGCCGGGCGCCGCGACCTGCACGATCGCCAAGACCTTCACCGCGACCGGGACGCAGTCCTGCCAGAAGGCCGCCCTGTTCTCGTACTCCTCGGGCGGCGCGATGCACCATGTCCTGTCCTTCACGCAGCGCAACCTGGTGCTGAACGACACGATCACGATCACGTTCACGATCACGCTCCAGGCCGTGTGACCGGGCGGCGCATGAGCGACCTCCCGGCCGACACCTACGACGCCGACCTCTGCCGGCGAGAGCATGGAGCCATGTTCTTCGTGCTCGATGTCGGCGTCGTGTGGTGCCCGCTGTGCGATCGCCGGGTTCCATCGCCGAGGCCGGAGGGGCCCGTCCACCACCAGGTCGAGCTCGCCGAGTCGGCCTCCATCGACGCGCGGGCGGGGTAGTCCGTGTCCACGACCATCCTCCGGCCGACCACCTACGTCGGTGCCGACGGCGGGTCGGCGTGGACCAGCGCACCAGACAACGCGCTGAACGACGACTCGGACTCGACCTACGGGTACATCGCGGTCAACGCGGACCGCCTGTCCCTGCCCGCCTCCTGCGCCGAGTACAACCTGTCGGACACGGCGAGCGATTTCACGACGGCGATTTCTGGCACCGTCAATGTGAAGTATCGCTGGGACAACTCCACACATACGTCTCCCTACTATGCGACCTCGAAACTCTGGCCGTCCCTTGGAGTGCGGGTCGTAAAGTCCGACGGAAGCACCGTACTGGCATCCGCGACCGGTGCGGTAAACATGCAGACCGTTGCGTCGTCGATCACCGCTGAAACCGCAACGTGGAGTGGTGAAATATCCTTCGGGTACGTGGACCCGGACGCGACCAAGACCGATTGGGACGGGGCGAAGATCCAGATCGGCATCACGACGGACAAGGTGGGCGGTGGAAACGCCTTTTGGCAGTGCGTTCTGGAGGCGAAGGTCACCCTGGCGTACACGGCCTCGACCGCCTACGACGAGGGGGTCAGCGAGACAGTCGAGGAGGCCGAGTCGGTCGGCGCGGTTCTGGGAGCGGTGGTCGGGACGGCGGAAACCGTCGAGGTTGGCGAGGCCCTCGGCTCTCTCGCCACGTACACGGTCGCCCTGGCCGAAACGGTCGAGGTCGGCGAGGCGGTAGCCGCGGGCCAAGCGTACACCGCGGACGTTGCGGAGGCCGTCGAGGTCGGCGAGGCGGTCGGCGCTGTCCTGGCAGCGAACGTCGCCCTTGCCGAAACGGTGGAGGCGGACGAGAGCACCGGGAGCCTGTTCGTCGGCCTGGTCGGGCTGGACGAAACCGTGGAACTGTCCGAGGAGGTCCTGGTCGCCTATGCCGCCATCCTCGGGGTAAACGAAACGGTCGAGGTGGGCGAGCAGGTAGAGGAAGCCTACGTGCCCGGTGGAGGCACGCACTACGACGGCAACGTGAACGAGGCGGTCGAGGTTGGGGAGGCGGTCGGTACCGCGCTGGCGTGCGTCGTGTCGCTTGCGGAGGCGGTCGAGGTCGGGGAGTCCGTTTCGGCCGTCGTGGCGACGGCCGCCTCGGTCGCCGAAACGGTCGAGATCGGCGAGTCCGCCCTTGCGGCCTACGCTGCCGTCCTCGGGGTCGCCGAGTCCGTGAAGGTCGGCGAGCAGGTCCAGGAGGTCTGGACCCCCTCCGGGGCCCACTACTCCGAGGCGCTCGCCGAGTCCGTGGTCGTCGTGGAGTCCATCGTGACGGTCGCGGTCTACCTGGTTCCGCTCGACGAGGAGGTGGACATCGAGGAGGGCATCCAGGCCATCGTCCCGGAGAGCCGTGGGCTCGGGGCGCTCCTCGCCTGCTATAAGAAGCACAACACGCCGTGGGCATCGATGGCGACCCAGCGGCGGTCTCGCGAGCCGTGGGAGGACCGATGATCGCGAAGACCGTCGAGGCCCTCGGCATCCTGCTCTCCAGGAGGTCACGACCGGCGCCGCCGGCGTCCGGAGTACTTGTCCACCTCGACCGGTGCTCCGGAGGCCTCGCCACAGTGGACGCGGCGGGGACGAGGCGGTCCTATGCCCAGATCGCCGGCCAGCTCGGAGGCTCCGGGACCTACCCGACCGTCCAGGGCATCCGGGAGACGGCCGGTCCGACCCTGCTCACCATCGGGGCCGTCGCGGATGGCCAGGTGCTCCAGCGCTCCGGCAGTGGCCTCCTCGGGCTCTACTCGCCGGGCCTCCGGCACCTGGTCTGGCACCGGCCGACCCAGAACTCCGCGTTCGAATCCCTTGCCGGGGCGGTCGGCACGGCGACCGGAACGACGACCTACGAGGCCACGCAATCGTCGGGAACGTGGGCGGTCAACACGACCGTGGACGGCGATGGGAACGGGGCGGGCCGGTTCGGCGGGAACCAGGACAAGGTGAACTTCGGCCAGGGCCCGACCTTCTGGCTTCGGTTCGTCACCGGGTCCGACCTGTCGAACCTGACCCTGTGGGCCGGGTTCTACAAGACCTCCTCGACGGCCCCGTCGAAGGCGACCTCCTACGTGAAGGCCCACTGCATGCTGCGCTGGGGCTATGGCACCGACACGAACTGGCAGTTCTCGGTGGGCGACGGGACGACCCAGAGCGTCACGGACCTCGGGGTCGCCCCGGCGACCTCCACCGAGTACTGGCTGAAGATCGATGCGAGCGTGGCGGGCAAGGCGACCCTGACCCTCTACTCGGTGACGGGGACCGCGCCCGACCTTGTCATCACGCAGGTCGCCACGGCGACCAAGTCCACCAACCTGCCGGCGGGAAGCGACCAGGTGGCGTGGAGGTACGAAATCTACAACCAGTCGGCCGGCTTCACCCGATTCTGGTGGACCGGACTGTGCTGCTGGGAGGCCTTGTAGGGGTCCAACATGTTCCGCCGCTGCATCCGTTTCCTTCGAGACCAGCTCCACCGGATCCGCGTGGAGCTCCGCGACAGCTGGGACCATGGAGGACTCCGGCAGGAGACCGCGCTCGCCCTGGTCATCGTCTCGGCGACCATGTTCCTGTGGTCCTCCGCGGCCTGGGCCACCGACGGCGGCGGGCCGATCACGTCCGGCACCGTGGCCTCCATGATTACCCTCCTCACGAGCGGTGGCACGGCCGTCTACGCCTTCGCGATCCTACGGGGGGACGTCGCCACCCACGACCGCCGGCTCGACTGCCTGGACGGCGGCCGCGATCCCGAGAAGGGGCTGCCGGTCCGCCTCGCCCGGATCGAGCAGCTGCTCGAGGAGCGTCTGCCGCCCGCGCCTGCCGCCCCGAAGAGCAGGGGCCTCTGATGGCCCCGACTCCTGGTGCCCCTCGCTTTCTCACCATCCGCCAAGTCTGCGCGCTCGTCCACCGCTGCCCCCGGACCGT
>JBFYZZ010000182.1:0-38839 GCA_041309225.1 Deltaproteobacteria bacterium | reverse complement strand
ACGGTCCGGGGGCAGCGGTGGACGAGCGCGCAGACTTGGCGGATGGTGAGAAAGCGAGGGGCACCAGGAGTCGGGGCCATCAGAGGCCCCTGCTCTTCGGGGCGGCAGGCGCGGGCGGCAGGCGCTCCTCGAGGATCTGCTCGATCCGGGCGAGGCGGACCGGCAGTCCCTTCTCCGGGTCGCTCCCACCGTCCAGGCACTTCAGCCGACGCTCGTGCGTCTGGACGTCCGCCCGGAGGATGGCGAAGGCGTAGACGGCGGTACCCGCGGAGGTCATGAGGGTAATCATGGAGGCCACGGTGCCGGACGTGATCGGCCCGCCGCCGTCGGTGGCCCAGGCCGCGGAGGACCACAGGAACATGGTCGCCGAGACGATGACCAGGGCGAGACCAACGTCCTTCCGGAGCTCACCCTCCCACCAGGACTCCCGGGCGTCCTGGATGTAGAAGCGGACCAGACCGATGAGCCAGGAGAGGAGGAGGCTGGGGATCTGGCGGGGGGGCATTGCGGACTCCGTGGTCACCGGAGCGACCTGTGGTACGATGCGCGCGGAGGTGCGCGATGATGTGGCTGGCTCTGGTTGTGCTGGGGTGCGCGGTGGAGGGCGGAGAGACGGCAGCGGTGGACCAGGCGCCCGTGCTCACCATGCATACGGTCACCATCTCGAACACGGCTGACCCGCAGGAGGTGATCGTTCCTGGGTTCGGCTGGACCGTGAAGTGGGCCGGCGTAACGGTGGAGGTCGACGGCACCCGCGTTCCATGGGAGGGGGACGCGACCGAGGGGTATGAGGTCCTCGATGGTCACCTGTGCGAGAAGGGCTACCGGGTGGCGGACTGCCGGCTCGGGAATGAGCACTACGACCTGGTCGTGACCTGGTTCTCGTACGAGTAGGGTCATGGCCTGATCCTCCGGTCGCGCACCGGGTCTTCCACGACCATCAGGCGGAGTGCGATCCAGGCCCCGGACCAGCTCCAGTCGAGTACCTGACAGACCTGGCGTTCGAGATGGGCGGCGGCCTCCGAGTAGAGGACAACATCGCCGGGCCGGATGCGGCCGTACCTGGGGTTGACCTCCACGTCGAAGACCCGCCGGAGGAACCCATGCCATCGGACGTAGGATTCGAGCACGAGCGGCGCGACCTGGTCCTGACCGATGAACGAGCTCCGGATCGTCTCCGACCTGCGGCCGTATCGGAGAGCGGAGGCCTTCGCCGAGCTGGTGGCGAACACCCGAGGCACCAGCGCGCCTGAGGTCGTGTAGTAAGGGGCGAGTGGGTCGAGCGTGGCCGTCCGCTGGGGATCCCCCGTCTCTGGCGAGATGGCGTACTCGAGGGCCACGCAGTTCGAGATCTCCTCCCTGGTGCCGTCGAGCGTGAAGGGCCCAACCCGCTCCACGCCGCGCCCCGCCTGGAGGTGCTCCACCGCCATGGCCTCGGCCGCGCCGAGCAGCCAGACGGCTGGGTAGACCCCGTCCGGGCCCGTCTTCAGGCTGACCGGAAGGATGGAGGTGAGGTGCTCCTGGATGAGCTGGCATGGAGATGAGGACTGGTCGAAATACCCATCCACCCGGAACCGGCTGAGCAGCTCGCCAGCGACCCGCGACCGGAACCGGTCCACCGGCAGGGTGGACTTGGACAGCAGCCACCGGACGAGGTCTCCCGCATGCCGGACCGGCTGGGTGTAGTCGTCAGGATCCAGCAGGCCGCCGCCGGACCAGCCCACGAAGTAGGTCGTGGTGGGGGGCGGCGAGGTGATGACCGAGGCCCCGTAGATCTGGACGTAGGCGTAGAGCTGGCCGAGTGCATCGTAGTCGTGGTGGACCGTCAGGGTCTCGGAGTTGTCGTTGCCCTTCTCCCAGACCTGGACGGCCAGCGCCTTCACCCGGTGCCCCGCGATGAGCACTCGCTCGTCGTGTCCCACGGAATCCACCCTCACGACCAGGCCTGGGGTCCCCTTGACGATCGTCCCAGAGGTGTCGTAGGTCCCGGGCTGGCCCACCACGATGGGGTAGCCAGCCCCGATCGCGCCACCGGCGATGGTGGCTACCATGTGCGTCGGGAATGTCGTCTCGGTGAGCGCCTCCATGGGACTCGGGACCTGGCCGGCATCCTCCGAGGCGGCCAGTCGAATGGAGGCGACCAGCGGAGTAAAGTCCTCCCCGTACTCGGGCTCGGACAGCGTGCCCTCCGCGAGCCGGATCCGCTCCTCGAGGAGTGCTCCCTCCGGTAGGATGGCGAGTTCGGCCAGAGCCGATCCGAGGTCCCAGCCCCACGTGTGGACCGCCTGAGAGACGTCCAGAGGCAGGACGGCCTCCACGGGTACCACCAGGTCGCCCTGGGTGCTCCCCAGTTCTGGCATCGGGTCCGAGAAACCGTGGGAGATGAGGCCCGGGGAGTAGTGGTGATAGGTCCCGTCCGAGTCCGCCACATCGCAGGTCGCATCGGCCACTCGAAAGATCTGGCCCCCCCACCTGGTGGTCAGCAGGATCCGGTAGTCGCCCAGGAGTGTCCGGTCGGTCCAGCAGGAACCCAGGCTGGCCCTCGCCGGGGCGACGTCTGGGGGTAGCGCCTCGAGCTCGCCCGCAAGGTCGGTCTCGTACGCCGTGCCGACCAGGACGGAGACGGCACCCGGGATCGGGGTGACCACCCCCGCGGAGTCGGTCTCCGATGCTGCGACGACCGTGACGGAGGCTGTAGCGACGACCGCAATCGCCTGCGCCGTGTCCGACTCGGAGGCGACTCCCACGGAGACCGAGACCGCACCTGGGGTCGGGGTGATCGCTCCTGCGGTGTCCACCTCTGTGGCCGCACCCACAGCTACCAGGGAGCTGCCAGAGGCGGCCGCTACAGCACCCGCGGTGTCCGTCTCCGATGCGGCGCCGACGACGACTGCGACGGAGCCAGGGACCGGAGTAATCGCCCCTGCGGTGTCGGTCTCGCTCGCCGCACCCACAGCCACCATAGAACCGGCGGAGACCGGCGTGACGATCCCCGCGGAGTCCGTCTCGCTCGCCGGGCCCACGGAGACAGAGATGGCACCTGGTGTCGGGGTGACCACACCCGCGGCGTCCGTCTCCGACGCTGCACCGACGACGACCGCGACGGATCCGACGACGACCGCGACGGCGCCCGCAGAGTCGGTTTCACTCGCCACGCCCACGGTCACCATCGCCGTCGCGATGGGCGTGACGATCCCCGCAGAGTCCGTCTCGCTCGCCGCGCCGACGACGACTGCGACGGCACCGGGGACCGGAGTGACCGTACCAGCGGTGTCCGCCTCGGTGGCTCCCCCCACCGAGACCGCACCGCCGGAGGCGACCGGAGTTACGGTGCCAGCCGTGTCCGTCTCGCTCGCCGGGCCTACGGAGACAGAGATGGCACCTGGTGTCGGGGTGACCGCACCCGCAGAGTCCGTCTCCGATGCGGCGCCGACGACGACCGCGATGGCCCCTGGAGTCGGCGTTACGGCCTGTGCGGAGTCCGCCTCGCTGGCCACACCGACGGACACCGAGGCCGCGCCCGGTACCGGAGTGACCGTACCAGCGGTGTCCGCCTCACTCGCTACCCCCACAGTCACGGAGACCGCGCCCGGGACCGGGGTCACCACGCCCGCGGTGTCCGTCTCCGATGCGACCCCAACGGCGACCGGTTCCTCCTCCTCCTCGAGGAGGATGTCGAACCCAGACCCGTAGGATGGCGAGATGTCGAACGCGCTCACCGCCGTGGGCGTGACGGTGCCCGCGCTGTCCGTCTCACTCGCAACGCCCACGGCCACCGAGGTGGCACCCGGCGTCGGGGTCACCGTGCCGGCCGCGTCCGTCTCCGAGGCCACACCGACCGCGACCGAGACGGCACCTGGTGTTGGGGTCACCGTGCCGGCCGCGTCCGTCTCGCTGGCCACCCCCACAGCGACCGTGGCCGTCCCAGGAAGTGGGGTGACCGTGCCCCCGGAGTCCGTCTCGCTGGCCACACCGACCGAGACGGAGACCGCGCCCGGGACTGGCGTGACCGCCCCCGCGGAGTCGGTCTCCGAGGCCACACCGACCGCCACGGAGGCCGTCGCGATGGGAGTGACCGTGCCGGCCGCGTCCGTCTCGCTCGCGACGCCAACGGCCACCGAGACCGTGCCCGGCTTGGGGGTAACGGTGCCCCCGGAGTCCGTCTCGCTGGCCCCCCCGACGGAGACGATCGACGTGGTTGCGAAGTTGGTCGTCGTGATCTTCGAGTTCGTCGTGTCAACTCTGATCAGGACGTCGCCCGCAGTCTTCGCACCAGCTCCGGTGTGCTCCCAGGCGAACTGCCAGAACAGGTACTCGCCACTGAACACGGTCGAGGCGACCGACACCGTTCCGGTGGTGTTCTGCGCCGCCGAGTCCAGGTCGGTGACGGCGGACAGAACGGACGTGCCAGTTCCAATCTGGGTCGCCCCCGACCCAGTAGCGTCGGTGCCCTTGTAGAGCCGGAACCGGATCCGGCCGTCGTGCGTGCTGCCCGTCGCCGCGATGAGCGAGACGGCGAAGGACCAGTTGCCAGAAGCGAAGGTGCCGGTGAGCGTGCTCTCCGAGCGCCAGCAGTCTCCCAGGGTGTTGTCCGGACCCGAGCTGGGGAGTGCACTCGCCCCGAAGTCCGAAGTGGTCCGCTTGACCGCGTAGTCCTGCAACGAGTAGACGGTCGGGGACAGCTTGCCGACGGTCCAGCCTGTCGCCGTCGTGGCGGTGGTGAGCGACCCGCCGTCCTGCAACGAGCCGTGGTTCGACCCCGACGCCGCAGCGTTCTTGATGTAGAGGTTCTTGACGGCCACGGCCTACCCGACCCGCTCGAATCGGAACGAGCAGTAGGGGTGCTGCCGCAGGTGCTTGGGCTTGGTCGGCCACACGTTGCAGCCCTTCGACCAGTACGTCCCCGTCGTCCCGTGGTGGATGCAGGTGCCCTTCCCGTCCTCCCAGCGGAACCAGGGGCAGTACCCCTCCACCACGCCACGCACGGTGCCGTTGGTCGGGTCGCCCTCGCAGCAGAGGCCACACCGGTTGCACTCACCCGTGCGCACCCATCGGGTCCCGTCCGGAGTGGTGTGCTCGGTGCTCATGGTGCCCGCCTACACGGCGTAGCCGTCTAACGAACAGCCCCGTAGTGTCCCGTCCGTCGCCCGTACATGGACCTTCTGCGTGTTGTCGTACCACGTGAAGGAGTAGGCCCCGTCGCCCGACCGAGAACCAGTCAGGACGTGCTCCCAGACACCAGAGGACACCTCCCGTTCCAAGGTCAAGGTCAGCGTGCTGGCCGAGCCGATCCCGATGGTGCCCGCCACCGTAAACGTGTTGCTGTGGTATGTGAGGATGAGGTCGATGTGGCGGAATAGTGCAATAGACGACACAGTATGTCGCGTCGCCCACCTCCGGCTCGTCTCGATGTCAAGGCGGGCCAACCCATCCGCTGCGAGCCCAGTGTCATTCGGCCAGCGCACAAATAGCATAAGCATATCACAGCAGGCCACCCGCACACCAGCCTCGGTATCGTCCTGCATCTGGGTGCTCAGCGCGCCCAACCACGCGACGCCACCCTCGGCGGCTGTTCGCTCTACTTGTACGTCCATTGCATATGTTGAGGTATAACAAAGGTTGTCATATATCAGCCCACACCCTGACAGGTAATATGCAGAATCCGCAATCACAGGCGCAGTCGCGGAAATCTCCAGCGCAGAGCTGGCGGCACCCTCCATCGTCACAAGCGGCCAGCGGATCGTGTGGTTCGCCGCCCCGTACCCGTTCCCGGGCTTCCCCGCGGTGTAGGTCACGATCCAGAACCCACCGAACGCCCATCCGAGGTCTGCTGTGTCCGTTCGATACGCCGAGACGCGGAGCGTGTTCTTACCGCGGGCGAGCGTATAGGCCCCATCGTTCCGAACCATCGCGCCATTTGTGCCACATAGCGTAGAAGCCTGATCGGTATAGGCTACAAATGACCCGGTCCCCACCCGCAGGTTGATCCCAGCAACAGGCGCTGCCTGCCTCCAGAACGCATAGAACGCGATCCCTACCGTCGTGATGGTCCCAGGCTCCTCAATCCACAGTTCCGCGTCCAGAGACTGATAGTCGGCGCTAGTCGATCCACCCATCGGCCCGGCACCCCGACAGGGCAATAGAACCTGCACCACTGCGCCCGTTTCACCGCTCGCGTCGAACTCGTAGGTAACGACCATCCAAGCTTGGTTATGGTTATTCCGGGCGTAGTCGGACCAGACGTACCACCCATACGAGGATCCGGTGTCGTAACTCATGCCCGCGATGTCGAGTTTCCAGACGAGCCAGAACCAGTAATCGGAGGCGTTGCTGCCCTCCAGGTCGGCCGTCTCGAATGCGGTCAGGGAGCCGATCTGCTGCGTGATCGACCCGTCGCCCGCGGCCGAGGTCTGGCTCATGTTCCCCTGGAGGACGATGTGGATGTCCCGGACGGTCGCGGTCGTCTCGGTGAGCAGCCCGCCGACTCCGGTCAACTGTGGGATCGTGGCGTTCGCAGACCCAGGCTTGCTCGTCCCCAGCGCACCGACCGGGCAGTCGAGCGGGATGTAGACGGTCTTGACCTGGGTGCTCTGGGTATCGTCATACTCCAGGGTGATGAACAGGACCGCCGACACGTTGACCAACGAGGGCGTGCCGTCGTTGCAGTCGTAAAGGACGGACAGGTCAACGGTCTTGGACGTGCCCGAGGTCCAGTTGCTGACGAAGTGGGCGGTGCAGTCGCAGGTATAGGGCACCTGGGTATTCTCGCCCGTGTCGTCCAACACGTTCGAGTTGGCGTATGAGGTCGCGCTCGCGCCACCCACGCTCACGTCCACCCGCCGGATGTCATAGTCGTTGTCGGGCGTGTGACTGGACGACTCCAGCGGCGCCACCTTGACCCACACTTTCTTGAACGTCACCGTGCCCGACCACTCCGGGATGTACGCCGTGAACTGGGTCATGGCGGTCAGGGTATTGTCGGGCAGCGAGGCGAGGTTGGGCGCCGCGAACTCGATGGTCTTCGTGCGGGTGGCCACGGTGTCAGCCCTCCTTCGCGGTGGCAGCCGATTCCAGGGCCGTCACGATCTGGGTGGCCGTCGCCTTCGCCGGGTCCAGTTTCGCCTCGACCGCAAGCGCCTCCAGGGTCGCCTTGTCGTCCAGGTCCGGCACCCCGAAGCACGGCGGCATGACCCGGGCGCACAGGTCGTTCGTGGTCCCCTTCGCGTGGACGGTGCCGTCCGGGGCCACGGCGATCACGACGTACACCTCGACTACATCCTCCTCCCCCGCCTCCTTGACGATGCGCCCCTCCTCGTCCCGCTCCTCATTCCAGACCCGCTGGACGGGTCGGTGGATCTTCATCCCGATCGCCCACTTGGTGCACGGTCGGACCTTGGCCGCGAGGGCGAGGGTTTCGGGGGTCATGGCGGACCTCGAGCCGGCCTCTCAGCCCCGAGGGCCAGAGGCACGGGCAGGTGGAGGGGGGAGGGCAGCACGGCCCCGCCTAAGCGGCGGAGAAGAAGCCGGTCGCGGCGTCCAGACCGTCGGAGACGATGTCACCGCCGTTGGTCGACTTGACGAAGTCGTGGGCGGTCATCGGGACGTTCGTTCCGGCGGTGTCGCTGCCGTCCGGATCGTAGAAGGTGACCAGCTTCAGGATGTCGTTGTCGAGCGTGCCACCGGCCGCGGCCCAGGTCTGGTCGGGCAGGGTGGCGATCATGTTCGTCCCATCGTCGGCCGGCGGGGTGAGCGCGGCTGCGACGATGCTCTTCGTCTCGTAGTTCGTGAAGTCGCACTCGGTGGACCCGGAGGCGACGACCTCGGTTTCGGTGTTGTCGCCCGCATCGAACGTGAACGCCTTGAAGAGCTTGATCTGGATCTTGCATCCAGCTGGGATGTTGTTCTCGACGCGCTGAAGGAGCTCGGCGACCTTGCCCTTCGAGATGGCGTAGACGGTGTTGGCCATGGTGGCACTCCTGGTGGTTGTGGTTCAGAGGTCCGCCGGTAGACCGGTCGGGGTGGGGGGTAAGGGATGGAGGGGGCGCATCTACAGCTCCTCCTCGAGCACGAGACCCGGGCTCCGGCCGACGTCGTCGTACCCATGGATGCCCAGGGCCCCCTCCTTCCGGAGGGAGCCGATCGCCCGGGCGTAGAGGAACTGGTGGCGCCGGTTGAACGTCTGGGTGTCGATCGTTCCGTCCGACTTCAGGACGGCCCACAGGAACGCGAGCGGGACGTGCCCGCCCTCCGTCCTCTGCATGACGCCCTCGAGGAGCGGGTGCACGTCGCTCGCCGTTCCGATGGCCAGGCCCCCCACGGTGGACGTGCCCATCAGGTATCCAGGGCTGGCCGGCACCTTGTAGAGGGCCTGGGCGGAGAGCAGGTCGGTCCAGGGCAGCTCGACCACCCGACGCAGCCCGCCCAGCTTGCGAGAGGTCCGGGTGCCATCGCGGGCCGTCCGGATCTCAGTGTTCGGCTGGGTCTCGACCACCCAGCCCCGGGCCACCCGCCGGCCAGGCACGGCGCACGACGCGAGGAACGCCGTGCCGATCCGGTGGTCGTTCTCGAACGTGGACTGGGAGGAGACGACCACGCGCCATCCCGCGTAGGTGGCTCCGGCCAGGTGGACCAGGATGCAGGCATTCGGAGACCAGAGCGTCATGGTCCCGGAGGCTGGCTCCGAGCCGTCCGCAGCGATCCCCAGCCGGGACCGCTTGTAGGTGGACCCGTTCCCCCAGACGCCCTCCGACTGCCATGCCACCTTCCTGCGGATGGCTCCGGACAGCTGGACGGTCCAGCCGACCGTCTCCGAGTGGAACAGGTACGGGTACGTCCCACCAGCGCCTGGGATGATGGAGGCTCCCTGGCGAGTGAACGGCAGGGACAGCCCAGAGGCCAGGTCGATGGTGGCGACGTTCACCCAGGCCGTCGTGCCCTGGTCGTACCCCTGCAGGTAGCCGAGCCTCCAGTTGCAGCCGAGGAGCACGAGGGCCACCAGGTCGTTCTCGTCGAACGACTCCACCGTGCCGAGCAAGGTGAGGTCGTGGACCACCGCGATCGAGTGCTCGGTGGTCTCCGTCGTGGTGGACCGCCAGCCGTCCGTGGGCGAGGGTGCCTCGGTCGGGAAGATCCTGGAGACCGGGTAGTCCGCCCTCGCGGCGAGGGACCAGGAGTCCCCCGTGCCGGCCGGCCCGTCCTTGACCGTGAGCTCCGCGCCTCCATACAAGTAGATGCTCCCACTGGACAGGGTCCGCGGGAAGAGGTCGGCCGGGTTCGTCTGGCCGTCCTGCAGGCCGAGGCCGGTGTACTCGTCCGACACCCAGTGGACCTCGGTCCAGGACGACGTGGAACCGGCACCGATGTCGAGGTTACCCCACCGGATCATGTTGCTCGCGGACGGCGTACCCGAGTCGTTCACGAGGGTGGTGGAGGATGGCCCCACCGTCCACTCCCGGTCGGGCATGGAACTCGGCACCCGGTACCAGGTCCGGACCTTCCCGCGACCCATCCAGAGGAGGATCTCGACCTCCGAGACGGCCACCGCGAAGCTTTGGTCTGCACCGATCGCCGTGGACCCGTTCACGTCGTACAGCCGGAACTCGGTGTCCGTGAACCGGATCGAGACCTCGTAGTCGTCAGCGCCGTCGGCCAGCCGCACCCGCACCGCGACATCCTCGGCCGACAGGTTGCCACCGGAGGTCACCTTCACCCGGAACCGGATGCCGATGCCCTCGTCGATCGTCCCCGGGACCGCCGTGCTCGTCTTCTCGTAGTACTTCGCATTGGCCGCAGTCGTGGTGATCTGGAGGCTGGCGGCCGAGATGGCGGCCGATCCGGCCCCGAAGGCGGACCAGGCGAGCGAGTCTGGCAGGTCGAGCGGGAGCCAGGTGTCCGTCCAGCCCGTCCGGTCGGAGGCATTTGGGAAGAGCTCGAGGGCGGGCAGGGTGACCGTGGACCAGCCTCCCAGGTAGGCCACGCAGAGCGAGTTATCGTTCGTGCCGGGCGATGCCTTCCATGTGTGCGGGACGAGGATCCGGCTTCCCTCGGCCGTCGCGCAGAGGCCGACCGGATACGTGCCCGTGTCGTGGCCGTCCCACCAGATCCCCGCGGTCCCCGCGCCGCGGGCCGACTTCGACATGAGGCCCCATGTCTGGCCACCATCGGCCGACCTCTGGATGCAGAGGTACTCGTCCTGGACGTCTCGGCAGAGCACGTAGATCGAGCCGTCCGGATCCGAGACCGCGGCGAGATCGCCGTCCTCCGTGCCGGGGGAGAAGACGACTACCGAGCTGAACGCCACCTCCACGGGGGCGACGGTGTCGAGAGGCACGGAGGCCTCCGAGACCTCCCGCATCCGGACGTTGTCGGTGCTCTCGAAGTAGTAGACCTGGAACCGCCCATCGTGGACGATCAGGTCAGGTAGGGCTTGGCTCTCCGCCGAGCCGTCCCCCTCGTACACCTCGAAGAACGAGGCGCCAAGGTCGGTCGAACACCACTGCTTGATGATGTGGTAGACCGACTTGGAATCATCGTAGAGCCCCGCGATGAGCAGGATCTGGCCGATCGAGTAGGCCGCCCTGAGCCGTCGGAGCTCCCGCAGCCCAGCGGCCGCATAGTCGATGGTGACCGGTACCTTCAGGGCGTAGGGCTGCCAGACGGACCAGGTCGCCCCCTTGTCGTCCGAGTACCAGGCCTTCACCTGCGCCTCGGTCCCGCTGGTCACCCAGTGGAACAGGAGGACTCGGTCGTTCGGCAGCACGCACAGGCAGGGGTACCAGGCGGTCGGGGGTGTGCTCTGCGTGGTCACATCCACGGTGGACCAGGCGCCAGTGGAGGGGGCACGGGCGACCACGCTGATCCGGTAGAGAGGAGGCGTGGCCAACGTCCGTTCGCAGGCCACCAGAACCGTCCCATCCGAGAGCGTGACCGCGTTGGGCTGCAGGTAGGACGTGCCTCCGGCCCCGGTGGACCAACCGGGGGCCTCCCAGTAGGAGATGGCATTCGGGGCGTCCCAGCCTCGGTAGAGGGTCGCGGCGTCCAGTGCCTTCTTCCAGACGATGGCCCCACCGTCCGGCTCCGGGAAGCCAGCCCGGAGCGCAAGCACGTCCAGGTCCTCGGAGTCCCAGATCGTCCCCGTGCACTCGAGGACCAGGTCCGTGTCCCGGTCGGACGCCGGGATGGGAGGCAGGGGCGAGCTCTCGCTGTAGGTGGACTGGGCTGACCACAGGTGATCGAACCGCCAGCACGCAGCTGGGACGGCCAGCACGGGGAAGCAGGTGAAGGACCGGTCTGCCATGGTCACACCCCGTTCCGATGGCCGAGCACCGGCTGCCGGCCTGCGCCAGGCACGCCCCCACGCCGTGCCAGCTCCACCCGGACGCGGTCGAGGGTACGGTGACCGATGCGAAGTCCGACCTCCACCATGGATGGCCAGGGGCTCTCCCCGCGGTCCAGGGCGTCCAGCGCGTCGTGCCCTCCCGCCGCCTTCACCCCCCGCCGGGAGACCATGTGCTCGTCCCGTAGGGCGGTCACACCGACCTCGTCCCCCACCCGGCCTCCCGAGTGCATGGTGGCGAGCTCCTGGCTGGCGATCTTCTTGATCTGCAGGCCGATGGTCGCAGCCGTGGCGACCGCGGCCACAGCGCCGGCGATTGGTCCCAGATCCGCGAAGGCCTTCGTGACCGCGAGGGCCCCGTTGATGGTGGCCTGCAGGACGGCGGCGCCCTGGTACCAGACGAACCACCGCTGGGCGGCCCTCGAGTTCCCCTCCGCCTGCTGCTCGGCGGCGTAGGAGGCCAGGTCGGAGATGGACGCGAAGAACCCGGCCGCGGCGCTGGCGAGCTGCTCGCTTTCCTGCCGAGCCCGGGCGAGCTCCCGCTTGTGCTCCGACTCCCGCTGCTCCTCGTACTCGGCGGCGACCTCCGCCCGAAGTGCGGCCAGGTCCCGCTCTCCCCGCGCCACGACGTCCGCCCGTGCCCGCTCGATCTCGGTGAGCGACACCCCCTTCTCGGCGAGCTCGGCCAGCTGGGCGAGCTCCTCCGACCGGGCCTGCAGGATCTTGTCGGTCTCGGAGAGCAGGTCCTCGTTCGCCTTCTCCCGGATCTCGGAGACCTGCTGCTGGATCCCGAGCACGGCCTCGAGCGCCTGCCGGGCGGCCTTCGTCCCATCGGCGTTCTCCCGGGCCGCCTTGCCCCCCTGGCGGTGGCTCTCGTTCAGCTCCTTCTGCGCACCGATGACCTCCCTCGCCCGGGCCAGGTAGTCCTCGTTCTCGTGCTCGAGCTTGGTGACCTCGCCCGCGTAGAAGGAGACCGCGGTCCCCGCGATGGACTTCGCCCAGTCGTCGTACCCCTTCGTCGCGTCGTCCAGGGCGCCGGCGACTCCGTCCTCTCCCATGGCCCGGGCGATCCCCGCGGCGATCCCCGCCATCTGGTCCATGGCGTAGAGCGGCCCGGTGAAGGCCTTGACCAGGTGGGTGCCCAGCCAGGTGGCCAGGCCCTGGACCACCCCCTGGCCGTCGCCGAGCGTGTTGAAGAAGTCCACCGCGGCGAGCTCGAGGGCGACCACGTCGACCGCCACCCGTTCGATCGCCGGGGCGAGCTCGGCGGCGAACGTGACCCGCATCACATCTGCGCCGGTCGAGACCGCATCGATGGCGGCCTTCGCCGACCGGACCTTCTCCACTTGGTCGTTCGAGATGATCTCGAACCCGGAGACCTCCTCGAGCTTCTGGAGACGGGTGGCCGCCTCGTCCGCGGCGACTGTGAGCTTGACCGCCCCGGCGACCGCGGCACCCAGGGCGACCCCTGCGGCGACCACTGCGCCGGCGGCCAGGCCTGCAGCGCCACCCATCACGCCCCACCCTCGAGCCCCCGCGGAGAGCCGTTCGGCCAGGGCGCCCGCCCGTGGGGAGACGATCTTCATGGCGTTCCCGACCGCGGTGATCCCTTCGGAGGTCGTCTTCGCGGTGTTCCGGGCGGTCTCCTGCGCCGCCTTGGCCGCCTTGTCCCCACCAGCGGAGAACCGCATGGCCATCCGGGTCGCGGCCTGGGCGGCCATCTTGTCCGTGTAGCCGGGGATGGACGCCAGCTTCCGCTGCAGGTCGGTGATCTGGCCTACGAATCCGATGTCGAAGTTAGGCATGGGACATCGCCTTCACCACGGCGAGCGAGGAGGACACCGCGATCCGGGCGGCGACGGTCAGCCCCTGCTTCTCTGCCTCCTTCCATGGGTTTGGGTACTTCCTCTGCTTCTTCCCCTTGCCGTCCTCGAGCGGCTTTCCCAGGCCGATGTAGAAGGTGTACGGAGCTCGGGAGACCAGGCGCGCCACGATGGCGTCGCCCTGGGTGGACCACTCGAGGCCGAGCAGGCTCTTCGAGAAGCCGGAGGCCACCGGCCAGGCCCGCCAGACCCTGAACATGAAGGTGCCGACCTCCGCGTCCATGGCCTGGACGAGCGAGTCCGCGATGCCCTCCAGGCACTTGGCCACCCAGCGGGAGAGCTCCGGGGAGACGGTCGCACCCCAGCCCTTCCAGGTGCCCGCGTTCCCGCCGGACTTCGACCCGGTGATGAGCGAGCCCTCGCCGACGAGCCGGCCCCACTTCTGCTGCTGGGCGACCCAGCCGTTCGCCGCCTTGCGGTTCAGCCCGAACTTCTGGGCGGTCAGGTCCGCCGCGCGCTGCTCGGCCCGCCTCTGCATCGCACCGGTCCAGCCGGCCTGGGCGGCCCAGAACCGACTCGAGACGGGGGTCAGATCGCTCATCTGGTCGCCACATGCCCACGCCAGGCGGGGGGCATCTCATCGTCAGGGGAGGCGGAGGGCCCGGTCGACTCCTGGGAGGACGATGCCCGCTCGACTTCGTCCAGAGCCCAGAGGACGGCCAGGTCCTCCGCAGACATGGTCAGGACCCGGAGGGCGTCTCCGCACCAGCGGTGGGCGAGGGCGAAGCAGCGGGCCCGGGTCCGCCCGATGTCGCCGGCGAAAAACCCTCCGCTGCTTCCACCTGCCGCCTGGTGGGAGGCGTGGGGATGGCCTTGAAGGACTCGGAGATCGCTCGGTACGCGAACCGGACGGCCACCTGCACGCTCACCCCGTGGGAGAGCAGCCAGTCGGCCACCCGTTGGGCGTACGTGAGGCGGACCTCCGCGAGCTCGCGTTCGGGGACGTCCGGATGGTCGAGCGCCTCTCCCAAGAAGGTGAGGGCCAGCATCGGCCGGGCGACCGGATCCTCGTTCCAGCACTCGGCGTAGCCGTAGGCGACCAGGTAGGGCACGGGCCGGAGCCCGACCTCCAGGTCACCGATCTTGATGGTGAGCGGGCGCATCATGGATTCCTCCAGGTCAGGTGATCTGGACCGGGTCGGCCCCGGTCACGTCTCGGTAGCAGCGGCCCGCGAGCGGGAGGACGTTCCCCTCCTTCGCGGTCTGGTAGTCGGTCTTCACCCGGCAGTTGGGGCAGGTGAACGTGTCGGTGCCACCCTTCGGCCAGGTCACCTGGATGGTGGCCTTCAGGTGCCAGGGGAGGCCCGGATCCGTAGTCGCGTCGTACAGCGCCGTGCCCTTGTGCATGACCATGTCCAGCACGGTGTCCAGCGTGCTCGAGTGCAGCTTGCCCGAGTGGAGCATGCTGACCGACCACTCCGGGATCACGTCGTCACCGGAGACCCCCTCGAAATAGGAGCCCTGGTCCATGACCGGCAGGGACTCCTTGAAGTCGGCCTCGATACCAGAGATGGACCAGTCGGACTGGAAGGGGCCCACAGAGATCTGCCGGCCACTGCCCGTCTCGAGCAGGACCTTGACCATGGCGCGGGTGCGGATTCCATTTCGGACGGGAGGCATGGCTCACTCCGTGGTGAGGAGAGATCGGTACTGGACTCGGATGAAGACCTTGCAGAGGAGAAAGTCGGTGGTCGCCGTGGGGTCCCGGCGCCAGAGCTCGCTCCGGTCGGGCACGATGATCTCGAGGTTCGCGGGGAACCCCTGGGCCTCCTGGTCGAGCAGGTGTGCGGCCAGGCAGTGGCAGGCGGCCTTCGCGCGCTTCCAGTCGCCGTCCTGATCCTGAGGGCGGACCAGGTAGAGGAACTGGACCTCGAGCAGGTCCTGCAGGAACATCGTCCCCTCGTCCCCCCAGGCGCCACCGTCCAAGGTGGACCGGTCGTCGATGGAGAAGGCCAGGTGAGCCGCACCGGCCGGCTCCCGCTGCAGGGCGAGGGGGACCTCCGCCCGACGCCAGGCGTCGCTCGAGGACTGCAGGTACCGGGCGGAGACGGTGAGCGTCTCGATCCAGGCGCACAGGACCTCGTGCAGTTCCTCCGGCAGGTACGTGCTCACCTACCACCTCTGGGCGGTGAACCCGCCGGTCATCACGGGGGCCTGGCCTCGCCGCTTCGCGTCGTCCGGCAGGCCATCGTCGTCCGCGTCGTAGGTGAGCACCAGCTCGTCCATCGCGGACTTCAGGCTGTCCCGCCAGTCGAGGTAGGCGACTCGGTAGATCCCCGCCGGGTCCGCGTTCTCCGCCATCTCCTGGTACAGGTTCCGAAGGGTCCAGGCGACGAGCAGATCCACCAGCTCGTCCTGGTTCAGTGCGAGGTGGGCTCGGTTCCCAGCCTGGCGCAGGAGCCACCGTTGGCACTCCTGCCAGGCCTCCGTGATCCACTTCTGGAAGGAGGTCTCCCCAGTGCCCTGCAGGAGCTTACCGAGGTTCGACCGGCGGGCGAGCAGGTTCACGTCCGAGATGGGGCAGGAGGGCGCCCACCGGACGATCCCCACCTCCGTCTGGAAGTCTCGGTACCCGTCCGTGAAGGTCAGGCGCCAATAGGCCCGGTAGCCCATCCCGTAGGAGAGAGGGGCCAGGTCTGTGGTCGAGAAGGCTGCCCTCGCGATGGTGGTCGGCACGGTGACCGCCGGGGTCACCTTCGCCGTGCCGGCCGAGTCCTTCAGCGTGCACGTGCCGCCCGTCGGTGTGACCAGTGCCCCTTGGTAGTAGACAGGACAGGTGAGCGTGCCTCCGAGATCCCGCTGCAGGAGCTCGGGACCCCGGAGGCCACCGCTGTACTCGGTCAGGAGGAGGGGCACTGGTCACCCGGCCTTAGGCGGAGGAACCGCCGACGAGGATGTCCACGTCGGCCGGGTAGGCGCCGCCGGTCTCGAGCAGGGTGAGGGTGTCCGCGCCCGCGGCCACCGTGACGCCGGTCGGGTCCATGAAGAAGAAGCACGCGCCCGGCTTCAGGACGACACCATCGGCCAGGGCGACGAACAGGTTCGCGATGCCGGTGGCGGCCTTCGACGTGAAGGTGATCGTACCGTTCCCATTGTTGATGACGGCCAGCACCTTCAGCTTGGCCAGCACCATGGTGCTCGCGTCGATCTGGGTGAGGCCGCCCCCGACGAAGTCGTAGTCCTGGGTGCCGGAGGCCGCGAGGCTCTTCCGGACCGCGAAGACCTTGTCGCAGCCGGCCACGCTGTTCGCGAACTGCTTGTAGGACTCGAGCACCGGGTTCGGGGCGCCTTCGAACGGGGCGCTCCCCCAGTCGCCGGAGTCCTGGACCAGCGCCTTGAAGAGGAGTGAGTGGGAGAGGGACATTCGGGGTACCTCCGATGGAGGGGTCTGGGTTCGGGACTACGGGGTGACCTTGACGTGCAGCATCTCGAGCTTCGAGGTGTTGCCCGCGCTGGTGGAGGATGCGACGTGGGTGACGGCGAGGACGTTGTCGATGGTCGGATCGACCGCGAGGCCGTCTGCCTCGCCTCCGATGAGCGCGGTGCCGACCACATTGAGCGCGTGGTAGAACGAGACCACATCGAGCGAGGTCCCGTTGTCCTTCACGATGGCGGTGAGGTGGCCGACGAAGACCCGATCCGCGGCCATGTTCGCCGCGGCGCTGGCGCAGAGGACCACGTCGGTGCCATCCACCCACGGAGAGGGTCCCAGGACGATCTCGTTGGCGAGGGTGTCCGTGCTGTTCTGGCCGGTGCGGGTGACCTTCCAGTCGACCTCGATCACACTCCCCGGCTTCAGGGTGTCGGCAGGGATGGTGACCGACTTGTCGTAGACGGCCTTCGTGTTGCCCGTCGCAGACGCGGAGTCGGCGGCAGGGTGGTAGTCGACACTGGCGACGTCGCCGCCCATGACCTCCCAGGAGGCTCCGGTGCACATGAGGTCCACGGTCTGCCCCTGGCCGATCGTGCAGATCGTCTCGGTGGCGATGAGCGATGCGTGGGAGAAGGCGATCCCCGTGGCTGCCAGCGTGTCGGATACCGCGATGGCCGGGCCGACGTTGCAGTTGGCGACCGACCAGTTGACCGCTGCGGTGAGCGCGTCGGCCAGGGCCAGCGAGGTCTTCGTGGCCGCTGCGTTTCCGCCGGCCGAGTCCGCCTCCCAGATCCAGAGCAGGCTGCCCGCGTAGGTCGCAGCGTAGACCTTCTCCGTGCCCACCATGGCCGCCTGGACGCCGGCGTCGAGGATGCCGTTCGGGGTGGTGGTGAGCCCGTTGATGGCCGCGATGAAGTTGGCCAGGGTGGCGGCGGCCGAACCCGCCCGAATGACACCGATGTTGCCCGGGGTCGCGACGGTCGCGCCAGACGCCAAGAACTCGTAGACGTCCGCGCCGATCGTGACGGTGTTCGTCGCGGTCGGATTGGTCGAGAGGTCGAGGCTGGCGCCGGAGGTCGGGCAGCCACCCGGCCCGCTCGCGTAATGCAGGACGAGCTTCGTGCCGACCTTGTCCGCGCGCACCGGGATGGTGGTGTTGTTCTTGAGGGCCGGAGCTGCGGTGGACAGGAGGATGCCGGTGTCCGAGACCACGTCTCCGTTGATGGCGTTGACCAGGTTCTCCAGGGTGGCGGCCGCGGTCGAGGCGCGGAGCACCCCGATGTACGCATCGCTGGCCACCGTGGCGGCCGCGGCGAGGAACTCGAACACCAGGCCGCCGATCGTGATGGTGTTCGTCGCGGTCGGGTTGGTCGAGAGGTCGATCTGGGTCGTGCCGATGACCGGACGGACGGAGATGCTCTCGCCCCCATCGCTGATGTTCTTCACGCGGAGGATGAGACCGCGAGGGGCCTTGGCCCCGTTCGAGTCGTCAGACGAATCGTTCCAGAGCGTGAGGATCCGGTTCGATCCGCCCGGGTCGAGGATGTAGAACTGGCCGTCGTACTCGCCGAGCGTCTTGTCTGCGAGCATGGTGATCGGCTCGACAGGATCCGCATGGTCGAACGCCAGGCGGCTCTTGATGACGAACGGGACGCGGGATCGGGTACTCATGGCGGCTTCCTCATCCCCGAGCTGTGGGGCACGAGAGGGCGAGCGGTTGATGTCTGGCTGCCGGGGTGCTCGCGGGTCCCAGCAGCCGAGGTCGAAACGGGTTCACAGAACGTGGGGGCTACGGTCTCCCCCGGTACCTGCGGTCCTCCCGCAGGGCGGTCTCACGGGCGATGCGGTCGAGGGCCTCGCCGGCCTTCCGGTCTCGCTCTCGGCCGTCTTGGGATGCCTCCCGCTGGACCGCCAACTCGTGCCGCTCGAGCCGGCCACGGAAGCGTTCCATCGCCTCACGGCGTCCGGGGAGCTCGCCGTCACTGGCCGCCATCGGGCACCTCGGCTGCCTGCTCCGCCTTCCGACGGGGCTTGGCCGGCGCAGGCTGGATGGTGGGGAGGACCTCTTCCACGCCGCCCTCCTCGAGCGGGGTCCCCTCGATCGCCTTCGTCTCGCGGGCCTGGGCATCCCGCTCGGCCTCGAGGGCCAGGCGGTCCCGTTCGTTCACCGCGCCCACGTGGCGTCCGATGCGGCGCTCCCGGGACTCCCGGATCTCCTGGATGTCGGCACCCTCCGGGAGGGGGATGACTCCAGAGGTGAGCAGCTCTCGCTCCCACCGGATCTTCGAGTCCTCGTCCGTCGCGATGGTCCAGCGTCCGTCCCGGCCGAGCACCGGCTTCCGCCAGGGCGGCAGGTGGATGCCTCCGAGCTTCCCCTCGTGACGCACGATGTAGGACGCCAGGTTGTGCCGCCGGCAGGTGGCCGCGTCCAGCACGACGGCTCCGGAGTCCCGGTAGTGCTGCGCCGCCTTGGAGAAGATGAGCTGCTTGCCGTCGGCCGAGCTTTCGACCCAGCCGACCCCAGCCTCCCCTGCGATCTCCTGCATCCGGGGCACGAGGAGGCAGGTCCCATCGGAGAGCACACCCACCCGGTAGCAGCCGCGGCCGGGCTGCCAGAAGAGCAGGAACGGGGGGACGGGCGGGAGGTCGATGCGATCCTCGCCCGCCGTGACCTCGAGGGGGACAGTGGTCCCCTGGGACACGACGGGTCCGGATCGCTGGGAGGGCTTCTGGTCGATGCGAGGCATGTGAGCGGGCTCCTCGGTTGCTGTGGGGTGGGACCTGCTACGCGTCGGTGTTGACGCCGCAGATCTCCTTCTGGCCCTGGTCTCCGATGGCGAGGCCGTACCAGGCGTTCGCGAAGAACTTGCTGAGGGCGCCGTTCGAGTCGGAGTCCCAGTCCAGGATGATGCCGGGCTCGTTCAGCAGGATGGCGTTGGACGAGAGGCCCTTCACGCGCTGGATGCCAGCCCGGGCCGCGGCGTAGGCGATGGCCCGCGGGCCGAACACGGCGCCCTTCCGATCGGTGCCGTCGCTGGTCACGCGGTTCGACTTGAACATGTTGACGTTCAGGATCATCCCCTGGAAGCCGGGCGCCTTGAAGGCCACCTGGTCCTCCGCCCGGACCCAGTCGGCCGGCTCTCCCCGCTTGCTTTCCTTCAGGTCGGCGATCTGGCGTCCGTGCAGCACGCCGATGAGGTCGCCCTCGAAGCCGTCCTGGAGGTCGAAGAAGTAGGTCGCGTCGTAGAGGTCGTCCATCACCATGTCGGAGCCGGACGTCCCGACGCTGGTGGATGCGGTCGCCAGGATGGTGGCGACGCTGTCCATGAACTCGGCCTCGTAGGTCTCGATGACCGCGCCGGCGAGCATGTCGAGGTCCATGTCGAGACCCGGCCTGCCGGTGATCTGGCCGAGGAACGATTCGTGCGCCTCGAGCCCGTGGCGGCCGAGCGCGATGTCCCGGTAGTCCACCGTGATGCCGATCGCGGTGAGCGTGCCTGCCTCGGCCACGGACTCCATCGGGATGCCCGGACCGAGCTGCGAGTAGAGCTGGCGCCAGGTGTCGGAGCCGCTCCCGGAGGGGTCGCCCACGAAGGGCAGGAACCGGCGGATGGTCACGCGGTCGGCGAGGATCGCGAGGACCTTCTGCTGGAGGTAGGCGGCAGCGAGCCGATGGGACCCGGCGAGGAACTTGGCCGAGGTCCAGGGGGTGGTGATCGTGGTGGACATTGTGGGCTCCAGACGACGTGGGTGTACGTGTCGTCCGGGGCCTTACGCTGATGTCGGGATGCGTCCCGAGGCCACCGGTGGCGCCCCTTCGTTTGGTGTCGCGGTCACGTCCGCGTGGGAGCGCCAGTCGATCTCGATGTCAACGTTGACAGAGTTACACGAGTCGAGACAGCCTGTCAACCCCCGGCCGCAGGAGTGGCCAGCTGGGCTCGGATCTGGGGCTCGTGCTTCTTGAACTCCTCCGGACTCATCGCGGCCACAGCCTCGGGCGTGTAGGTCGTCGTCGTCGGCACTTGGCGGACCGTCCTCGAGGACGGCGTGGGCTTCGTCGTCGTCGTGGTCTGCTGCTGGGTCTGGGTCTCCCCGTCCGTCGTCGTGGTCGTGGCCGTCTGGGTCGGGTCAGGCTCTGGGAGCATCCCTCTGGCCCACCGGGGCGACTTCTCCGGCTCCGCGATCATGCCCTCGATCCACGCCTTCTTCGTGGGGCGGCCCTGCTCCGGCAGCTTCTTGTGCATCGCGTCGAACAGGTCCCAGTCCGGCTCGACCAGGCCGAGGCCGGCCAGGTCGCGTTCCTCGGTGAGCCGGTCGGTGAGCGCCTCGAGCGCCCTCCCGTGGGTCTTCTCCAGCTCCTTCTTCTCCGCGAGCGCCGTGGCCAGTTGCTCCTTCACGGCCTTCAGCTCGACCGTGGCCGTGCCTCCGGTCTCGGCCGCCTTCTTCAGCTCGGTGATGGTGGCCTCGAGCGTGCGGTTCTTCTCGGCGAGCTCGTCGTAGCGCCACTTGGGGATCGTGGGTCCGGTGTCGTCAGGCATGGGTCACCTCTGAACGGTGGGGGGTGTGAGGAGCTGGTTCATCGATCGGTTGGCCTGCCAGAGCTTCGCCGCGTCCTCCTTCGAGAGGCCGGGGTGGAGCCGGGCGAGGGCGTCGGGCAGGGTGGTGAAGTTGTGCTCGAGCTCCCAGTCGAGTTCCTCCCGGAGGGACTGCATCTCCTCCGGGCTCATCGGGATCTGGGAGTAGGCGACCTGGTAGCCCTCCTCGGCGTAGACCGGAGAGCCGAGCGCACGGTTCTGGATGGCCGCGCTCTTCCAGAGGACCTCCTCGTCCCCCTGCCGGAACATGGCCTGGTAGCGCCTCTGGACCGCCCGCTTGCCCTCGTTCGTGAGGCTGATGGCGTAGCCGCTCCGGGCCGTTCCCCCGATCCGCTGGAGGTCGGAGGGGGGCACGCCCTCCCGCTCTGCGATCCGGGTCGCGTACGTGTCGATGGCCGCCATCACCTTGTCCGGGTCGGCGATCTCGTCCCAGCTGGCCAGCTGGGGGGCGACGTTCGGCGAGTCGGGCAGGGGCCCGACGAAGATCATCATGGTCGGGTCGAGCTCCATGTAGGATGAGCCCTGGGTCCCCGCGGGGAGAGCGCCCGGCATGCTGCCCGCCAGGACCACCCGCGGCCTCCAACAGCAGTTGCGCATCAGGTGCACCCAGAAGGACATGAGCACGGCCGCCATGCGGGTGCCCGCGATCACCTCACTCCCCCGGAACGGGCGCCAGAGGCAGCCGGCCGGCTCCTTGTGGTAGAGCACGTAGGGGATGAACGGGGTGCCCTTCGCGTCGCTCTTCCGGTACCGGTAGTCCGGCCCGCTCTGCGGTTCGTCGCCGAGCACGACGTTCGTGATGTCTTGCCCGTCGTCCGCGCGGGTCACCCGGTAGGTGGGATTCTCCGGATCCTTCACGGAGAGCTCGTCCCAGGTCCAGCGGTACTCGCCGTCCATCTCCCGGAGGATGAGCTCGCGGATGATGACAGGCCGGGTGGGATCGTCCGGGTCCGGCTCGGCCTCGAGGTACCCAGGGCTCACCGGGCGGTAGAGCAGCTCGTCCCGCGAGTTGACGTCGATGCGAATCGCGTGCTCGTTGCAGAGGAAGACCCGGCCGTCCATGTCGGGCATCATGGGCCAGAGCCCGGCTTTCTGGACCGGGCCGTCCGTGGCGCAGAGTGGGGCCTCCGCGCCGTCCACCATCACCATCGGGGCCTCCAGGTGGAGGACGGCCATCTGGCGGTAGAGCTCCGGGCCGATGCAGCAGGACTGGTCCAGGATCCCCATGGCCTCCCGGCGCTTCGCACCCAGGGCGGACTGGACGTCCACCTCGAGCTGCTTGTACCAGTCTCCCGACCAGAAGGTCATGCGGAGGTCGGCCTCGTTCCAGCGCGCCTGGTCCTCGGTCGAATGGGCGGCGGGCTTTGCGGGGATGGTGGAGGCCAGGTTGGACACGGGTCACCTCAGGAGGATGTCGGGGGGGCGTAGGTCATGGACTTCGATCAAGCGGAGGGTGATGTACCGGGCACCGTCGAGCAGGTCCTTCGCGGGGTCCCGCGGCGAGCCTTCCCAGGTGCGGAGCGATTCGATGAAGTTCACGCACCGGGGGTGCACCCAGGCGCGGTCTTCGATGAACAGGCTGTTCAGCATGGAGAAGCCATGCCAGGGCGAGATCGCCTGCTTGTTGGGCACTCGGATCCAGAGGCCGGACGGCCCGATCTCCTCCCGTCGCTTGTTCAGGATCTTCTCGATCGCGGAGACCAGGGCTCCGTTCGACTTCCGGGTGCCCCACGACTGGGACTCCGCGGCCCGGTCCCCCATCCAGAGCAAGTCGGTGTCGAAGTCCCAGCCCACTTCCTTCAAGGCCTTTCGAATCCCCTCCGCGTCCTGGCGCGGCGAGGTCCTCGGCCCCTTCTTGTCGGGCCGGTACTCGGCCAGGAACCAGATGGACCAGCCGTCTGTGGCCACGACCATGGCCCCCTGCCGGCCGGCCACGATACCGTGGTC
Organism: Deltaproteobacteria bacterium; assembly: GCA_041309225.1. Taxonomy (GTDB): domain Bacteria; phylum Myxococcota_A; class UBA796; order UBA796; family JAFGLY01; genus JAFGLY01. Next base: position 15,706 of record JBFYZZ010000182.1, on the reverse strand, counting down.
GATGCCGACCCCACCCCGGAGCTCCACGGTGGGCACGGCCGTCGTGATGTGCCGCTCCTCGAAGGCGTCCAGCTGGCGCCCACTCGTGATGGGCTCCCAGGACAGGCCGCGGCGCATGTCCCGCTCGAGCGGCAGCCAGGACGCGATCAGGGCCTCGATCTCCGCCTGGGTCATCCAGGGCCGGCCGCCCGTTGGGGTGACCGCGTCCAGGGTGAGCGGGATGTTCGTGAGCGAGACCTCGCCCTTGTCGCACTTCTCCCGAAGCCAGACCTGCGGGGGCGCCTCCGGTGTGGGCGTGAAAGTCATCCCGATCTCGCCCTGGACTCCCCGCGTGCGCGACCTGACCTCGCCCCACTTGGACTCCGGCATCGGCTCGTCCAGCCCCTGGTAGTGGAGCGTCTTCCCGGCGTAGGCCTCGGTGCTCTCGCCGTACGTCAAGAAGAGGAGGACCGAGCCGTTCCGCCAGGTGATGCGCGGAGGCTTCCCCCGGCAGCCGCGGCCGGGGTCGAACCCACCGTAGATCACCTGGCTCTTGTCCACGAACCGCCAGACCTCCTCCATGATGGTCTCCATCGCGGAGAAGGAGTAGCCGTAGCAGACCATCTTCACGGGGGGGCGGTGGGTGCGCCGGAAGGGGTGCCGGCCCTCCGCCCTCCAGACGAGCTCGGCCGCGTGGGCCCGCGTCTTCCCCGTGCCGTTCCCCCCCTTGAGCACCCGGTAGGGCGACGGGTCGGAGAGCCACTCGGCCACCCCAGGCGTCCACCTGGTGTAGTCCAGCGCCCTCTCCTCGGAGAGGTCGCCGACCTGGTCCGCCAGGTCAATCACGCTGGACCAGGACGAGTCCACGCCGGGCTCCCTCCTCCATCAGCACGAGGACCGCATCGTCGGGCCACCGCTCCACCGACACCCGCAGGCGATCGAGTCGAGCCACCGGGTCGAGCTCGCCGAGGTCGCCGGCGGCCGCCCTCCGGTCCTCCTCCGCCCTCACGTCCTGGGCCAGCTCCTTCTCCATGTTCAGGTACCTGGCCGCGGCCGTGAACGACCCCTTCCTCTCCGCCGCCTGGCGCTGACTCCGGACCGCCCGGAGGAGCTCGCGGAGGTGGGCGAGGTGGTCACTTGGAATGCGCGCCACCGGGGCCCGGGGCGACTCCGCCCGGTCCACCCCCTGCAGCTGGGCGAGGAGACCGATGGCCTTGATCTGCTCCGTGCTCCCTGGCTCGGCTTGGTCTCGTGCCTGCTCGAGGTCTCGGATCCGGTCCCGCCTGGTCTGCTCCCGAGCCATCAGTCCCCCCAGCCTTCACGCGCCTGCGCGTGCGCGCGGGATTGGCGGTCCGAGGCCCGGTTTTTCCGGTCGGCGCGCGCGCGCAACTCGACAACTACACCTCCCGCCCCCTCGCTTTTCAGACACATGCCGGACCCCCCCATACCCTCCTGGGAGGGCATGGTGGAGCGGGTGGGGGAGGCCCTGCAGACCGCCCGGGAGAGCCTCTGGGCAGCCCGCCGGGCGTCCCCTGGGGTCAGCTCGACCAGGTGGGCGAGCTCTTGGCGCAGCTGCTCGAGGTCGTCCTGGATGAGGAGGTCGATCATTGGGCGTCCCTCTCGCTCTCGTACCAGGACCGCTCGACTGGCACCCTGGGTGTCTCCTCGCCCTGGCCGGCCAGGTGCTTGGGGTGGAAGATGGAGGTCGAGGGGAGACCCGGCCGAGCCTGACCTGGATGCAGGAACTCCCAGGGGACGAGCACCTGGTGCCTGTCCGAGAGCCAGACCACGTCGGGTGGACGTCCTGCTTCGATGTCCTCCGACGTCTGCGCCTTGACCTGTGCCTGCCGGAAGGCCTGCCACTGGTCGCACCTGCCGAGCGATGCCCAGTACCTCTGCCCTGCCTCGCACAAGCAAGCCGTGACGATCTCGGCCTGGTGCTGCCTCCTGCCCACCCACCTGCCCGCATCGTCGTACTCGTCCAGGGTCACTCGGTAGAAGCCCGTCCTCGTGCCCCCCATGCAGTCCGGGCATGCGGGTGCAGGGCGCTCTGGCTCCTTCACCTCGGAAACGGCCTTCAAGACCATGGCGATGGTGGGCATCCGCTCCACCCTCTTGACGAGCTCATCGGTTGCGAGCAGCAGCTTCCTGGGCTCAACGGAGCGGAGCATCCTCGTCCAAGTCGAGACCACCTGCTCCTCGGGCTCCTGGTCCCTCCCCAGGGCGGCCAGCAGGTTGCGCAGGGCGATCCTCACGTCGGCCTCGGTCGCCATCATCCACCTCCCGCCAACGCTCGTGGTTCGTCGTCCAGGAGACCCGCGGCACGTCGGACGCGCCGCTCCTCCTCAACCCGCCCCCTGCCCTCCCGCAGTCGCTTCTCCCGCCAGTCCTCGAGGGGGACGGGCATCGCCCGGAGGGGCGGGGTGGGGGAGTCGGCCTTCCTACCGCCCTCATCCCAGGCCCTGGCCAGGTCGTGGTACTCACCCAGGTGGGCAGGGCGAAGGTATGTGTCCGGGCTGTCGTGGCCCCCCTCCCGGAGGAAGGCCGCTCGGCCACCAGCACCAACGACCCATTCGGCGATGAGGATGACCCCCTCCGAGCCGATCTCCCGCATCGCCCCTCGAAGTTGCCGCCTGCGGGCCTCGGTGAGCAGCAGGGGCTTGCCTCCACGGATGGCCACGATCCTGGACCAGGTCACCGCCAGGTCGAGCCGTGGCGCTGGCTGTTCCCCGGCCTCTGCCGGGGGAGGCTCTGAAGGAGCCGATATGTCTTCGGGTGAGGGTGAGGGTGTTGGGTGAATAGGATCGCGCGTGGGGCTGGTCGCTGGCTGGTCGCTGGCTGCTTCCTGGCTGTTTGCGTCAAGTTGTGGTGTTTCAACCGTGGGCGGGCTGGCTGCTTCCTGGCTGCTTCCTGGCTGGCGGCTGGCTGCGATGGGATCTCCCCAGATGGCCTCCGACGCCATGAGTCGGCGTGCCCGGATCCCTTCCTTCCAGTTCCATCTGGCGCACAGGGTGGGTCTCCCCGGGCGCTTCGCTCCACCGTGCGCCTCCTGGTCGGCCCACCAGCGCAGGTCCATCAGGACGGCCTCCTCCGGCCAGGGCTGGCCTGAGGCCTGGAGAGCGGCCGCGGTGGCCTCCCACCAGGAGGCGATGCAGGGCACCCACCCACCGTTCATGGGCCCCCCTTGTGGACGACCACGACCTTGTGGGCAGGGCAGATGAACTGCAGGCCGCCCGTCCCCTCGTATGGAGCCAGGGACCAGCCCTCCGGAATGAGGGGATCCCACTGCTGCCAGGAGGAGTACCAGGTGGTCTCCCACTGCTGCCAGGAGGAGTACCAGGTGGTCTCCTCCGCCATCTCACCGCACTGGGAGCAGTGGAACCGCTCGATGAGCTCGAACGGCCCGGCCGTGATGGTCGCTGGCCGGGTGAGCAGGTGCCTACCCATCGCGCCCTCCAGGCATGATCCTGGCCAGGGCTGCAGCGCCGGCGATGAGGATGGCCTCGGCCACGTCCACCCGGCATCCAACCGGGACCTCGGCGAGGGCCATGCGGGCACCAGGGACGAGGTGCTCGGCCTCGAGGATGCGATGCTGCCCATCGTCCCGGTGGCTCTTCCCATGTCGCACATAGCGCCCCCAGAGGGCCCACCAGGTCTTCCCCTGGACGAGCTCTGGCTCCCGGAAGCCCTCGACCAGGGCTGCTGCGATGAGCAGGCCCTGGCAGCGCCCGATGCCCGCCCACGATTGCATGCCATGCTTGTCGCCAGGCAGGCTCTTCTTCCGGGCGACGGGTGGGGGATCCTCGATCCAGATCCTGACCCGGGCGAGCTCCACCTTGCGCTCCCGGATCTGCTCGAGGGCCTCCTGGTGCGCGGCCCTGCACCGTTGCCACCAGAGCCGACGATCGGCCCCCACCAGCTTCCAGGCGCCCAGCAGGTAGGGCAGGCCAGGTGGGTCGAGGGCGACCAGGGCGAGGCCCCCGTGGCGGCCTGGGTCCGCTCCCAGGGCGTAGATGGTCATCGGCGAATCCCCCTGTCCAGTCGGACCAGGGCCCGCGCCGTCGCTTCGATGGCCTGTTCGAGTGCCTCGCTCTGGTGGCGACTGACTGGAGGGAACTTGAGGTGGAGGAGCTCGTGGACGAGCGTCACCTCCAGGTCGCGATCCTCCTCGCTCGCATCCGAGTGGAGATCCGCCCTGCAGGTGATCTCGATGATCGCGTCTCGGCCGTGGACCTTGCTCCTGCACCGGCCCAGGGCGACGCCCATGTCGTGGTAGCGCACGACCGATGTCCGCACGTCCCAGTCCTGCAGGCGGAGCTGCCGCTGCCAGTGCTCGGTGCGCTCCGTGGGATCGAAGTCGGCCGTCATGTTCCACCCGGGAGGAGCGAGAGCTGGACGGGGCCTCGAGCTGTGAGGTCGGGCCTCTCCCCGAACAGCCGGCACGTGCCCCCCACAGTGCCGGCACAGCCCCACCAAGGGCCCTTCGTGGAGTCCTCGACCAGGTCGCGGGCAAGGGGGCGCTGGATCCTCGCCTCGAAGAGCGAGGGGCAGTGGGCCTCCTTGCAGGCCCGCTTCGAAGGACGGCTCACCGCGGGCCTGGAGGGAGGGGCGGAGCGGGCCACGTCACCCCTCCAGGTCCGCGATGAGGTGTAGGGCGACCCTGGACAGCGTCCGGGCCTCTTCGAGCGCTGTGGCACGCTCCTGGGCAGTGATCTGGCTGCCTCCCGAGCCCCTCGGATGGAGGGCGTCGGCTACCCGGGCCTGGAGACGACCGAGGGCCGCGCCGAGGTCGAGCACCTCGTGCACGAGATCCCCACCCGGCTTGTCCAGCGGCTCCATGGAGACCACGGGCGCCTGGCCGTCGTAGGCCTGGCTGCCCAGGAACACCTGGAGGAGGTGTAGGACGTGGTCCGGATGCCCCACGTGCGCCAGGAGGTGGAGGAAGACCTCGGCCGGCAGGTGGCACGTCCCGGAGGACCAGTGCGCCACCTGGGAGCGGTCGAGCTGCTCACCGGTCGTCGCCTGGAGGTACGACGTGAACGAGTCCTCGGTGCAGTACCCGCTCTGCATGGCGACCTGGAGGACCGTCCGGGCATGGCATCCATAGTCGCGAGAACACCGCCCCATTTCTCTCACCAGTTGCCGGTTGAAGGTGAGACTTGGCGCGCTGTAGAAGGTTGGCATGTCCCCCCACAGCCCCTCCATGTGCTACCATCGCGGGGATCCCGGCCCCCTGCCGCCAGCCGGGCAGAACTCGCAAGAACCGGCGGCGACAGGAGGACGGGAAGATGGCAAGAAAGATCCTGACGGACAGAGATGCGATGGCGATCTGGTCGCTCACAGCCCACCTCCTCCCGGAGGAACCAGATCCCGGGGATGTCAAGACGGCGCTCGCGAAGGGAGTGGGCCTGTACCTCGGCTTCCGCATGGCCTTGGAGGCCGATCCGGTGGAGGTCTGCAATCAGGATGGCGACGTGGCCTTCACCGTCGTGGAGGACGAGGCCTACGGATTCGCCGTCGAGTATTGACCTACCGCCTGACCCACTGCCAGAACCGCTTGAACGGGCCCGGACTTTTCTGGCTCGGCAGTCGTTCGAGCGCATGGCGGATCTCGTCCAGGTTGGACTCGAGGAGGATGTGGATGCTGGACATGGACCGGTCTCCTGGTGATGGGATGCGCCCGCGCCCCTCCCCTCGGATGGGGGGAGGACGGCCTGGAGGAGGGGGCGGGCGCGCATGGTCAGAACTTCCGCCAGCCGTTCACCTGCCGGGCCTGCTTCCAGGCTCGGTGGGCTCGCTGGCCCCCCGTCCGGCCTGGGTAGTAGTTCCGGCCCCGCTCCTCGTTCACGAGCGGGGTGAGGTCAACGACCCGAGAGCCCTTGTGGCGACGGCTGACTTGGCCGTTGTCGGTGGGCGGAGGCGAATGGAGGATGGCGCCAATCAGGCCGGCGAGCAGTCCGAGGCGCATGGGTCACGCCACCTTCGTCGTGACGGCCTGGTCGTGGTCGAGCACCTCGTCCTCCGGGGTGAGGACGGCGACGATCCCGGCCGCCTCGTTCGCGATCTGGAGGGCGTCCGCCTCGGTCATGCCCTCGCGGCGCAGCAGGGCGAGTTCCGAGGCGAGCAGCCTGCGCTCACCGCTCTCGATGCGGCTGTAGGCCGAGCGGTCGATTCCGAGGAACCCGGCGACAGCCTCCTGAGAGAGCCCGCGGGACTTGCGCCAGTTGAACAGGGAGTGCATGGCCGTGAGACCTCCTCACAGGTGAGGGAATCGCACGTCCTGCGGCGACTGTCAAGGGGGATAGGTGCGGAAAGTGCACCCTCTCGTCACCAGACTGATTGAACTCCGCAAGGAGTGCGGGCTTTCACAGGCGAACGTCGCGAGGGCTGTTGGCATCGACCGGACGTCGCTGCTCCGGGTGGAGAAAGGCGAGCGAGCACTGCATGCCGACGAGGCGGTGGCGTGGGCTCTGGCCTGTGGAGGAGAACTGGTGCTCGTAGGTCGGGGAGCAGACGCCCTGGCCACGCTATCTGTGGAGGAACGCCAGATCGTCGAGTGCTACCGGAAGACGTCCGTGGAGGCCCGCCACGTCATGCTGCGGTTCTGCGAGGAGCTGCCGCACTTCAACGAGGTCGCCCGAACCGTCTTCCTGGCGCAGCTCGATGCTCTGGCTGGGGCACTTCGCGAAGTCTCGAAGACTGGGTAGGTGCGCCCGGAATCCGCTCCTGCAGGTGATGATGGGCGGCGTGGAGGAGCCGGCGATGCCCACCCTCCGGTCGAGGCGCCTCCCCCTCGAGGAGAACGAGCGGGGAGGGTGATGGGCTTGCCTGGCTGGTTAGGCCGCCTGCTCCCAGGTCAGGCCGGTCGGGGTGAGCCGCATGGGATCCGGAGACCTCTGCTGGTCGAGATCTGGGAGGTCGTACCGTTCAACCCGCTTCACAGTCCTCGCCAGCACTCGGAGCAGTAGTTCGCCAGGACGGGGCATCGCTCGGTGCCCGCGTTCCCACCTCGACACCGTCTCCGGGGAGACACCGAACTGGTGGGCGAAGTCCTTCCCCGCCCACCCGATGGACTTCCGGAGGAACCGGATCTCGGCGGGGGTCAGGCGGCCAGGCCGGTTCGAGACCAGGTCGGTCAGGGTTCGGATGAGCCCCTCCATCGCCGGGATGCCCACCTCCTCCTCACCACAGGATGGACACCGGCTGATGAGCACGCCCTCGAGCAGGACGTCCAGGCCGCAGTGGAAGGGCGCGGTCCCCCGCCGGGGGGCCGGCATCTGCGCTCCACAGGTGCCACAGGTGGTGCAGTTCATCTCTTGATCCTCCATGCCGTCACGATCCTCATCGAGTCCTCGTCTGGGAAGGCGACGACGACCTTGAAGACATTCGTCCTGAACCGGTACCGCCAAGTCCCGGTCTCGAACGTCGTGTCGTCCCAGATGCCGCACCTGAGGGCGTTGACGATGTCCAGCTGGCAGATGTCGTCCTTCTCCATCTCCTCGAGCGCGTGGGGCCTGTACAGGTAGGTCCCGGTCTTCAGGCACTTTCGAACCAACGCCTTCGCCTGGACATCGCTGTACGGCTCTGGCATCGGGTCTCCAGAACTTGACGCACTGTCAATATCCGCACCACACCAGGCAGGGTATGTCAAGAGATTGTCAAGTTGAGGAGGTGAGGATATCTCACGTCCTGCCAGGTGTGCTAAAACCTCACCTGTCAGAACGGAGCCTCCCCGATGCCCGCCGCCTTCCCTCCCTGCCATCGCCCGGTGTTCCAAGACGTCGATAGCCCCTCCTGTGGGGTGTGGGACGTGGTGGAGGTGAAGGAGGACGGGTGGTGGTGCGAGGTGCGGGTGTACGTCGCGGGCGTAGAGCTGGTCGGGCGTACGGGCACCGTGATGCTCACCCTGGGGGAGGTCACGGCGGAGCCGCTCGCGATCCTGGTGGGCGAGTACCTCCACGGGACGGCCCGCACGGTCTACGATCCCCGCCGGGGTGGCGTGGTCGTCTTCGACTGCCTCTACACCGCGGTGGCCGGTGACCTGCGGGGCCTCCCGCTGCGAGAGCGGAGGGCGGTGCTCTGTGGGCTCATGTCGGGCGTGGACTTCCACGGCCTCCAGGTCCACCTGGCCGAGCAGTGGAGCATCGGCCTGGCGCACGCGGTCTGGACGGCCCGGGTGGAGCGCCGCGGGCTCGAGGGCCTCGTCTTCAAGGCGTCCTGGGGGACGTGGGGGGCGCCGTGGGGCCGCCGGAAGCGGTGGGTGACCCGCGACTACGTCTGCATGGGCACGAACGCCGGCGCGGGCCGTCGGTCCATCCGCTGTGGCCTCTACCAGGACGGCGAGCTCGTCCACATCTGCGACGTCGCCGGCGGGGACGCCGAGCAGTTCGCGGGGGCCCGGGAGGGCCGGGTGCTCGAGGTGGCCGGGGCCGAGGCCCTCGACTCCGGAGCCCTCCGGCACGGGACCTTCTTCGCCTGGCGTGACGACAAGCGCGCCGAGGAGTGCGTCCGATGACCCCTCCATGCTCGATCTGTAAGGTGAACCCGTCCCACGATCCATCGATCTGCCGGGAGTGCCCCTGGTGGGTGGAGCCGATCCCGGTCGGGGACGAGGTGACGACCCATCCGGATCCCGATCTGATCCGGCTGCTCATCGCCGATGGCCTCCACGCCCTGCCCTACGGGGTCTTCGCGGCCGCCCTGGAGACGACGCTCGGACACGAACTGCTCATCCTGTGGGGTGTCCTGTGACCCCCCCTGACTTCCGCGGGCTCTCCACGGTCGCCACGATCACCTACTGGGCGATCTGGGCGTTCCTGTGTCTCGCCCTCGTCGTGGGTTCGTTCCTGCTCGGCCTCGCCGTCGGGAGCGCACTGTGACCCTTGCGGATCGCCTCGCCGAGCGGAAGCGCCAGCTCCGCACACTGAACCTGGCCCGGCCTCCGTCGCCGGCGACCGACCTGGCCCGGGCGCTGGAGGAGGATCAGCGCCGAGCCGGGCGCCGGCAGGCGCTCCGAGCCGCCGGCCTCCCCGACGCCGACACCGCCGAACGAATCCAGGGCCGCGAGCGAGACGTCCCCCGCCCTCGCGCCCGTCTCTTGCCCCCGGACCTGCAGGAGCCGATCGCGGCCGTGCAGGAGCCGCCGGGGGCCACCTTCACGCCTCCGGGGGCCGACGTCGCGGAACAGGCCGCGGCCGGCATGCTGGACCTCGGTACGGACCCCAGCGCCCCGGAGGCCCCCACCTTGCCCCCGGAGCCGGAAGCAGGACCGCGCGGTTCAGCAGATGCCGCGTCGGCCTCACCGGCTCCCGGGGGCCCCATCGCGCCCCCTGCACCCGAACCTCCGGAGTCCCCCGGTTGTGGGTGCGACGACAGGCAGGGGGCGCCCCTTTCCCATCCGGAGAGCCCAATGAGCGACACCCACGCAACCCGCATCACCCTCTTCTCCCCACCGCCAGGGCGCAACAGCTCCGGACCCATGGGCGGCGTCTGCGCTGGCCTACGTTCGTCGAAGACCATGTACGGCGTGGAGGCGCGCCTGGTGTCCTCCGGGCGCGGTGTGGTCGAAGTGGACACGCCGGATCCGAAGGCGCTCATCAAGGTCGCCCAGGCCCGCGGGTGGACGGTCCAGATCCACAACGAGGCCTCCGGGTTCCCCCACACGACCGGCATCACACCGAAGGCAGAGCCGCCCCCGGAGGCCTCCGTCCCGGCCCCGATGATGACCGATGCGCCTACCGATGTGGGGAGAGACGAGGCGCTGCTCATGTTCAGGGAGGCCCACGAACGGCAGAAGCGTACCGAGGCCGATCTGCAGGTCCTGGAGTACCAGGTGCGCAGGATCCACCCGCCGGAGTCCGGCGACACCGAGCAGTGCCTGAAGTGGATCATCTCCGATCTGCTGTCGATCGCCGGCCTGGTCGAGCCCCTCTACCCCGCCGTGCCATCGCATTCGCTGCTCGACCGAGTCGGGCTGCTGGTGGAGGAGGTTCGGCGACACCGGAGGCCTCCGGCGCCAGCGCCGGCCATCCCCGTCTTCGAGGGTCCCTTCCGGATCCCCATCCGGGTGGAGCTCGAGCTCCACGTCCTCCCACCCACCTTCCGGAGCCCGGCATGACCACCATCCACCTGGCCTCCATCCTGCGTCAGTCCCAGGACGGCACCTGGTCGTGCCGGGACCCATCGCCCACCTGGTGCTCGTCCTCCCCGCTCTCCCCCGTCACCGCGAACCGGGAGGCCTGCACCTGCCTGGCCTGTCTCAGGGCGGAGGCCCGGATCGCCAGCGAGACCTGCGATGCCACCCAGGTGGAACGCAATCGACTGCGCGAGGCCCTCGCCATGACGGCCACGGTCGTCCGCTGGGTCCACTCCGGGGCCGGGCAGGAGCGGGCGCCACGCCGGATCCTAGCCGCGGCCCGCGAGGCCGTGAAGGGCTTGCCCTCTCCGGTCGAGCTGCTCGAGCAGTCGGGGGCAGCGTGAGCCGGCCCTACCGCATCCAGGCGAAGATGCCTGGCCAATGTTCCTGCGGGGCCTCGTTCGAGGAGGATGACGACGTCCTGTGGGATCCCGAAGACCGCCGGATCGTGGGGTGCCCCGACTGCGACTGGACCGGCCAGGCGAAGCCTGCGAAGGCTGACCTGAAGAACGTCCGAGGCGGGGGCAGAGGAGTCGCCGCGGGGATCCGCCGGCGCCGCGAGAAGGAGGCGAAGGCCAGAGCGAAGGAGAAGCAGACGTGAACCAGACCACGATCCCCTGGTGCGACTACACCCTGAACCCCGGCGTCTACGGGTGCTCGCCCTGCTCGGACGGCTGCACCCACTGCTACGCCGCTCGAATGGCTCGGCGCCTGGTCGCCATGGGCCGGTACCCCGCGGAGGTCGTGGACGAGGACGGCTGGACCGGGAAGGTGGTCACCGAGGGCGACTGGTCGAAGGTGGACCGGCGGATCCTGGGGGCCCCCACCCACCGCGGCCGGCGCCGGCGGGTCTTCGTCACCTCCATGGGGGACCTGCTGCACGAGGACCTCGCCGTCCTGCGGGTGGAGTCGTTCATCGCACGGATGAAGGTGCGGGCCGACATCGACTGGCTCATCCTCACGAAGCGGGGATACCGCTGGCCGGAGGTCTCCGAGGCCTGCGGGGGCCTGCCTGCGAACATCTGGCCGGGCGTCTCGGTCTGCAACCAGGCGGACGCGGACCAGCAGATTCCAGGCCTCCTGAGGGCTGACGCCTGGGGACCCCGGTGGGTGAGCTGTGAGCCCCTCCTCGGACCGGTGGACCTGACACGCATCGGTGATGGTGGCGAACTGGGAGTGACGTACAACGCCCTCCAGGGTGGCCTGACGTGCTCGACAGACCTGGGCGGGCCCCGCCTCTCCTGGGTCATCGTCGGGGGCGAGTCCGGCCCCGGCGCCCGGCCTATGGACCCGGCATCGGCGAGGAGTCTGCGGGACCAGACCTGGACCGCAGGGGTGCCGTTCTTCTTCAAGTCGTGGGGCCGGTGGGGATGTTCCCCCATCTTCCCCGGAGCACCGAGAAACGATGGCCACCTGCTCGATGGCCGCGAGTGGCGAGAGGTGCCCCTATGCTCGGCCACCGACGAAGGGCTCCTCCGCTGCCTCGACTGCGGGTGCATCTACGTCGAGGACGAGGACCACCACTGCGACCGGGCCCCCGACGCGGGCGGGGAGGTGCCGTCGTGAGGTTCTACATCGCAACCCGCCTGGAGAACGCGGCGCAGCACCTCCAGGTGGCCCGCATCCTGACCGCAGCTGGTTGGGAACTCACCTACAACTGGACGGTCCATGGCAGCGTCAAGCGGGAAGGTGAGGCGCGGATCGCCGAAGTGGCCATGGCCGAGGCGGCTGGCATCGCAGCGGCCGACATCGTCATCGTCCTTCTCCCCGGCGGCCGGGGGACCCACTGCGAGTTGGGTATGGCCATCGCCCTCTGCAAGAGCATCTACATCCTCGCCGACCCCGCGGCCGGCTTCTTCGCGCAGGACGAGCGCACCTGCGCCTTCTACCACTCGCCCACCGTTCGACGGGTGGAGGGCGAGATCCTGGACCTGCTCGAGCAGGTCCTCCAGTGTTCACCACGATGACCCGCTCCACCTATCTCCTCCCCAAGTACCTCCTCGCCGAGAGCCGCCTCCAGACGGCCGAGGTCCTCGCCGACGTTGGCGCCCGTCGCGCCGCCGGTGCCGCGGCCGTTGTCGCCTGGTTCCGCCTGTCCGACGGCGACAGGCAGTCCATCCTGGCCCGGAACGCGAAGCGGTGCCAGGCCCCCATCCCCGTAAAGGAGCCAGACGATGCCTGACGGTCGACACCTGGTCCCGGAGGAGCGTCTCATCGAGCTCGCCATCCTGGTGCTGGACGGGCGGACCGAGAGCGTCACCCTGGACGCCGCAGAACTCCGGGGGCTCCTGGAGCACATCGACATGCTCACCGAGGCCCTCCACGCGGAGGGCATCGCCTTCTGCCGCATCTGCGGCTGCACCCAGAACAACGCCTGTGAGGGCGCGTGCGGATGGGCGGAGGAAGACCTCTGTACCACCTGCGCCGAGGACCTCGAGGAGCCAGACCATGGATGAGTACCTCCCCCTCACCGCCACCGCGGCGGAGATCTCCCTCGCGATCTCGGTGGTTCAGCGTCGGGCCCGGGTGAACACCGCCGACCCCGCGCGCCTCGCCCACCTGGTGCGCGAGCAGCTCGACCGGTGCGAGGCCATGGCCGCGGCCGTCGGCGTCCCCTTGAAGGACCTCCAGCCCTCCATGCAGGCGTGGGAGGGCGGGGTGCACTCCTGCACGCCGTCCACGACGACGGTCGTCATCGTGAGCAGCTACGGCATCCGCATGGTCCGCGGCCAGCCATGGGGCACCTCGGACTGCGGGCGGGTCCACCTCTCGCTGAAGGCTGGGTCTCGGTGAGCGACCGCCTCCTCACCGACGCCGAGGTCCTCGAGCTGCTGGGGGTCTCCCAGCAGGTCCTCTACGACCTGGTGGCCGACACACCGGTGGATGGGCCGAGGCCGTTCGCGGTGATCGTGGCGGACCGCCGGCGGGCGACTCGCCGGTGGCATCCGGACCTGGGGGGGCTATTCGCCTGGATGCAGACTGTGGAGCGAGCGAGGAGGTCGGCATGGCCTGGATCGACAGATGCAAGGGCAGGTGGCGCGTCCGCTGGCGGGAGGAAGGGGACCTCCACACGAAGTACGTCCGGACCCAGGCGATCGCCCGCGATCTCCGGACCGAGGTCGAGCGCCAGATCGCCCTCCGAGGGTTCGTCCGAATCGACCCTCCTCCAGCGTGCCCGCGGCTCCACGTAGCCCTGGACGCCTGGGCGCAGGCCCGACGGGCGAAGCTCCGGCCTCGGACGGTCGCCTCCTATGAGGACTCCGGGGTCCATCTCCTGCGGTTCCTCGCCTGTTGGCGGTCTCCGGAGGACGAGGCCGGGCCCGATCCCGAGGCCGTCCTCCTCTCGGCGATGCAGGGCACCGTCCTGGTGGAGCTGTACTCCTGGCTGGTCGCCGGCGGGCGGACCAGGACCACGGCCATGAAGCGGGCGCAGGCCGCCATGCTCTTCTGGCGGTGGGCGAGGCAGCGGGAGGAGTGGAGGACCTGGGTGGCCGAGCCCCCCGGCGAGCTCGACATCCGGCGGGACCCAACACCAGCGGCGAGGGCCCCCTCCTGGGACGAGGCGGACGCCTGCCTGGCCGCGATCGCACCGGGGTCCTGGCTCCACCGGTTCGCGCTCATCGCCCGGTTCACGGGCCTCCGTCGGTCCGAGATCCTGCAGCTCCGGTGGGAGGACCTCGACCTCGACCACGGAGCGCTCTCCATCCGGGCCGAGATCACGAAGGGAGGTACAGGGGGCCGGGTGATCCCGCTCTCCCGCCACCTGCTGACCGTCCTGGCCTCCGAGGCTGTCCGCGAGGGGTACCTGGTCGCAGCCCCGGAGCTCGAGCGCCAGGCGGCCGAGGGGGCGGGCCGAGGCCACGTGGATCGGGACATGAAGAGGGCCTGGACTCGGGCCGAGGTGCCAGCAGACCGCTGGAGGGGGCAACCGTGCCACGCCTTCCGGAAGACGATCGAGACGGAGCTGCTCGCCGCGGGTCAGCCCTGGTCGGCGATCGAGATGTACGTGGGGCATGCCCTGCCGGGCACCGGGCGGGTCTACCTGGACCCCACAGGGCTGTGGCGTCAGCTCACCTACCTGGTGGCCGAGATCCCACCCGTGAAAAGTGAGATCCTACATGGATCCTACGAGGCCGATTCCGAGGAGGCCAGATCCGCATCGAAGGACGCTTCCTCGGTTGGGTGGCGGCGAGCCATGGGAATCGGCGGGCAGGTGGTTCAACTACCCGATCCGCGGGGTAATGTCACTTCCAGCCGCATCCTGCTCCGTGCAGGTAGACGGAACCGGGGGGCCTGATCCTACATAGATCCTACCAAGCTGAACCATCGTTCAGTTTTCCTGTGGTGCATCCACCAGTGTTAGGAGCCTCTCCATGCCCCCAGCAGAGCCAGCCAACCCCAACCGGTGGACCATCGGGGCCGACCATGGTGCCGCACCTCCAGCCGGCTCGGTCGCCCTCGTCTTCGCCTGGACCTGCTCCAGGTGCGGCGTGATCAACACCATGGCGTGGAATGAGGGCGCCACCGTGGATGCCCTCGGTGTACCCCTTCCGAGTAAGGCCGGATCATGAAGCTCCCCCTCTGTGCCATCTGCGGCTGCTCCCTCGCCCAGCCCGGCTACCGCCGCCTCCGGGTCACCGTCCAGTACGATGGCCTGCCAGGGAGACCCATCATCGGCTGGTGCGAGGACCACTACCCGGGCCCCGATCTTCCCCGTGGAGACCCACGGACCCTCCTCGGCGAAGTCGAGGCACGAGGACCTGGCCGGGTCGTCGCGGGGAAGAGGTGGCGATCTACGGCTCGAGGGTAGTGTCCAGCGTCTGGCCCCTCTGCTGGCATCCGAAGGCCGCCGACCCCTCGGCCTTCCCCTGGGCGCCGGCGATGCAGAGGGCGTAGGCGGCCAGGGCCACGGTCGAGGGCGAGGCCCCGGGGCGCACGGCGGCCTCGACCGCGAGGTTTACCGCCGGGGCCTGGGCGATGGCCGCCCGGGTCTCCGCATCGGTGACATCCTCGCGGACAGCGGCCTCCACGGTGGGCGTGACCGCGGCGACGGCCTCGGGGGCGCTCCCGGAGTCGTGGGTGAGGGCGAGGGTGACGCCCGTACCCGCGCCGGCACCGACGAGGAGGGAGGCGAGAATTGCGATGATGAGGGTGGTCATGGTGGACCTCATGGTGATGGGGGACCGGGCGGCCGACGGGCGCAGGCCCGGCTCAGGATGCTCTCGGCCGCCGCGTGAGACGTCCTCGGGCCCCTACGTCTCCTGGAGGCGCACAGGGCCCTCCACGCGCACCAGGTGCACCAGGCGCCCGCGGTCACGAGAACGAGCAGGAGGGCGAGGGTGCGCATCGGCTACCCGTCTGCCGGCGGAGACAGGAGCTGGGCGGTCGTGGGCGGGGTGGGTCCGGTGAGCCGGAGGTGCCGGCCACCGAGCACACCGGCGATGACACCCAGTGCTCCGAGGTGCGCGAGGGAGACGGCCTGGTAGGTCGCGCAGGCCGCGGGGAGGCTGGCCACGTCCGGCCAGCAGCGGGGCAACAGGAACAGCCCCGCCAGGTCGAGGAGGCCCGCGACCGCGGCCACGAGGAACGCGA
>JBFYZZ010000181.1:0-2534 GCA_041309225.1 Deltaproteobacteria bacterium | reverse complement strand
ACGGTCGTGTCTCGGCTCGAGTCCTCCCGAACGTAGGGCGGGCCAGCCAGTTCGACCTGTGGCCCCGCGAGCCGATCGCGCCCCACGCACTCGTGGTGCGCCCATGGCGATCGCGGCCGCCAGCGTGGCTCGCCGAGCGGTGGACGGATCGGGACGGCCCCAACTCGGTGGTGGCGCGGGACGAGCTGGGTCGGGTGGCCGGCCGCTGGCAGGTCTACGAGGTGCGGAACCCCGCCGCCGGGATCCCGGCGCCGTGAGCCGCGACACCCGGCGCTTCCTGGCGCTCTTCCGCCCCCACTGGCCGGGGCTCCTCCTCGCCACGGGGCTGCTCGTGGTGGCCGCCAACGTGCCGGCCGGGATCGTGCTCCTGGTCCGCGTGGTGCTCGACGACGTGCTCATCCGGCGGGACGAGCGGGCGCTCGCGCTCCTGCCCCTGGCGGTCGTCGCCCTCTACGCCGTCGCAGCGGCCGTGAACGTGGGCCGGGCGGCGATCACGAGGAGCATCGCGTTCCGCGTCGTGGAGCGGATCCGGAGCGAGATCTTCGCGCAGTACCTGAGGCTCGGGATCGGGTGGCACCAGGCCACGCCGACCGGGGAGATGGTGAGCCGCATCTCCGCCGACGCCCACAACCTCCAGTACGCGGTCAACGGGTTCGCCACCGCGGTCCAGAAGCCGCTCGCGCTCGTCGTGCTCGTGGTGACCGCCTTCGCCATGGATCCGCTGCTCGCAGCGGTGGCGCTCTGCGTCCTGCCGCTCGTGGCCCTGCCCATCCGGCGCTTCGCCCTCCGGCTGCGCGCCACCACGCGGGACACGCTCGGGAACCTCGCGGGGCTGTCGGCGTTCGTGCAGGAGGTGGCGACCGGCATCCGCGTGGTCCAGTCGTTCGGGCAGGAGGAGCGGGTGCAGGCCCGGTTCGACGCGCTCAACCGCGAGCAGTACCGGCTCCAGCTCCGGGCGGCCCTGGCGCAGGTGGTGCCCGGACCCGTGGTGGAGTGCATCGCCGCCGTGGGCGTGGCGGCGGCGCTCTACGTCGGGGGCCGGCGCGTGTTCGGCGGGGAGATCTCGGCGGGGTCCCTGGTGGCCCTCCTCGTGGCCCTGGGCCTCATGAACGATCCCCTGAAGGGCCTCTCGCTCCTCGCGAACCTCTGGCAGCAGTCGCTCGCGAGCGCCGAGGCGGTATTCCGAATCCTCGACCTCGAGCCCGGGATCCCGGACCGGGGGACCCGACTCCCGCCGGATGGACCGTGCGCCCTCGCCTTCCTGGACGTGGCCTTCGACTACGGCGACGGCGAGGTGGTGCGCGGGGTCTCCTTCCGCGTGGAGCCCGGGGAGGTGGTGGCCCTCGTCGGCGCCTCCGGCTCGGGCAAGTCCACGCTGGCCTCCCTGGTCCCCCGGTTCCGGGATCCCACCGCCGGCCGGGTGCTCCTGGACGGGACGGATCTCCGCGAGTTCCGGCTGGCCGGGCTCCGCCGCCGGGTGGCGGTGGTCACGCAGGAGCCCTTCCTGTTCAACGACACGGTCCACGAAAACATCGCCTTCGGGCGGCCCGGGGCCACGCGGGCCGAGGTGGAGGCCTCGGCCACGGCGGCCCATGCCCACGGCTTCGTCGCCGGGCTGCCCCACGGGTACGACACCCGCATCGACGAGCTGGGCCTGAGGCTCTCAGGCGGCGAGCGCCAGCGAATCTGCATCGCCCGGGCCCTCCTGTACGACGCCCCGGTCCTCGTCCTGGACGAGGCCACCAGCGCACTCGACTCAGAGGCCGAGGCGGTCGTCCAGGCGGCCCTCGATCGGCTCATGGTCCGGCGCACGGTCCTGGTCATCGCCCACCGCCTCTCCACCGTCCGCCGGGCTGGGCGCATCGTGGTGCTCGAGGCCGGTCGGGTCGTCGAGATCGGCACCCACGAGGAACTGCTCGCTTTGGGGGGCACCTACGCCCGCCTCTGGGAGCGACAGGCGTGAGCCCGCTCGGACGGGGCTTCCGGGCGCGGGTCTACACCGTGGTCCGGGCCATCCCACCGGGCCGGGTGGCCGGCTACGGCGACGTCGCCGCCCTGGTCGGGGCCGCGGGCGCGGCCCGGCAGGTCGGCTACGCCATGGCCGCCCTGCGGGACGAGGACGTGCCCTGGCACCGCGTATTGCGCTCCACGGGCGCCATCGCATGGGGTGGGGCGCCGGGCCGACCCCTGCTCCAGCGGGCGCTCCTCGAGGCCGAGGGGGTATCCTTCCTGGGGGATCGCGTGGACATGGCCTGCCATCGCTGGCGGCCCGAGCGGCAGGACCTGGAGGCTCTGCTCGAGATCGTGGAGGCCCTGCCGTGAGCGCGATCCGGGCCGCGGCCGCCGCCGAGGGCCTGCTCCTCCCGTGGATCGCCGCCTTTGCGGCCCTGTCCCCCCGGACCCGCGCCGGCCTCGCGGAGCGCCTCGCGTGGCGACTGCCCGCCGTCGAGCCGGGCGCGCTCTGGGTCCACGCTGCGAGCCTCGGGGAGGGCACGGCCGCCGCCGCCCTCCTCGCCGCGGTCCGGGCGCGGCGG
>JBFYZZ010000180.1:0-35450 GCA_041309225.1 Deltaproteobacteria bacterium | reverse complement strand
GCCTGGACCCCGGCCCCCGCGCCGCTCCTACCGGAGCTGCTCGGCCGGCTGGACGGGCACTGGGCCGAGGAGCCGTGGTACGCGATCTTCGGGGACTTCGTGCGCCTGCGGCTCGACGCTGGCGAGCCCGAGCCCGACGCCGAGGCGCTTGCGGCGTGTCCCCACGCCGCCCTGTGCACCGCGGAGAAGGTCGCGGCCGCGCTCGACAGCCGCGAGGCCGCCGTTCTCCGCCCCGTCCTGCAGGCGGCCCTCGGTCGCTCGATCGACCTGGCCACGCTGGGGGAGGTGGGCCAGGTCTGGCAGCAGGGCAGTCCGCACCCCGAGGCCATCCGGCATCCGGCGCTCGAGCGCGCGGCGCAGGCCGTCCTTGACGCGGTCCTGTCCACGCCGCGCCGTTCGGTCGTGGTGGTCGGCGAGCCCGGCGTCGGCAAGACCTCGCTCGTCCGCGATGTCTGCCGCCGCCTCGCCGCCAGCGGCTGGGTCGTCTTCGAGGCCGGTGCGGCCGAGTTGATGGCCGGACGCATCTACGTCGGGAGCTTGGAGGAGCGCCTCCGGAACCTGGAACAGGCGCTGTCGGACCGCCGCGTGCTGTGGGTCGTCGGCGACGTCCACGTCCTGTCCTGGGCCGGCCTCCACCAGCACAGCCGCCACGGCGTGCTCGACTTCCTGCTGCCCCGGATCCGCAGCGGTGCCCTCGTGGTGCTCGGCGAGTGCGAGGCGGGCGCGTGGTCGCGCCTGGCGCTCGAGAAACCCGGCCTCCGCACCGCCGTCGAGGTCCTGCGCGTGCAACCCCTCGATCGGGCCGACACCCTGTCGCTGGCCGTGGCCTGGGGCGAGGCGGGCGGCGTCGTCGACGCGACGGTCTCCCAGGAGGCGTGGCAGCTCGCCTCGCAGTTCCTCACGCGCGACCTGCCGCCCGGCAACGTCCTCTCCCTGCTCCAGGCGGCGGTGGCGCGGATCGAGGCCGTAGAGGGCGCACCCCGTCGCCTGGGCCGCCCCGACCTGCTCGCCAGCCTGTCCGGCCTCACGGGCCTGCCGCCGTCGATCCTCGACGAGAGCGAGCGGCTGGATCTCGCGGCGGTGAGGGCGTTCTTCGACGAACGCGTGATGGGACAGGACGAGGCGGTGGGCTGCATCGTCGACCGCATCGCCATGGTCAAGGCCGGCGTGACCGACCCCCACCGGCCGCTGGGCGTCTTCCTGTTCGCCGGTCCCACGGGCACCGGCAAGACCCAGCTCGCCAAGGCGCTGGCCGAGCTGCTGTTCGGGTCCGAGGAACGGCTCGTCCGCCTCGACATGAGCGAGCAGCAGACGCCCGAGGGGCTCCACGCGATCATCGGCAGCAGCACCGACGTCCCCGACGGCGCGCTGGTGCAGCGCATCCGCCGGCAGCCGTTCAGCGTGGTCCTGCTCGACGAGTTCGAGAAGGCCCACCCTCGCGTGTGGGACCTCTTCCTCCAGGTGTTCGACGACGGGAGGCTCACCGACGCCCAGGGTCGGGTGGCCGACTTCCGGAACGCCATCCTGGTGCTCACCACCAACCTCGGCTCCAACGTGCAGGTGGATCACGGGGTCGGATTCGGATCCTCGACGCCGGCCTTCGGCCCGCGTGCGACGCACAAGGCCATCGAGGACGCCTTCCGCCCCGAGTTCCTCAACCGGCTGGACCGGGTGGTGGTCTTCCGGCCGCTGCCCCGGGCCACCATGCGACGCATCCTCGACAAGGAGCTCCACGACGCCTTCGAACGTCGCGGCCTCCGGAACCGCGGGTGGGCGGTGGAGTGGGACGCGGCCGCCCTCGACCTCCTGCTGGAGAAGGGCTTCACCCCCCACCTGGGCGCCCGGCCGCTCAAGCGCGCCATCGAGAGCCTTCTCCTGGCTCCGCTGGCCCGCACCCTGGTGGAGCACCGTGTACCCTCGGGCGAGCAGTTCCTGTTCGTGCGGGCCGACGGCGAGGCGCTCCGGGTGGACTTCGTCGACCCCGACGCCAAGGGCGTGCAGGCCGACGCCGACGAGGAGTCCGGGCTCGATCGGCACGGCAGCGATCCCCGGGCCGTGGCCTGGCGCCCGCGGGCTGGAGCCGAGGCGGCGGCGGCGCTGGCCGAGCATGTCGCCCTGCTGCAGGGCGTCGTCGAGGACGAGGACTGGCGGCGGGCCCGGGATGCGGGCCTGGCGGCCACCCAGCGGCCGGGATTCTGGGACGATCCCGGGCGCTATGCCCAGCTCGCCGAGTTCGAGTACCGCGACCGCGTGCAGGTGGGCCTGCGCACGGCGAGCGGCCTGCTCGAGCGCCTGCGGCGCGGGCGCTCCCAGGGCCGGGCGCACCAGGACCTGGTCGCCCGGCTGGCGGTACAGATTCTGCTTCTCGAGGCGGCGGTGGACGACCTGGCCACCCGGAGCCCCGCCGACGCCTTCATCGCGGTCGACCGCGACGGCCAGGCCCTCGCCGAGTTCGCTGGGGCCCTGGTCGGCATGTACACGGGTTGGGCCGCCGCACGCCGGATGAACCTGACCGTGCTGCGCGACGACCCGACGCGGTGGGTGGCGGCGGTCTCGGGGTTCGGGGCGCGGCGCCTGCTCGCCGGCGAGCACGGCCTGCACGTGCACGAGCGCGGGGAGGGACGGACGACCCGGAAGACGTCCGTGCGGGTGACGGTTGCGCCACGTCCGGCGGGGCCGGACGGAGAACGGGCACGGGTGCTCGCCCAGGCAGACGTCGCCCTGGCCGAGGCGATACACGGCGAGCCCGTCATCGTCCGGCGCTACCGGGAGGAGCCGGCCCCCCTCGTACGGGACCTCGTTCGCGGCTGGCGCACGGGCCGCCTCGACCGGGTGCTGGCGGGGGACTTCGACCTCGTACCGGGGGTCGGCTGACCAGGTGCCTGCGCCAGTCGGTGCTGCGATCGGTGTCCTCGTAGCGGCCCGGATCCAGGGTGAGGTGCAGCGCGTCCGACACCGCCCGGCTGCCCGGGATCGCCGAATCGAATGCCGGCGAGCCGGCGCGCGAGACCGGATCGGGTCAGTCGCGTTCGAGCCCGCGGTAGTCGAACCGAACCTCGAGCGGCTCGTCCAGCACGAGCAGCTTCTCGAACAGGATCGGGCGCCCATCGATGGGCAGGCTGGCCCGGACCGGCTCCACGCCCGCCGCGGCGGTGTCGCCCGCGAGCGCCCGGGCGGCCTGGGCCTGGACCTGGGCGTTCACCTCCGCCTGGTCGACCGCCCATCCCTGGGTGGAGATCGACGTGAAGGTGTCCACCTCGCGCAGCGTGCTCTCCAGGTGCTTCACCCGGGCGTCCTCGGGCACCCAGACGGTCCAGTTGCAGACGGTCGCCGGCACGTCGGCGGTGGGGAGGCGGGCCTCGAAGCGGCCCCGCCCGCCAGCGTCGGGCACGGTTCCCTTCTCGACGTACACCACCTCCACCGCGAACCAGGCGAGCGCGCCGGCCGACGCCTGGGAGCGCGCGAGCGGGACGAGGAGGCGACCGTCCGCGTCCCGGGCGGGCTTGACTGCCCGTCCGCCCACGAAGGCGCTCCACAGCTCCGCGCCCGCGGGCAGGTCCAGGCGCAGGAACTGGGCCCGGTTGTTGCGCATGGCGTAGACCACCTGGGTCATGCGGCGGCCGTCCCGGGTCATGACCGTGGTGGCCGAGGCGCTGTCCACGAGCGTGACCAGCATGTCCACGGCCTCGTGCTGCCGGACCTCGATCGGAACGCGGACGCCCTGCTTGCGGTACTTGAACCCGAGCAGAACGGGCCAGTCGGTGCGGCCCAGGATGGCGGTGGGCAGCTCGCGGACGTCCACGGGAGTCGCGCCCACCACCGCGCCGGCGGCCACCTCCAGGCTGGACCGGGCGTCGATGCCCACCCAGCCCTTGACCCGTTCCACGCCCTCCACCTGGAGGTCGGGGACCAGCACCTCGCCGCCGCCCTCAGGGAGCGGCCGCTCGTAGTCCAGGTAGAGGCTGTAGGAACCCTTGGCCTCGAAGGCGAGGTCCACGGCGACGCGACGACGGCCGTCCGCGTCCTCCACCCGCCAGTCCTGGATGCCGTCGCCCTTGACGTCCACGATGGTCACGTCGGCCGGCAGCGTCACCGCCAGGTGCTCCACGCCCGCGTGCAGGATGGAGTAGAGGACGGCGCTGCCGCACTGGAGCAGCCCCTCGGACACGCCCACCAGCGCCTGGTGCTCGGCGTAGACCCGCGCCACGGGCGCCACCTGCTCCTCGGCGGCGAGCGCGCGCTGCCAGGTGACCGCGAGGTTCCCGGTGGCGGGCAGCAGGGCCTCCAGCAGCCAGCGCCCATTGCGCTCCTCGCGGTGGACTCGCTGGGCGTTGGCCACCTGGAACTCGAGGTTCCCCTCGGACGGGACCGAGAGCGACACCTCGGTGCCGCCCGAGGCGGGTAGCGCGAAGGAGAACCCGTCCTGTCCGCCGCTCTCGAAGGTGGTGACCGCGAACGAGAGGTCGAGGTCGACCGGGCCCTTGCGGTCCGTGACCAGACGGTACCAGCCACCGTCCAGGTAGATGGAGGCGTCCTTCCCCCCCATCCGGGCGCTGCGCAGCGCGACCGTGGTGGGCAGGACCGGGACCGTGACCCAGCCCTTCTCCTTGAGCACGTCCACGCGCAGGCGGGCGTCGAAGAGGGCGCTCTCGCCCTCCACCCGGCCCGTGTACGAGGCGCGGCTGATCGCGAAGTCCCTGGGGGCGGGCTCGGGCTTCTCCTTGGGGGCGAGCCCCTTCTCGTAGAGCACCTTGAAGTCGCTCCAGGGCAGGGTCACACGAGCGGCGGGGATGGCAGGCTCCTCGGCGGCACCGGCGAGCGCCACGAGGAGGGGCAGGGCGAGGAGGGGGTTCATGGCGTTCTCCGGGTGCGATAGCGGATCTCGACGGCCAGGGGTTCCTCGGGGGGCAGCAGGTGCTGCTCGAAGGTGACGCGCTCCCCGGCCTCGGGGACGGGGACGACGAGGTTGGCGGCGGCCACGGCGTCTCGGGGAGCCGGCGACGCGGCCGGGGGGGCGACGGCGACCTTCGCAGGTGTCGCGCTCGCAGTGGATCTGCCGGGGGCGGACACCGGCGAGGCGTCCGACGGGCGCTTCGATCCGGCCCGGCCTTCGTCGCGCTCGGCCTTCTTCTTCGCCACGACCTCGAGCGCCCGGCCGGCCTCTTCGAGCACCACCTCCTGCTCCACGCTCTCCTTCTGCTCCACGGCCGCCAGCCGGTGGCCGGTCTCGGCCACGCCCGTGAGCGCCGCCTCGGCCGCGTCGAGGTCGCCCGCGCGCAGGGCTTCTTCGGCGGCGCGCTCCTGGCGGCGCTGCTCCAGCCGGTCGTCCACCGCACGGGCGGCGGCGAGGTCCTTCAGGCGCCGGGCCTGGGCCGCGTCAGCCTCGTCGTCCGCGCCCGTGAGCACCTGCACGTTGCCCCGCAACGCCTGCGCCGGCGCGTTGTCCGGGTCGAGGGTGAGGGCCTCGTCGAGGAGGGCGCCGGCCTCGCCGAACGCGTTCTCCTGGTAGGCGCGGTACGCCCGGCTGAAGACCTCCACCGACAGGTCGCTGGAGAGCCGGTCGCCGTCGGAACGGCACCGGCGGGCGGCCTCGCAGTCCCGGTCCTCGTCGCCCAGGTCCTCCTCCGAGAGCACCCGGCGTTCGCCCCGTGCGACCCCGCGGCCGTAGGCGAGGGTGCCGTCGTGCACGTCGTCATCACGAACCTCCTCGGCCGCGCCCGAGGCGCCGCGGAAGCGCACGCCCGGCGGAAGGATCACCTCCCACACCGCCCGGGCCACCGGCGCGTCCACGGCGGGGGCCACGAGCGTGCGCCGGCCCCGGGGAGCCCAGGCGGCCTCCCGGCCGAGCAGGGTGACCTCCACCGGGAAGGCCACCAGGCCCGTGAGCCCCTCGAGGGACTTCTCCAGCGGCACGAGCACACGGCCCGATGCGTCCCGCACGGGCTCGAGGGTCCGGCCGGCCACGCGCACGCCGAGCACGGCGCAGCCCGGGGGTGGGGCCACGGCCAGGAAGGCGTTGCGGTCGTTCCGGACCTGGAAGCGGGCGCGCACGAGCAGGCGGCCGTGGTCGGCGTAGGCCACGGTGTAGCGTGCCTCGTCCACGAACGTCGGGGGCGCGTCCACGGGCCGGACGTCGAGCACGCGGGCCGCGAGCGCGTACGCACGGCCGCCAGAGCGCCAGGCGGCCAGCGGTATGCCCGGTGCGAGTCCGGTGGCCCAGCCGGGCAGCGCGCGGGTGGCCACGGGCTCCAGGCCCTGGCCCGGCTCGGGCACGACCAGGGCCGTGTCCGCGGCGGCCACGGTGACCCACGCGCCCAGGGGCTCGGCGTCGAGCGGCACCGGCAGCGGCAGGGGGCGCGACCGGCCGTCCGCCGCGGCCGGGGCCCGCATCCGCACCCGGACCTCGAACGGACCCTCCACGGGGGCTGCCAGGCGCACGGTCACCCGGTCGCCCGCCCGCGCGTGGGTGAGCACCCCCGGGCCCTCCACCCCGACGTCGTCCGGCGCACCGGGCAGGCGAAAGGACACGGCGTCGATCGGGGCGTGGACCGCGCGGAAGCGCAGGACCGCCTGGCCCTCCACCTCGCCGTCGCCCACGCTGAAGGCCGCGGCGCTTTCCACCGTGAGCACGCGGGGCCGGCACCCGGCCGCGCCCGCGGGCCGCCACCGGACCGAGAGCGCGGGGACGGCCGCGAGGTCGAACCGGCCCGGGCCGGTGCGTGCGGCGCCGTCCACGTCCACGTCGAGGCCCGGGGCGTCCACCTCCACCCGGGCGCGGCCCGCCGGGAGGATCGGCAGGGTCAGGGTGGCGCCGGGGGTGGCGGCCACGCCCTCCACCCGGAGGTGGTGGACGCCCGAGAGCCGGGCGACCAGGTGCCGCTGTCCGTCCGGGTGGCAAGGCAGCGCCGCGGGCCGGCCGTCCAGCGTGGCCGAGGCCACGGTGAGCCCGCAGCCGGCCACCGACACGTCCGCCCAGCCGGGCGCGAGCGCCTGGAATGCGACGTCGAGGGAGAGGACGCTCTCCTCCCCGGGCGCGAGTCGGATCGCGAGGGTGTCGGCGGTCCAGCTGCGCGGCGGGGCCTCGGGCACCTCGGGTGTGGGCCCGGGAAGCGCGTGGAGGGGCACCACCGCGACCCCGGTCTCCGCACCCGGCGCGGCGCGCGTGGCGAGGACGGCGAGAAGCAGGGGGAGGACGGTCACCGTCCGAGACCTCCGAGGCGGTCCGACAACGGATCCGGGTGCCGGTTCCTTACGCCACCCTGGGCGTGCATGCCCGCGTCCGCCCGGAACCCGCGTGTGTCCTCGTCCCGGTGGACGCGCCGGTGCGACACGGGCACCCAGGCCGGCGGCCTGTGCCGGGCACGCGCACCGTGCCGGTCAACCGCGTGCTCACGGAGCACGAGCCTGTGAGGGCCCCCGTTGGCGGGTTGCACCCAGCGCGACGCGCACATCGTGGGTCGCGCCGTCGTCGAGGAGCGCGATCGCCCGAGCATCGACCGCGACGCCGTCCAGTTCTGCGGTCCTGACTCCGCGGCAGCGGTGCTCGGGGTTCGTGACCGTGATCTCGTACCGTGTCCGGCCGATCCGCCAGGTGATGGCGTATCCGGGCCAGGAGGTGGGGATGCACGGATCCACCTCGAAGGTCGCGCCATGGCGCCGGAGCCCGAGGATGCTCTCGAGCCCGGCGCGGTACATCCAGCCGGCCGAACCGGTGTACCAGGTCCATCCCGCGCGCCCTGCGTGCTGGGGATGTGCGCAGACGTCGCCGGCGAGCACGTACGGCTCTCCCTGGTAGCGTGCCACGTCCGGACCCGTTCGCGTGTGGTTCACGGGGTTCAACATGTGGAACAGCTCGGTCGCCTCGTCGCCGCTGCCCAACCTGGCGAGCGCCATCACGATCCAGGCAGCGGCGTGCGTGTACTGGCCGCCGTTCTCCCGCACGCCGGGTGGATAGCCCTTGATGTACCCGGGGGCTTGCGCCGAGCGATCGAACGGTGGCGTGAGCAACAGCACGACCTGGGCCCCTCGCCGCACGAGGTGCGTCCGGACCGAGTCCATGGCGCGGTCCGCCATCCGCGGGGTGGTCATGCCCGAGAGCACCGCCCAGGACTGGGCGATGGAGTCGATGACGCACTCGTCGTTCTGCATCGAGCCGAGCGGGGTGCCGTCGTCATAGTACCCGCGCCGGTACCACTCCCCGTCCCAGGACTGCTTCAGCGCGGACGAGAGGCGCGCTGCCTCCGCGCGGTAGCGTTCGGCCCGAACGGTGTCCCCCCGCGTCGCGCACAGCGGCGCGAACTCGGAGAGGACGGCGTGGAGGAAGAAGCCGAGCCATGTGCTCTCACCACGCCCCTCCTTGCCCACGCGGTTCATCCCGTCATTCCAGTCGCCGCTTCCCATGAGCGGCAGGCCATGGGTGCCCGAGGAGATCCCACGATCGAGGGCCCGCAGGCAGTGCTCGTACAGCGAGCCGTCCTCCTCGGCGACGCTGGGCAAGGCGTAGGCGTCCTGAGCGTCCGGCGCGAGCGCCGGCCCATCGAGGAACGGGACCCGCTCGTCGAGCACGCCAGCGTCACCCGTGGTCTGGACGTAGTGCATCGCTGCATACGGCAGCCAGAGGAGATCGTCCGAGCAGCGGGTGCGCGTTCCCCGGCCGTACGGCGGGTGCCACCAGTGCTGGACGTCCCCCTCGGTGAACTGCCGGGCCGCCGCCCGCAGGAGGTGCTCTCGGACCAGGGCCGGTCGCGCCATCGCGAGCGCCATGGCGTCCTGCAACTGGTCGCGGAACCCGTACGCGCCGCCCGGTTGGTGGTACCCGGTGCGGGCCCACATCCGGCAGCTCAGGTCCTGGTAGAGAAGCCAGCGGTTCAGGAGGACATCGAAGGAGTCGTCAGGCGTCCGAACCTGGACCGCTCCGAGCGTCCCTTCCCAGCCGTACTGCACGGACTGGATGGCGGCGTCTGCAGCCTCCGCGCGTCCATGCCGCTCGATCATCTCCCGCACGTGCCCCACGTCTCTTCCCTCGCCGAGGAGGAAGACGAGGCGCCGAGTCTCGCCCGGGGCGAGGACGACGCCAGCCTGCAGGGCCGCGCAGGGATCGAGCCCCGCGCCGAAGCGGGTGACGAGCACGTCCTCAGCCAGCGCCGCCGGCCGTGCCAGCAGTCCGTTCCTGCCGATGAAGGCGGTACGGTCCCCGGTCGCCGAGAGCAGCCCCTCGCTCGCGAAGGCGAAGGCCACCCGCCGGGCGAAATCGTGGTTCCATACGTTGGTCGCCAGGATCGCCCCGGTGGTCACGTCCTGCTCCGTCACGACGTACTGGTTCTGGCCGGTCTTCGGTGGTCCCAGGACCCACTCTGCGTAGGCGAAGACGGACAGGCGCCGCGGGCGACCGGTTTCGTTGGTCAGCGTCAGTAGCGAGAACTTCACGGGGTCCACCGCGTCCACGAAGACGTCGAGTGCATGGCGGATGCCGGACACCGCACGCTCGAAGCGAGTGACTCCCGCACCGTGGCGGATCACGAACCGGCCGCTCGTCGGATCGCGAGGAAGCGGCCCCGGTGTGGGAGACCAGGCTTCACCGCTGTCGTCGTCGCGGATCAGGATGGCCTCGGAGGTCGGATCGGCGATCGGATCGTTGGCGAAGGGGGTGAGACGGTTCTCGCGGCTGTTCTCGGACCAGGTGAAGGACGCACCCGAAGCCGTGACGACCGTGCCGAAGCCCGGGTTCGCGATGACGTTCGCCCAGGGCTGTGGCGTCTCCTGGCTCCCCTCCAGGACGATGAGGTACTCGCAGCCGCCGTCGGTGAAGCCGCCCAGCCCGTTCGCGAATGCCAGCGGCGGCACCGCGGGCTGCGCGGTCGGCGCCTGAACCTGGCCGAGCAGGGCGGGATGCTCGGGGTCGAGGGATACCGGCTCTGGCGGCGGGGACGTGGGTCGATCGAGTTGGTGGGCCAGCGTTCCCCCGGTACCCTTGAGCACCGCGCGTGCCACGCTGCAGAGAAGGAGGCGCTCGGCCTCGCTCATCCGGTCGCCCCGCAGGAGGTACGCGCCACCCGGCCGGTGCTTCCAGGTGCGCCAGGGTCCGTCGTCGAGGAGGGCCGCGAGCTTGGCGTGCACCTCGTCGAGGTAGCTGACCTGGTGCTCGTTCAGGATCACCACGTCCGCCGTGAGCCCCTTCAGCCGCCAGTACTCCTGCGCCGTGAGCACCTGCCGGACGAGGGCGAGATCCGCACCCGAGACGACGCGGACCAGCAGGACCGGGAGGTCGCCGGAGACGCCATGTCCCCACAGCCCCTCCTGGCCGAGCGTGGCGCGGGCCAGGAGCTCCGCCCCCGTGCGCAGCGAGGCATCGGTGTACAACACGCGCGAGGCGAGCCGCTCGAACAAAAGGGCCTCCTCGCTGGATATGCCGAGGTGGCTCAGCGTGCTCCGCGCATGTGCGGAGGCGAGCGCGAACGTCCGCGCGGTGGCGCTCGGATCGTGGTAGCGTTTCGCCAACGCGAGGGCCGTCTCCCGGCTCGACGCCATCCCAGTGACGAACGAGAGCCTCACCACGCCTCCGGGTGCGATGCGCACGCGCTGCCGCAGGCTCACGATCGGATCGAGCAGGACGCCGGTCGTGCCCGAGAGCGGGCGTCCGTCGAGCGCCTGGGGATTCCCCGGACCGCGACCGCGGCCGAGGAACGTCCCGCGATCGCTCTCCCACTCCACCGGGCCCTGTGCCCGACCCTCCAGGCCGATGACGTGCACGGCGAAGACCTCGCCGTCCTCGGGCGAACGCGGCCGCCGCCGACAAAGCAGGGCGCTGCTCTCGGGAACGTACTCGGACTCGACGAAGAGCTTGCCGAAAGCGGGATGGGCGAGGTCGTCGGCGCTCGGCGCGAGGACGATCTCGGCGTAGCTGGTGATTTCGAGTTCGCGCGCGCGCTCCCCGTGGTTGGTCACTTCCAGCCGGCGCACTTCGACGTCGTCCTCAGGCGAGACCGCGATGTCGAGTCGCGTTCCGATCTCGTCTTCCTTTCGCTGGAACGTCGCCTTCTCCATGGTGTACACGACGAGGTCGTCCAGGGCGTCCCTACAGGTCGGCTGGTGCGTCGCGGACCACACGCGCCCGCTCCAGACGTCGCGGAGGAAGAGGTACTGGCCACCGGGGTCGCATGTCGCGTCCTGCCGCCACCTCGTGACGGCGTATCCCCGGCAGGAGCTCGCGCCGCCGCCGGCGTTGGTGATCACGGCGGTGTAGTTGCCGTTCGACAGGAACTGCGCGTGGGGGAAGGCGGTGTGTGGGGAACGGAATCGGCGGAACGCCATCGGCGGTGCAGGCGCTGCGACCCGCTCCTCCTCGTCCGGGCGCGGCCGGATGACCGCTGCACGGCGCGGCACGCGCTCCTGGAGGAGCAGCTCAGTCGCCTGCATGCGCGGGTCGGAGTGGAAGCGGTTCACCATCCGGTGGCCGGCGAGCACGCCCGCGATGGCCGCGAGCGTCATCCCCTGGTGGTGGGCGAAGTAGGTCCGCACCACCACCCCCTGGGTGCGGGTAGCCCCGGGCGCATCCACCTCGGGATCCGTCGGATGCCGGGGCGTGAAGTCGATGGCGTCGAAGCAGCCGTACGCGCCGAGGAGGCCGTCATGGACGAGACGGCGGAGGTTCGTCACGGCTGCGGTCGGGTCGACGAGGGCAGCCAACGCGGTCGCGTAGGGAGCGACCACCAGTTCGTCGCCGAGACCTCGCTTCATGCCGAGCCCAGGAACGCCGAATGCCTTGTACTGGTAGCTCCCGTTGTGATCGACCCGATCGTATGCGGACTCCGAGATGCCCCACGGCACCCCGCGCTGGGTTGCGTAGTCCCTCTGCCGGCGCACGGCCATCCGGCAACTCTCGTCCAGCAGCGTGTCAGGGTAGCTGCGCAACACGAGCAGCGGCATGAGGTACTCGAAGAGCGTCGCGCTCCACGAGAGGAGCGTGGGATTCCCGTGCACGCTCGTGACGGCCCTACCCAGGTGGAACCAATGCTTTTCTGGAAGGTCGCCCTTGGCGATGGCGATGAAGCTCGCGAGCCGCGCCTCCGAGGCGAGGAGGTCGTAGTTGGACGGGTCGAGGCGACCAGGCCCCTCCGCGTCCGCGGCACGGTACCCGATCGAGAGAAGGTTCAGATGCGGTACATAGAGGAACCGGAAAGCCATGCCGTCGGCAAAGGCCGCCGCGCGCCGCGAGAGGCTCTCGAGTCGCTCGGACGGGTGGTTGGCGCCCCCGTCCCCCACGGGCGGCTCGCGCCCGAGCTGCCGAAGCCCCTCGGACAGTGCAATGAGCGCGCCGGCGAGGTTTCCGCTGTCCACGGTCGAGATGTACCGGGGCGGGAGCGGTGCGAGGCTCACCGTGTCGTACCAGTTGAACAGGTGCCCCTCGAACCGCTCCAGGCCCTCCATCGTCGTGAGCGTGGAGTCGATCCGCTCGACGAGTTCGCCCGTGGAGACGAGGCCGAGATCGTGTGCAGACAGCGTAGAGAGAAGCCCCATGCCGATGTTGGTCGGGGAGGTCCGGTGAGCGACCTTCGCGGGTGCCTCCTGGAAGTTGTCTGCGGGCAGGAAGTGGTCGTCGGGGCCCATGAACGCGTCGAAATACCGCCATGTCGTGCGGGCCAGATCCAGGAGGAAGTCCCGGTCTCCCGGATCGAGCGAGGCGTTCCGCTGCGACATCGGTTGGGAGAGCCGGTACGCGACGAGCGGGGCGAGCACCCACAGGGCGAGCAGGGGCAGCGCCGCGTACAGCGCACCCGGCCGCCACGCCAGGACGAGGATCGCGCCGAGGAGCGCGATGATCGGACTCGCCGCCATGGCAACCAGGAACGACCGTGCGCCCGCTCCACGCTCGAGTCCGGCGCCACGCGTCGCACTCGCTGCGGCGGTCTCCCACTCGAGCAGGCGGTGACGCGTGATCACGAGCCGGCCGAGGGTGACGAGGATGGCGTGTCCCATGGCAAAGGCCTGGTTCGCGAGGAAGGCGAGCTGCAACAGGATGCGCGCAGAGGTGCTCGACGCATCCTCCGCCAGCGCACGCAGGTAGGCCCTTACAGGCTGGTGGGCCGGCGGGCCGGCCAGGGCATCGAGCACGAGCACCAGGAGTGGGAATGCGAGGGTCGCCAGGGCGGCCGCGGTCCAGATCGCCGGGTTTCCTGGCAGCACCGTCCAGGCGAGCAGGAGCAGGGCGACCGTTGCGGGCGCGACCGACGCGCGCCGTAGGTTATCGAGGATCTTCCACCGCGAGATGATGGGGAGGCGGTTGCGCGCCAGGCCCGCGCGTGTCCGGACGAACGGGAGGAGCCAGCCGAGGATCTGCCAGTCTCCACGGGTCCAGCGGTGCTGGCGACGCGTGTGGGCCAGGACGCTCGAGGGGTAGTCGTCGATGACCTCGACGTCCGTCACGAGCCCGGTACGGGCGTGCAGGCCCTCGAAGAGGTCGTGCGAGAGGATCGCGTTGTCGGGAACCCGCCCCTCCAGGGCAGCGGTGAACGCGTCGACGTCGTACAGCCCCTTGCCCGTGTAGCTGCCCTCTCCGAACAGATCCTGGTACGCGTCCGAGACGGCGGTGGTGTATGGATCAATGCCGGTATGCCCCGCGAAGATCCGCGCGAAGCGAGATCCGGCGGCGCTGGAGGTGGTGACACTGACACGCGGCTGCAGGATGCCGTAGCCCTCGGTGACGCGGCCGCATCGCGGGTCGAACAGCGGACGATTGAGCGGATGTTCGATGATGCCGACCAGCTTCTTGGCGCCGTCTCGCGGGAGGCGCGTATCCGAGTCCAGCGTGATGCAGTACCGCACGTCGCCCAGGACACCCGTCTCACCTACCTGGACCTCGAAGCTCGTATCGGTGGCGCCGCGGAGGAGCCGGTTCAACTCCTCGATCTTCCCGCGCTTTCGCTCCCACCCCATCCACGTGCGCTCCCCCTCGTTCCACTGCCGCGCTCGGTGCAGGAGGAAGAACCGGTCCTGTCGGCCCTCGCCGAGGCGTACGCCCAGCGCCTCGATTCCGCTTCGGGCCGAGGCCAGGATGGCGGCGTCGTCCGGCATGTCGCGCGAGGGGGCATCCGCGAAGTCGCCGAGGATGGCGAAGTGGATTCGGGGATCGAGGTTCCCGAGTGCGAGGACCTCGAGACGCTCGATCTGCCGCCCGACCCCCTCGACGCTCGTGAGCAACGTGGGCACCACCACCAGGGTCCTCGCATCCGGGGGGAGTCCCGCCGAGAGGTCGAGGCGCGGCAGGCGCCGTGGCGGAGCGAAGCGGACCGCGAGGCGCTGCACGAACGCGACGGCCACTTCACTCGCGGGCACCACCATGAGCAGGGCCACGCAGACCTGCACCCACGTTGGGCTTCCCTGGGCCCGTGCGTATGCGACACCTCCGGTGGCGAGCGCAGCGGTCGTGAACGCGATGGCTCCGAGGTAGGCCCCGGTGGCGTGATGGAACGTGAAACGGCGCAGGCCTCTCCGCAAACCGGGGCGCCAGTTCACGCTGGTTTCGAACTCCCGGCGCCCCTTGCCGATGAGGTAGTACCCGACATGGGCGGCACGGGCGGCCTGCCCCTCGGCCTCACGGACGGCACGTGCGCACTCCACCACTCGTCGGGCGACATGGATCTGTCCCTCCCCCGTCCGGTCGGAGAGCTCTTCGACCGCCTGCCGGTAGCGATCACGGGAGAGGAAGTCCATCCGACCGTACACGCTGGCGGGGTCCTGCTGCAGTATCCGCTCGACCAGGCTCACCTGCTCGACGTGCTGGCTCCAGTCGAGGGTGGAGCAGAGCCGCAGGCTCGTCACGACGTTCGCGATGGAGACCTGGGCGGCAGCCTCGCGCTGGTGCTCACCGCGTGTCACTGTCTCCGCCGTCTGCCCGTCTACGGCGAGGTGGTCGTCGAGGCTGCGCTGGACCGCCGAGAGTCGAGGGCCGTACTCCCGCGCGCGCAGCAGGATCTGCACCGCGAACGCCGGGTGCAACGTACGAGGAAGTGGCGGGGGCACGCCCTTCGCCGTGGAGTCGAACCTCGCGACGAACGTGTCGGCTGCGCATCGCGCTGCGCGTGCTGCCAGCATCTCGTCTGCCAGCCGCCGGAGGTTCTCGACCAGGGCGAGTTTGACCATGCTCGGCCACGCCCAGAGTTCCCCGATGGTCAGCGGGGCGACCGCCTGGAAGGCCTCCAGCCAGCGTACGAGCTGCGGGCCGTCGAGGCGACTGTCGCTGTGCCGGATCAACTCCACTGCAAGCACATAGATCCGTGCGTTTCCCGCCTGTTCCCGGGCGGCGAGCTTGGGCAGTTCGCGGTAGTAGCCTTGGGGCAGGTTCTGCCGGACGTCCCGGATCTCGGAGGCCACCACGTAGAAGTTGTCGAGGAGCCACTCCGAAGCGGCTGTCACGAACGCGCCCCGGTGTACGTCGCTGGCCAACGCGCGGTACGCCTCGCGCAGGAGGTGGACGTTGTCGTCGAACCGCGGGAAGACGCTCCGTGACGTACGTCGTGACGGGTCCAGCGTACATCGGGCCGCGAGGGAGCGGGCCCGTTCGTCGAGCCGCTCGGCGCTCAGCAGCTCGTCGCGGAAGGGCTTCTCGGGAACGGCCGAGGCGTCGCGCGCCTCGCGGAGGAACACCCTTCTGATCTTACCAGCCAGGAACACGCCGCCTCGCTGACCAACACCAGCACGTCACCGGGGCGATGCTGCGGGCTGGCTCTCTCCGGTCCTTAACGGGAACGTCCGACCCCGGAGGCGAGAGGCCCTCCACCCATGGTCCTTGAGACGACGGTATCGTACAGAGACAGGCGGTAGTGCGTAGATGTCAAGAGGTTCGGGGTGGGTCCTTCAACCGGGCGCGCTCCTCGATCAGGCGCTCCCGCTCGCGCTTCATGGTCCGGGGATTGGACATGCGGACACCCTCCAGGGCCGTTCGAGGCCCGGCCGCTCGGCGCAGAAGAACCCCGACGCCGCGTGACGATGGCCGAAACGGGTAATCGGACGCCATTTCCCGCGCCATCGTGGCAGCCCGGAGCATGGGGTCCCTGGACCCGGCGAGGGGCCTCGGCCCCCCGCCCTCCGGGATACGCTCCGGGCACCCCGGAGGCCCCGGATGTCCCTCGTCCCCCATGTCCTCCGCAGGGGCTTGCCGGTGGCGGTGAGGATCCGAGCCGCGCTCCCGCTGATCGTGGCCCTGGTGCCGGCCCTGGCGCTCACCGTCGCGCTGCCCCTGGTGAACCGGCTGGAGCCGCGCGTTCTCGGCCTGCCCTTCCTGCTCGTCTGGATCCTCGCCTGGGTCCTGGCCACGCCGCTCTTCCTGGCCGGGGCGTACGCCCTCACCGAGCACGCGCCCCCTGCCGGGCCGCCGCCCGGGGAGCCCGGACCGCCGGTCGCCGGAGCCGGTCGATGACGATCCCCCTCCTCGTCATCCTGGCCTTCGTCCTGGTCTCGGCCATCCTCGGCGTCGTCGGCCGCGGCCGGGGCGCCATGGACCTCGAGCGGTGGACCGTGGGCGGCCGTCGCTTCGGCGTGCTCCTCGTCTGGCTGCTGATGGCCGGCGAGATCTACACGACCTTCACCTTCCTGGGGGCGAGCGGGTGGGCCTACGCCCGGGGCGCTCCGGCCTTCTACATCCTGGCCTACGGCACCATCGCCTACATCCTCTCGTTCTTCCTGCTCCCCCCCCTCTGGCGCATGGGCAGGCGCCTCGGCCTGCACACGCAGCCCGACTTCTTCCAGGCGCGCTTCGGAAGCCCGGGGCTCACCGCGCTGGTGGCGCTCGTCGGCGTGGTCTCGATCGTGCCCTACCTGCAGCTGCAGCTCGCCGGGCTCGGCATGATCGTCGAGACGGCGAGCGGGGGGGCCATCTCCTCCACCGCCGCGATCCTGGTGGCCTTCGCGCTCACCGTGGTCTTCGTCTACACGAGCGGGCTCACGGGCATCGCCTGGGTCGCGATCCTGAAGGACGTCGCGATGATCGTGGCGATCGTCGCCATCGGCATCGGCCTGCCCGCGATGTACTTCGGCAGCGTGGGTGGGATGTTCGAGGAGCTGGTCCGTCGGCACCCGACCCACCTCACCTTCCCGGGCAGCACGTCCACGATGGGCGTAGGCTGGGTGGTGAGCACCATCCTGCTGACCGGCACGGGCTTCTACTGCTGGCCACACATGGTCTCGTCGGCCTTCTCGGCGAAGGACGAGCGCACGATCCGACGCAACGCGATCCTCATGCCGTTCTACCAGATCCCGATCCTGCTGGTCTTCCTGGTGGGGTTCACCGCACTCCTCGTGCTGCCGGGCCTGGCGCAACCGGACGCGGCCCTGCTCACGCTCGTGACGCGGAGCTACCCCGGCTGGTTCGCCGGCTTCGTCGGCGGGGCGGGCGCGGTGACCGCCATGGTACCCGCCTCGATGCTCCTCCTCGTGGCCTCCACGCTGGTCGCCAAGAACCTCTACCGGCCCTGCCTGCGGCGCGAGGTCGACGACGCGCACCTGATGCGCGCCTCGCGCGGCTTCATGCTGCTCATCGCCCTCATCGCCCTGCTCCTCGCGGTGTGGTCCCCGAACGAGCTCGTGAAGCTCCTGATCTTCGGCTACGACGGCGTCGCCCAGTTCTTTCCGGGCATGGTGCTCGGCCTGTTCGTCCGGCGGACCACGGCCCGCCCCGTCGTCCTCGGCCTCCTCGTGGGCGAGGCCGTGGTCGTCTCGCTGATCTGGAGCGGCAACGACCCCTTCCTCGGCATGAACGCCGGCCTCGTGGGGCTCGCCGCCAACACCCTGGTCACCCTGGCCACGCTGGCGCTTCCGGCCCCGGCCCGGGCCCGGCCCTGACGCCGGAGCGCCCGTGCCGCCCTGCGACGCACCCACGGTCCCCCGCGACGTCGGGGCCCGCCCCTGGTTGCGGATCGCGCTGGCGGCGGCACTGGGGCTCGTGCTCGCCGTCCTGGTGGTTCCCAGCTTCCGCGGGTGGCACCACGCCGACGACGTCCGCAACATGCGGTGGGTGCTGGAGTACCGCGACGTCCCCTGGCAGGCCCTCACCCAGCGGCACGCCCTGCACGACCACATCCGACCCCTGTCGCTGATGCTGTCGTGGGCGGGGGCACAGCTGTCGGACGGCGCGTGGTGGGGCCCCCACCTCGTGCTGTGCGCGCTGGTGGTGGGGGCGATCCTCGGCCTCGCCGCGTTCGTGGCCGTCCGCTCCGGTTCGGTCGAGGGGGGCCTCCTTGCGGGCCTGCTCACCACCGGCCTGCTGGCGACCACCAGGATCCTGTCGTGGAACGCCTCGGTGGGCACGGCCGCCGCCCTGTGCTTCGGCTGGTGGGCCCTCGCAGCGGCGGCGCGGGCCGCTCGCACGGGGCGCCTCGCGGCGGTGGTCGTGGCGGGATCGCTGGTGATCCTCGCCGGGCTGGCCAAGGAGCCGGGGTGGGTGGTCTACCCCGTGGCGGCGGCGGCTCTGGCGCTGGAGGCGTGGCGGCGTGGCCACCGCAAGGGCGCGGGCGCGCTCCTCGGCCTGGTGCCCCTCGGCCTCCTGGGGATCGCGTGGAGCTGGCACCCCGCCAATCTCCTCCGTACCGGCGCCTACCGTGCGAACCTGCTGGAGCGGGGGCTGGTGAACCTCGAGGCGACCCTGGGCTGGGCCGTGGATCTGTGGCCGGTCCGCCGGCCGCCGGTCGGAGCCGACAGCGAGATCGTCGGTGGCATCGTGGCGCCCGTGGTGGCCCTCGGACTGGCCGCCACCGTCGTGGGGACCGGGCCGGGGCGCCGGTGGTGGCCGATCCCGGCGCTCGCCGCGGGGCTGCTGGGCGCCTGGTGGGCCGCTCCGGCGGCCGCGGCCTGGCTCACCCTGCTGGTCGTGGCCGCGGTGGCCGTGCGCCGTGGGCGCGACCTGGGACCGGAGTTCGTCGTACTCGGCGTGACGCTCCTGCTCGTCGCGCCCGGGCAGCGGCCGGTGCCCGAGCTCGGCATCGACGTGGGATTCGCGCTTGCCGGCGTGCTCGCCATCCGGCTCCCCCGCCTGGGCCGCGTGGCGCCGGCGGTCGTCCTCGCCTCGGCCGTCCTGGTCACGGTGGCGGGCTTCCCCACCCGGGCCCTGCTCCAGCGCCTCGTGCATCCCGCCTCGGCCCAGCGGGACCGCAGTCGGATCGAGGGTCTCGAAAGCCCCGTCTGGGTCCTGCAGGAGCGTGACCAGATCGAGGCGCTCGCCGTCCTGACCGCCGCCGTCGGCGACCCCCGGGTGGGCGCCCTCGGCCGCCAGGGCGCCCTCGAGCTGGGTCCCCTCTACGGCATCCAGCCCGACCTGGACGCGGATCCGTCCACGGCCTCCGCCGAGTTCGGGCCGGGCTGGATGATCCTGGCGCCGGCTCCCGCCCTGGTGGCCTTCCTTGCCGCCCACGACCTGCCGGGCGGCCCCCGACCGGACGCCGGCGCCGGGACGGTCACGCTGGCGCCCGGCCGCTACGTGTTCGGCTTCACCAGCGAGCAACCGGTCGGCGGCCTGGCGATGACCCTGCACGGACGCTGCCGGAAGGACTGGCACGCCGACGCCATCGCCCCGGTACCCACCCACCTCGCCCTCGCGCGGGTGGGCGATGGGTGCAGCCCACTGGATATCCGCTGGAGAGGCCGCCTGCCGTCCGACGTCCGGGCCTGGATCGTGCCCGTCGAACCGGTATCGCCGTCCCTGCGCCGGGCCCCCGCCGTCCCGCGGATCCTCGCCGTCGCGCCCGGCGCCGGCCTCCAGGAGGTGGTCCGCGATCTGGAGCAGCCGTCCCGCACGTACCCGCGCTGAGCGCGATCCACCGCTCGTGGGGCGCCGCCGTCACCCGTGGGCGTCCACGATCGAACGCCGGTGCCGGAGGTAGTAGATGGCGGGGTAGACCAGGAGTTCCATCAGGAACGACGTGACCAGTCCGCCCACCATGGGCGCGGCGACGCGCTTCATGAGGTCGGCGCCGGTGCCGGTGGACCACATGATTGGGAGGAGGCCCGCGAACGCGGCCGTCACCGTCATCGCCTTCGGCCGTACCCGCTTCACCGCGCCATGGACGATGGCCTCGACGAGGTCGGTACGGGTACGCAGCCGACCGGCGGCCCGGGCCTCCTCGAGCGACAGGTCCATGAACAGCAGCATGAACACACCGGTCTCGGCGTCGAGGCCGAGAAGCGCGATGAGCCCGACCCAGACCGCGATCGAGACGTCGTAGTCGAGGAACCAGAGGAGCCACACGGCCCCCACGGCGGAGAAGGGGACCGCCAGCATGACCAGGCCCGTCTTGAAGGCGGATCTCGTGTTCAGGTAGAGCAGGCCGAAGATCAGGCCGAGCGTGAGGGGCAGGATGACCTTCAGCCGCTCCTTCACCCTGATCATGTTCTCGTACTGGCCGCTCCAGGCGATCGAGTACCCATCCGGGATCGCGATCCGGCCCTCCACCGCCCGCTTCGCGCGGGCCACGAAGCGTCCCGGGTCCACCTTCCGTGGATCGAAGTCGACGTACACGTAGGCGGTGAGCAGGCCGTTCTCGTCCCGGATCATGGAGGGACCCGAGACCATCCGGACCTGGGCGATCTCGACCATGGGAATGGAGCCCCTGCCGCCCGGTAACGGCACGAGCACGCGCTCCAGATCGTCGAGGTCGTCCCGGAAGTCGCGGGCGTAGCGCACGCTGACGCCGTACCGGGCGCGGCCCTCCACGGTGGTGGTCTGGACGTCTCCGCCCACGGCCGTCATGACGAGCATGTTGGCGTCCTCGACGGAGAGGTCGTACCGGGCGAGCGCCTCCCGATCGAGTACGAAGTCCAGGTACCATCCGGAGGCCACACGCTCGGCCTGCACGCTGCGCGCGTCCTCCACACCGCGGAGCGCCCGCTCCACGTCGAGGGCGAGGGCCTGTACGCGATCGAGATCCGCGCCGGCCACCTTGACGCCGATCGGTGTCCGGATCCCCGTGGAGAGCATGTCGAGCCGACCCCTGATGGGCATGGTCCATGCGTTGGAGATCCCGGGGAACGCGAGGGCGGCGTCCATCTCGGCGACGAGAGCCTCTTCCGAGATGCGGTCCGACCAGACGGCGCGAAGCGGTGCCTCGAG
This sequence comes from Deltaproteobacteria bacterium, assembly GCA_041309225.1. Lineage (GTDB taxonomy): Bacteria > Myxococcota_A > UBA796 > UBA796 > JAFGLY01 > JAFGLY01. The sequence continues at coordinate 14,356 of JBFYZZ010000180.1, read as the reverse complement.
CCAATCGGGTGCCCAGGTGGAGTACCAGCGCGGCACCTCGCGCCATTCGGACCGCGGGCGGAGGAGGACCGTGGTCTCGAACATGGACAGCGGTGCCGGATCGGTGGAGGTGTCGGCGCGCCCTGCCTTTCCGAACACCCGTTCCACCTCCGGAAAGGAGCGGAGCACGCGATCCTGCGCCTGCAGGATCCGCGCTGCCTCCGTCGCCGAGATCCCGCTCTCGACCGTGGAGGGCATGTAGAGAAGCGATCCCTCCCTCAAGGGCGGCATGAACTCCCGGCCCAGGAGGAACCAGAAGGGGACCGTCGCCGCGACCACTGCGGCGCTGGCGCCCACGGTGATCCAGGGATGACGCAGCACCCAGCGGCAGGGACCCTCGTAGAGTCGGTGGAGCAGGCGACTGACCGGGTGATCCTCCTCGGACCGATAGGTGCCGACGAGCGCCCAGGTCATCGCCCTGGCCAGGATCGCCGGCCGGAACCGGAACGGCTCGATCCGCGTGAACATCATCCGGAGGGCCGGGTCCACCGTGACGGCCAGGATGGCCGCGATCGCCATGGTCAGGTTCTTGGACCACGCCAGCGGTCGGAAGAGCCGCCCCTCCTGGTCGACGAGCGTGAAGATGGGGAGGAACGCCACCGCGATGACGAGCAGCGAGAAGAAGACCGACGGACCCACCTCCATGAGGGCCTGGAGCCGCACGGCGTGGAGGTCCTCCCTGCGCCCGCCCACCATCCAGCGGTGGATGCGGTTGTAGGCGTTCTCGACCTCCACGACGGCGCCGTCCACCAGCACGCCGATGGAGATGGCGATGCCCGAGAGTGACATGAGGTTCGCAGGAATGCCGAGGAGCTTGAGCGGGATGAACGCGAGCGCGACCGAGAGCGGGATCGTGACGAGGGGAACCGTGGAGGAGGGGACGTGCCATAGGAAGACCAGGATCACCGCGGAGACGATGAGAATCTCCTCCACGATTTTGTGGGAGACGGTGTCGATCGCCCGGGTGATGAGGACGGACCGATCGTAGGTGGTCACGACCTCCACCCCAGGCGGCAGGGAGGGTGTCAACTCCTCCAGGCGGGCGCGCACGCGACGGACCACGTCGAGGGCGTTCTCACCCTGGCGCATGACGACGATCCCCCCCACGACGTCACCCTTTCCGTCGAGATCGGCGATGCCGCGGCGCATCTCGGGCCCGAGCGTGACCGAGGCCACGTCCCGCACCGTGACCGGGGCGCCGCCCTCGGCCTTGAGCACGAGCAACTCCAGGTCGGTCACCGAGCGCACGTAGCCTCGGCCCCGGACCATGTACTCCCGCCCGGCCATCTCCACGAGCCGCCCGCCCACGTCACCGTTGCCCGCCCTGACCGCGCGGACGACGTCGTCGAGCGGGATTCCGTACGCCGCCAGAGCGTGCGGGTCGACCGCCACCTGGTACTGCCGTACCTGTCCACCCACGGTGGCCACCTCGGCGACACCGTCGACCGCTTGGATCTGATACCGGAGGAACCAGTCCTGGAAGGTGCGGATCTCGTCTGTCGAACGGGTCCCGGATGCATCGACCAGCGCGTACTGGAACACCCAACCCAGGGAGGTCGCATCGGGGCCGATCTCAGAGCGTACTCCCTCGGGCAACTGGGGGGAGATCCGCGAGAGGGCTTCGAGCACGCGGCTCCGGGCCCAGTACAGGTCGGTACCGTCCTCGAAGATCACGTAGACGAAACTGTACCCGAAGTCGGAAAATCCACGGATTGTCTTGACCTTCGGCGATCCGAGGAGACCCGTGACGATGGGGTAGGTGACCTGATCCTCCACCAGGTCCGGGCTCCGATCCCAGCGGGAGTAGACGATGACCTGGGTGTCGGAGAGGTCCGGCAGGGCGTCGAGCGGGATGGTCCGCATCGAGTGGATCGCGACCGCCAGTGCGACCAGGGCGAGGGCGAGGACGAGGATGCGGTTCGTCGCCGAGAAGCGGATGAGCCTGTGGAGCATCCGCTATTCCATCGCCGAGAGCGCGGACCGGAGCGAGGACTCGGAGTCGACCAGGAAGTTCGCCCGGGTCACGACCTCCTCGCCGGCCTGCAGGCCGGCAAGGACCTCCACGCGGTCTCCCTCGGTCACGCCCAGGGTGACGATGCGGGGTGCGAACCGGCCCTCCCCGGCGGCCACGAAGACCAGGTCGCGGGTGCCCGCTGGAAGGACCGCATCGACCGGGATGACGAGCACGGAGCGGGGTTCGCCGGACAGGGCTACGCGCCCGAACATGTCCGGCAGGAGCACGCCGTCCGGGTTGTCGAGGTGGATGTGGATGCGGGCGGTTCGACTCCCGGCGTCGAGCGCGGGTTCCACCACCGCCACGCGGCCGTCCCACACGCGGCCCGGGTAGGCATCCACCGTGAGGACGGCGGGCTGGCCGGGCTCCACCCGCGCCAGGTCGGACTGCCGGGCATCGGCGAGCACCCAGACGCTCTCCAGGCCCGTGATCTCGAAGGGCACGTCGCCCGGCGCGAGCATGTCCCCCTCCACGACGTCCCGTGCGGTCACCAGGCCATCGGCCGGAGACGTGAACGTGAGCGTCCGCAGCGGCTCGCGGGCGGCCTCGATCCGGGCAATCTCGGAGTCCGGCACGTCCAGGAGGTGCAGTTTCCTCCGCGCGGCGTCCACCAGCGTGCCGGGATCGGCCGCACCGGCGGCTCCGAGCGCGTCGCGCGTCCGCAGCGCCAACAGGAGTTCGTCCTGGGCGACCTGGAGGTCGGGACTGAAGAGCGAGAAGAGGGCGGTGCCCCTCCGGACGCGCCGACCGACGGCGTCCACCGTCACGCGCTCCACCGTTCCGCCCACCTTCACGCTCACCTTCCGGACCCGGTCCGGGTCGGCGACCACACGGGCCGAGGTCGTGAACCCCCCCCGAAGTTCGTCCAGCACGACGGGAGCGGTACGGAGCCCGATGCGTTGCTGGCGGCTGGCGTCGAGAACGACGGTGGCGCGGCCGGGCACCTCGCCGGTGGTGGCCGTCGGCTCCGCGGTGGCCTCGTCGTCCCGCTGCCCGATCTCGACGAGGCGCATACCGCAGATGGGGCAGTCGCCGGGATGATCCTGCACCACCTTGGGATGCATCGGGCACTGCCATACCTCTGCGGCCGGCCCGGACGACGCCGGGGGTTCGCAGCCGGCGAGCGGCACCCCACCACCGAACAGGGCCGCGATCAGGACGGCGAGGGAGAAGAGGCGGCGCATGGGACCTCCCTACATGCCCGACATCGCGGAGCCGGCGGCGGCGGGCGGGGAGGTCCGGAGAGGGCTCGGCACCGCCGAGAGGGTCCGACCTGCGGGCGCAACGGGGCTCCCGACACCGGGCAGCGCGACGGGGTCGAGGCTCGCCTCTTCGAGGGCCACAGAAGCCGCCCACGCCCCGGCCACCGACGACAGGAACGATTCGACGTCGCCCAGGTGCCCCGCGAGCGCCTCGAGCACGGCGGTGAAGTCCACTGCACCGGGCGGGTACTGGGCGAGCGTGGAGGCCACCGTCGCTTCCGAGCGGATGAGCAGCCCTCCCCGGTACACGTCGTTGGCGGCCACGAAGCCATCGAGGGCTGCCACGCGCTCCGAGACACGCTGCCGAAGGATCGCGCGGAGGGACGCCTCATCGGATGCCGCGGCGTCGGTCAGGGCGCCAGCGCTCGCCATGGCCGCCTCCCGCCGACCTCGTACGGGCAGATCGATGCCCAGACCCACCTGCCACATCGGGACGTCGCCCGAGAACGGGGGCATCACGCCGGCGGACACGTACATGTCGGGCCAGCGCTGGGCCCGGGTGAGCCCCTCGTAGGCCTCCGCCTCACCGGAGATGGCCTTCGCGGCGGCCATTTCTGGGCTCCGGGCGAGGGCTTCCGAGAAGGCGGCGTCCTCGGTCGGGATCGGAGGATCTCCGAGGTCCATGAGGCCCAGGGAGGGAGCCGGCGGGTCGGCGCCCACGAGCCGCGTGAGGGCGGCCCTTCGTGCGCGGGCTTCGGCCTCCAGCGCGGCCCGTCGTTGGCGGAGCCTGTCGCGGTCGAGTTGGGCTCTCAGGAGGTCGGACTGGGCCACGCGGCCGGCCTCGTAGGCCGTGCGTGCCAGGTTCTCGGCCTGAGCCCAGAGCAACTCCAGGCGGGCCTGCAGATCGAGTCGGGCCTGGACGAGCAGGAGATCGAGCCAGGCACGCTTCACCGCCGCCACCGTGGAGAGGCGGACTCGGTCCCTCTCGGCCTGGGCGAACCGCACCCTCGACTCCGCGGCGTCCCTGGCGCGGTCGCGTGCACCGGGCGGTGGGAGCGCCTGCGCCACCCCGACCATCGCCCGCGCCATCGAGACATCCGTGAACGTGCCCTGCTCCACGCCGACCTGGAGGACGGGATCGGGGAACCTGCCGGCGGGCTGCGACGTCGACTGCGCTGCACGGACGCGGCCCTCGGCCGCCGCGAGGTCCGGCAGGCTGGCCAGCGCTCGTTCCACGGCTGTGCTCAACGCGGGATCGTCCCCGAGGGATCGAGCCGAAAGCACCCCGGGGAGGTCAGCCTGAACGGGTCGTGCCAGGAGGAACCCGAGGAGGACGAGCACGACGCTCCGGGGGTTTCGGAGGTGCGCGTCCACCGACCCGGGCATGCGACGGGCCACCGGAGTCATGTGCCCGCCTCCGAAGGCCGGAAGCGCTTGAGGCGCAGGGCGTTGGTGACCACGGAGACCGACGACATCGCCATGGTGGCGGCGCCGATCATCGGCGAGAGCAGGCCGAGCGCGGCGATCGGGATGCCGAGGGAGTTGTAGCCGAAGGCCCAGAACAGGTTCTGGCGGATGATCCGCATGGTGGCCCGTGAGAGGTCGATGGCGGTGGCCACGCGCGCGATGTCGCCGTGGATGAGCGTGAGCGCGGCAGCCTCCATGGCGACGTCGGTGCCCGTGCCGATGGCGAACGACACGTCCGCCGCGGTGAGCGCCGGGGCGTCGTTGATGCCGTCGCCCACCATGCCGACCGTGCGACCCTCGGCCTGCAGGCGGCGGACGAGCGCCACCTTGCCCTCGGGCGTGGCCTCGGCGAGCACCTCGTCGATGCCGAGTTCCCGCGCGATGGCGGCGGCCGTGCGGGGGTTGTCGCCGGTGGCCATCACGAGGCGGACGCCCATCTGGGCCAGCCGGGCCACGGCGGCAGCCGACGTGTCCTTGAGCGTGTCCGCCACCGCGAGGATCGCCACCAGGCGGCCGTCCACCGCGGCGAGCACGCCGGAGCGACCCTCGCTCTCGATGCGTTCGGCGGCCGTCTCGTGTCGGCCGAGGTCCACGCCGTGGTCGTGGAGCAGGCGGCGGTTGCCGACCAGGACGTCGTGGCCCTGGACGCGGGCGACCACGCCCTGGCCCATGACCGTGGACGACGACTCGGCGTCGCCCGGCTGCACGCCCTGCTCGGCGGCCCACCGGATGACGGCCTCGCCCAGCGGATGCTCGCTGAAGCGCTCGGCAGTGGCCAGGAGCGGCAGGTGGCGGGACGCCTTCGGCGTGGCCCAGACCACCTCGGTCACCGACGGTTCGCCCCGGGTGAGCGTGCCCGTCTTGTCGAACACGAGGGCGTCGATGCGGTGGGCTCGTTCCAGCGCCTCGGCGTTGCGGACGAGGATCCCGTGCTCGGCGGCCTTGCCGGTGCCCACCATGATGGCGGTGGGGGTGGCGAGCCCGAGTGCGCAGGGGCAGGCGATGACGAGCACCGCCACCGCGGGCAGGAGCGAGCCCACCAGGCCCGCACCGGAGGCGGCCCAGGCGAGGCCGGTGACGGCCGCGATTCCCATCACCGCCGGCACGAACCGCGCGGACACGGTGTCGGCGAGGCGCTGGATCGGGGCCTTGGTGCCCTGGGCGTCCTCCACGAGACGGATGATGCGGGCGAGCGCGGTGTCGTCGCCGACGAGCAGGGCCTCCAGGACGAGGTGGCCCGAGCGGGCGATGGTGGCGCCGAGCACGGGGTCGCCCACGGATCGGACGACGGGGAGGCTCTCGCCGGTGATCATGGACTCGTCGACGGCGCTGCCGCCCTCGAGCACCCGGCCGTCTACCGGGATCCGCTCGCCGGGACGGACCACCACCCGGTCGCCCGGGACGACCTCGTCGATCGGAACCTCGACCTCGACGCTGTCGCGTAGCACGCGGGCGGTGTCGGGCCGCAGGCCGGCCAGCTTGCGGATCGCGTCGTTCGCCCGGTGCCTGGCGCGGTCCTCGAGGAACCTGCCCAGCAGGATGAGCGTGACGATCATGCCGGCGGTCTCGAAGTAGAAGCGCATCGCGCCAGCGCCGGCGAGCAGCATCCAGGCGGAGTAGGCCCAGGACGCGCCCGACCCGATGGCGATGAGCGTGTCCATGTTGGCGCTGCGACCGCGGGCCTGCTTCCAGGCCACGCGGAAGAAGTCGCGCCCGGCCCAGAACACCACGGGGGTGATCAGCAGCAACTGCACCAGCCCGGACCCCGGGAACATGATGTCGAACATGGAGATCACGAACACGGGCGCGGTGAGCGCGGCCGCCACCGCGAGCTTCGTCACGAGGGCATGGAGGTGCGCCTCCTCGCGCGCCCGGACGTCCTCGGGCCGCTCGGTGCGGACGACGGGGAAGAGCGCGTAGCCGGCCTCCCGGACCGCATGGACCAGCATCTCGTCGGGCGCCGAGCCGAGCACGGTGGCACGGTTCGAGGCCAGGTTCACGGTAGCGGAGTCGACACCGGGCACCCTGCACAGCGCTCGTTCGACGTGACCCGCGCAGGCGGCGCAGGTCATGCCCTCGACCCGCCAGGCGCGGCGGAACCCCCCGACCACCTCGGGGGCGGGCGGATCGACGGCCGATCCGAACCTCACGGTGCCTCCTCACCGGGCAGTGCGCCCGGGCTCCCAGTCGAAGAAAGATAGGATCTCGGCGATCTTCTGCTCACGATCATCCGCGGACCCGTGGTGGAAGCTCTCACGGACGCAGGTCTGGAGATGCGCCTGCAGGATGTGTCGTTCCACGCGCCGCAGCGCCGCGTGGATTGCGCGCGTCTGCGTGAGGATGTCCATGCAGTACCGGCCATCGTGGATCATCCGCTGGATCCCGCGCACCTGTCCCTCGATGCGTGCCAGCGCGTCGAGCTCGCCGTGGTGCGGCGGGGGGGCGACGACATCGGTGTCCTCTGTAGGGGGTATCCGTGATTCGTGATGACATGAAGGACTTTGTCTTTGCATCTCAGCTCCTGAAGCGATCATATACCCCCCTGGAGGTATCCGCAAGAGACCGCCGGTGACGTCCCCCATCCGAGCCCTCTCTCCGGGTCGACACCCCCCGGCAGCCCAGGTATGGCCAGCGGGAGCCCACCCCGGTGGGCGCGATCGCGCACCCGGAGCCGAGGCCGATGGCCCGTCGCACGTTCCGCCCGCATCCGGTCCCGTCCCGCCCTTGGCTGGCGGCCCTGCTGGGGGTCCTGGGCTGCGCTGACGTCGACGACACCGGCGGCGACGCCGGCCCGACGGTGCATCCGAGCCGTGTCACCCTCTCGGCCGACGACGACTGGCACCGCGTCGTGCAGCTCCAGCCCCTGCTCTTCGACGGCGAGGGCGGGTTCGAGGCGCTGCTGGTGATCCACGTCGATGCCGACGGCGACGCCGACCTGGACGCCGCGCTGGCCGTGCTGCGGCGGTTCGCCCCGGAGGCGCTGCGCCTGGTCGGCCCGCTCCCGGGCGGCGTGGCCGAGGCCGCCGGCGAGGCGGCCGCGCTCCCACCCGAGACGGTGGACCTGGCGCAGCTCTGGTCCCCCGATCGGCCCGTGCTCTACGCCGCCGACGACTACGAGCTGGCCCTGGCGGCCGCGGCACTGGCCGGGCTCGAGGGCATGTCGCTGGTGATCGCGGGCGGCGAGCTGGATCGGGCCGGGGCGCTGGGCGGGGCCGAGGTGATCCCCGTGGGGGCGGTGGACTGTCCGGACGGGGCCACCTGCCCGAGGGCCATCGGCGACCTGGCCGCGTTGCAGGCCGAGGCCGCGTCCGCCGTCGATGGGGCGGCGGTGATCCTGGTCAACCCCGACGACCTCGACCAGTCCGTGGAGGGCGTGCTGGCCACGGACCTGGGCACCCGGATCGACGGGCTGTACGGAAGCACCTCCCTCGTCGCGCCCTACCTCGCGGCCGCCCGAGGCGAGCTGCTGCTCGGTGTCCGCGGCACCACCGGCCAGGCGATCGACGCCGGGTTGGAGACGCTGCTCGGGCACCTCGCCCCCGAGGCGGCCTACCTGACGATCATGGGCAGCCCCAAGGCCATTCCCATCGACCTCGAGGTGGACGGCGACTATCGCTTCCAGCTCGACACCACGGTGTACGGCTCGTGGAGCCGCGGCGCCGTCCCCGAGGGCCAGGGGCTCTGGGGCAACGACACCCTGCCCGACCTGTACACCGGCCGGATCATGGGACTGACGCTCACCGACGTCTCGGCGCACCTGGTGAACTCCCTGTACTCGGACCGGATGTCCGGGCCCTGGCGGGACCGGGCGTACATCGACGACGACGGTGGCACGGATCACATCGGCATCGCCTGGCGCCTGTCGGACCTGTACCGGGCGTCGGGATGGACGGTGGCCTTCAACCAGGAGGCCGAGCTCACTGCGGCCGACCTGGAGCACCCCACCACCGTCCATTACCACGGGCACGGCAATCCGGTGCAGGCCGGGTTCCTGACCACGGATCGGCTGCAGGAGGAGGTGGAGGACCTGTTCCCGGCCTCGGTCTTCCTCTCGGCGTGCCTGACCTGCCGGTGGGACGAGGACGCCCCGGCGTTCGATCCGGGGCCCGAGGACCTGCTCTGCGCCTGGCTGATCCGCCGCGGGGCGCTCTCCGTGGTCACGGCCACGGGGTATGGCAACGACGAGAACAAGATCCACTGGTTCACCAACCAGTGGACCCAGGGGCACCCGGCGGGCCGGGCCTTCGTGGAGATGCGCCAGGAGGTCTGGAACACCTGGTACCACGACTTCATGAATCCCTACGTGATGCTCGGCGATCCGCTGGCCCGTCCCGCCTTCGCCGCCCTCGACGCGGAGGGCTTCCTGCCGGCCACGACGGTGGCGGTGACCGACGGGGGCACCACGACCCGGAGCCTCACCCTCTCCTTCTCCCACGCGCTCGACCTGACCGCCTTCGAGTTGCTGGACGCCCCGGCCATGCCCTCCTTCCACGACACGACCGTCGGGCTGGTCGGGCTGCCGGCCGTCTTCGGGCGGTTCACGGGGTTCCGCCCGGAAGGGGCCGTGCCCGCCTCCCTGTCGGTCACCTGGCGCGTCGGGCCGGACTGGACGTGGACCGGAGCCTACGGGGCCTGCGCGGCCAGCGAGCGGAGCGGATCGCTGTTCGCCTACCGGGCCTCCGAGTGCACGGCCACCCGGGTCACGGTCTGCCGGGCGGACGATTGCGACGAGGCCGCGGCCGACGGTGTCGCCGGCATCCGCTTCCCGTCCGCCGTGCTGATCGAAGACCCGGAGCCGGAGGGCGCCGGCTGGGTGCTGACCGTCCTGAGCCCCGAGATCGACCCGGCCAGCGCCGCGGCCACCGACCTGCTCGCCGACCCGGTGCGCACCGTGGAGGTGGACGTCGCCCTGAGCGTGGACTGAGTCCGCCGCCGAGGGCGATCCGGCCCGATCAGAAGGTACCGGTCAGCGTGTAGAGGGAGTCGCCCTCGCCGTCGGTGATCAGGAGGGTGCCGGCGTCCAGGAAGGCCAGGCCGTACGGGGCCCAGTCGCCCCAGGCGAGCGGCGTGATCGTCGCGCACCGGGTGGAGAAGCAGTCCGAGAGGCGCACCACCCAGCCGATGGTCGGATCCGCCACGTAGAGGGCGCCCGAACTGCCGCGCACCACGTCGCGCGGATCCTCGAGCGCGGCGATGAGAACGTCGCTGGTGCCGTTGGTCTTGTAGACCGCGTCGTCGGGCGGGGACGTGGTGACGTAGTAGGTGGTCGATCCCGAGGTCCAGGCCAACGCGCCCCACGGGTTGTAGAGCCACCACCCGCCGAAGTCCTCGGACCCCGTGGAAGACGTCGGCAGCGACGTGGCGCTGGCGGAGTAGAAGCGCAGGCGGCCGTTGTCCTCGTCGGCGACGACCAGGGTGCTCGAGAGCAGCGCGATCCCCCTCGGATCGTCCAGGGTGCCGCTGGTGTACGCGGCCTGCTCCCCGTCGGTGGTGAGGCGGACGACTGCGTCGAACCAGTTCGAGGTCACGTAGAGGTAGTCCCCGGTCGGGTAGTAGACGATGTCCTGGGGATCCAGCAGGTACCCGCCGAGGGACACCAGCGTGGTGGTCCCGTCGGTCACGTCGGTCACGGTGACCGCGTCGATCCCGTTCTGGACCACGTAGACGTCGGTGCCGTCCACGGCGACGCCGCGCGGGTCGGACCACAGGGAGCTCTCGCCGTCCACCCAGGTGAGCGTGTAGTCGGGATCGCTCCAGAGCGTGGAGGTGCGTTCCACCTCGATCATCGCCCAGGCGTCGTCGTCGTGGGTGCCGTCGCTCACCGTGAGCCGGACCACGTACTCCCCGGACATGTCTGGCTCGAAGGAGGGATTGGTGATGTCGGGGTCGTTCAGCTCGGCCGTGCTTCCGGCGGGCATGCTGTACAGCGACCACGCGTACGTGAGCACCTCGTCGAGGCCACACTCGGTGATGTCGGCGTCCGTGGAGGAGCCGCCGTCGAGCGCGACGGTGAAGCCGGTCATCGCGCCGGAGACGGTCACCATGGCCCCCGGCCCGCCGGTCACCGGCTCGAGCACCTCGATCATCGCCTCGGGGGTGTACCCGCCGCACTCGCTGACGGTGACGTCGGTGTCGAGGGAGGAGGACCGGCCGGTGTCGTCCTCGACCCAGGTACGCAGGGTGTAGTCGCCGGCCACGTCGGGGACGAGCGCCGGCGAGGAGCCCTCGTCGGGCGCGAGCACGGCCGTGGACCCCGCGGGCTGGTCGACGATTTCGGACCACACGGACAGCGTCTGGTCGAGGCCGCAGACGTCCACATCGTCGTCGGCGGTGACCACCTCGAAGGAGAGGGTCTCGCCGATGTAGGGGTCGGCCGACGAGGGCGTCACCGACAGGACCGTGGGCGTGTACCCGCCGCAGGCGCTGACGGTGACGTCGGTGTCGAGGAAGGAGGATCGGCCGGTGTCGTCCTCGACCCAGGTGCGCAGGGTGTAGTCGCCGGCCACGTCGGGGACGAGGGCCGGCGAGGAGCCGACGTCGGGCGCGAGCACGGCCGTGGACCCCGCAGGCTGGTGGACGATCGCGGACCACACGGAGAGCGTCTGATCGAGGCCGCAGACGTCCACGTCGTCGTCGGCGGTGACCACCTCGAAGGAGAGGGTCTCGCCGATGTAGGGGTCGGCCGACGAGGGCGTGACCGACACGACCGTGGGTGTGAATCCGCCGCAGGACGAGGCGCTGACCACCGTGTCGGCGAAGCCGGAGAGGCCGGTCCCGTCCACGACCCACGTGCGGACGGTGTAGGTCCCCTCGACGTCGATCCGGAACGCGGGGGCATACCCGACCGACGGCTCCAGCGTCGTCGCCGATCCCGCGGGGAGATCGATGATCTGGGACCAGACGTCGAGGGTCTGGCCGAGGGAGCAAGGCTCGTCGTTGTCCGCGTCGGACGCTTCGATCGTGAGCATGACGAGGTCGCCGATGCCGGGCCCGTCCGGCGCCTGGGTGACCGCATCGATCCGGGGCGCGTGCCCGCCGCATGCCGAGACCACGACCGGCACGTCGAGGAAGGAGGACCGGCCCGTCCCGTCCGACACGGTGAACCGCAGTGCGTAGGTGCCTGCGACGTCGGCCACGAAGGCCGGGTTGACGCCATCGGCCGGCGCGAGCTCCGCCTTGGACCCGGCCGGGAGCGACAGGAACGCGGCGCCGATCCCCAGCACCTGGCCCTGCTCGCAACCCGCCGCATTGTCGGCGTCTTCAGCGCTGATCTCGAAGCTCACGAGCTCGCCGATCCCGGGGTCCTCCGGGGTGAAGGGCGCCGCGACGATCTGCGGGGCCGCCGACCCGCAGGTGGAGACCTCGAGCTCCAGGGTACCGGGGGCCGAGTCGAGCCCCGTCGCGTCGGTGACGGTGAGCTCGATGGTGTACGTGCCGGGGATGTCCACGCCGAGCCACGGCTCGGGCGCGCCGGCATCCGAGAGGGTCGCGTGCGATCCGGTCGGGACGGCCGCGAGCATCCAGTCGTACGCGATGAGCGCGTCCTGGCCGCAGCCCGCGACGTCCGGGTCGCTCACCGCGGCCGCCAGGCGGACCTCGGTGTCGGCGTTGGGGGCGGCCGGTTCGGCGGTGATCCCGTCGACCTCGGGCGGCTCCTTCCCGCACGGCATCACGTTGAACACCGCGGAGTCCTCGGGGCTCGTCAGGAGGCCGTTGTCCACCACCAGGGCCACCGTGTAGTCGCCGTACTCGTCGGGGACGATGGAGGCCACGGGCTGGTCCACCGCGAGCAGGGGCGCGGTGGATCCCACGGGCGCGGACACGAGGCGCCAGTGGAAGGAGAGGGGCAGCGCCGGGTCGTTGGGATCCGTGGAGCTGGTGCCGTACAGCGGCACGATCGCGCCGACGTACGCGGGTTCCTCCTGGAGGATGACGACCGCCTCGGGCGCCAGGATCGGCTCGCTGCAGGCCGCCAGGGCGACGGCGAGGAGGGATGCGGTCATCCCCGGGACATGGTTTCGACGAGACATGGGATGGACCTCCGAGACGACGGTTCGAGACTAGAAGGCGGCCTGGATGCCCAGCCGGGCGCCGTCCGCGTGGCGGACGGTGTGGTCGAAGAAGATGGAGTCGTGGTCCCAGCCGAGATCGACGCCGAAGCGCAGGTCCTCCCCGAAGGTGAGGCCCGCGCCGAATCCGGCGTCCAGGGCGGCGACCGGGACACCGAGCACCGAGAGGGTCTCCTCCGTCCCCCAGACCGGCGCGAAGCCGATCCCGCCGAAGAGCGAGAACATCGCAACGGGGCGCACCGCAGCGTCGAGCGCGAACCGCGGTCCGACGCCGGTCGCGCGGAAGGCGTCGTTGACGAGGTGCAGGCCGGTGGCGCCGACCCCGAGGCGCGCGTCGAGGACCTCGTCCACGGGACGCCCGCGCGCGAACAGGGCGAACAGGTCGGCGTCCCCGCCGATCCGCCACCGCATCTCCCCCTCCTCGACGACCACCGGTGCGGCGACCGCCCCGTCCTCGCCCGGGTTCACCGAGAGGTAGCCCTGGTCGTGCCAGCGGCCCTCGTAGGCCCCGGCCACGCGCCAGGCGGGCGCCGGGTGCCAGGCCGCGTCGACCTCCAGGTCGAATGCGGTCCGCTCCCCGGTCTCGGGCTCACGGGTCAGGGAGGCGCCGCTCGCGACGCGGACGCTGGCGTGCGGAGGGACCCCGGCGGGGCCGGGAACCTCGTCTCCCGGGAACCCCCCGGCAGCCGCGGATCCCGCCAGGACCAGACCCGGGAGCAGCAGGATGGAGCGTACCGGTTGCATCGTGGGACCTCCAAGGTGCAGGGGAGAGATTAGGATATGCTATTGGCAAAGTCAAGAGTGTCGGATCGAGGGTCGCCCTGCTCCCCGGGGCTTCGGCGCCGGACCCCAGGAGGGGACGACAGGCAAGGATGCACGTGCCGCTCCGCTTTTCCTCCGTCACCTTCGCCTGGCCCGGCCAGGCGCCCCTGTTCCGGGACCTGAGCCTCCAGCTCCCTCCGGGCTGGACGGGCATCGTCGGGGCCAACGGATCCGGCAAGAGCACGTTCCTGGCCCTCGCCTGCGGGCTCGAGCCCGGCGGCGGCACGATCCTGCGCCCCCGGTCCGTCGCGCTCTGCACCCAGCAGGTCGATGCGCCCCCCGGCGCCTGGCGGCCGGACGCGGAGGATCACGGGATCCTCGGCGTCGAGCGCGACTGGTTCGAGCGCTGGACGACGCTCTCGCACGGCGAGCGGAAGCGGGCGCAGGTGGCGTGGGCGCTGGCCGCCCGTCCCGAGCTCCTCGCCCTGGACGAGCCCACCAACCACGTCGACGCGGAGACGCGGCTCCGGCTCGTCGAGCGACTGCGGCGGTTCCGCGGCATCGGGCTCCTGGTCAGCCACGATCGCGAGCTCCTCGACACGCTCTGCACGCGGTGCCTCGTCCTCGAGCCGCCGATCGCCGTGCTGCGCCACGGGAACTGGACCGAGGCCGGAGCCCAGGTCCGCCGGGAGCAGGCCGAGGAGCAACAGCAGGCCCAGGCCGCCCGCCGGGAGGTGCGCCGCCTCCAGGACGAGGTCCATCGGCGACGCGCGTGGACCGCGACCCGCGAACGCGCGCGCTCC
>JBFYZZ010000179.1:0-4142 GCA_041309225.1 Deltaproteobacteria bacterium | reverse complement strand
TTCCACTGCACGCGGCCGGCCGGGTGGCCCACCGCCACCTCGCGGGTCCGCACCCCCGCGAGGGCGGTCCGGGCCTCGGCGAGGCGGCGCCATCGGGCGGCCTGCCAGTCGAGGTAGCCGAGGAGCGTGTCGGCGAGGGTGGTACCCCGGGGCGGCCCGTCCGGCGCGCCCGGGTCGACCACCCGCCCCGCCCAGGGGTCGCTCACCGCGCCCCCATCCGGGCTGCCAGCTCGATCGACCGGATCCGGTCCTTGCAGGCCTGGTGCAGGGCCATCACCTCGGGGGAGAGGTCTGCGTCGGAGTTGGCCTCCCAGCGCCGGCACAGGTAGACCGGGTCCCAGATTCGCCCGACGCGCCACTCCCGGCTGATCCGCAGGGCGACGGCGTAGTCCTCGCCGTAGGAGACGTTGGGGAAGGGGTGCCGGCGTGCGACCTCCACGGCGAACGCGCGGGGCGCGCCCAGGCCCCCCACGCGCAGGGCGTTGTTGGGGCCGTTCTCGGCCGTCCACTCGCGGTGATCCACGAGCCCCGGTGCCACGGGCTCGAGCGCCCGATCCACCGTGGTGTAGGCGCCCACGGCCATCGCCGCCCGCTCGGTGACGAGGCAGGCCACCATGCGGGCCAGCGTGCGGCTATCCGCGTAGAGGTCGTCGGAGTCGAGCTGCACGGCCCACCGGCCGCACGCCGGGTGGGCGATGGCTTCGTTCCAGCAGCCCCCGATGCCGAGGTCCCGCCGCGCGGGAACCACGTGCACGAGCCGCGGATCCGCCGCGGCCCTGGCCGCGAGGAGCGCGGTGGTGCCGTCGGTGGAGTGGTTGTCCACGACGATCACGTCGAAGGCGAAGGGCGCAGCCTGGCCGAGCGCGCTGTCGACCGCCTCGCCGATGGTGGCGACCCGATCGCGCACCGGGATCACCACGCTGGCCTCGACGGGGAAGGCCCCCGAGGGCTCGTACGGCCGGAACGGGCCGCGCAGGCGGGCGCCCAGGGCCTCGAGGTGGGCGGTGCAGACGCGCTCGGCTTCGTGTTGCCGGGCACGGGCGGCGGTGAGGTAGTCGAACACGGCCTGGCCCGAGGTCCGGCGTCCGGCCGGGACGAGCATCGCGAGGGGCTCGGGCAGGCGCACCACGGGGGCCACGCGGGACCCGCGCAGGCGCAGGTCGTACCAGGCGTGGAAGGCGAGGTCCGGCGGCGTGGGCCCGCAGGCCTCCCAGGCCCGGCGCACGGCCGCGGCACTCCACAGGCGCAGCGGACCGAGGGGGAAGCGGTCCTCGAGGCTGCCCGCCTGGCAGTCGGACAGGGGGTGGGGCACGAGGCGGTCGCCCGCGAGGTCGTGGTGGTCGCCATAGACCAGGAGGGCGCCGGTGTCGCGGGCGGTGTCCACCAGGCGGGCCAGGGCGTGCGGATGGGGATCGGCGTCGCCCTCCACCTGCAGGAGGAACGGGGTGTCCAGCCGTTCGAGGAGCGGGACCACGGCGCCGGAGTCCCCCGGATCCGCCACCGGCACGACGCGCACGGGCACGGACCCGTCCGGCGGGGGGGCCTCCGCCGCAATGGACGCGAGTACCACGATCGCCTCGACGAGCCCCGAGGGGACGGCGCGGGCGGCGACGCGGATCGCGGCCTCGACGCCCTCGGGACCGGCGGTGACGAGCACGGTGACGGGCTTCACGCGAGGACCTCGTGCGGCGGGAGGGGGCGGGCCACCAGCAGGCCCGGGACGTCGTTCCGCGCGAGGAACGCGGCGAGCGGCTCCTCGATGGAACCTTCCCGGCTGCGGGACGCGTGGCGCAGGAGGAGCTCCGGGCCGGGCGCCAGCAGGCCCACGTGGAAGGTGTCGAGGTCGGCCCGGCGGGACACGAAGGCGGCGAGGTCGCCGGGTCGCGCGCCGGCTGCGAGGTCCGCGAGGCGGCCGACGGGCAGGGCACGGACCCGCCACGACACGGCCGGGTAGCCGTCGAGCGCGGTGAGGGCGCGCGTCTCGTCCGTGTCGACCCAGCCGGCGGACAGGATGGGAATCAGGAGGCCGGCCGCCTCGTTCCGGGCGATCCAGGCGTGCATGTAGTGGTTGCGGGCCCACCAGTCGACCTGCCCGTGCGTGTAGCGCAGGGACACGAGGCGGCGCTCGAAACCGACCGGATCGCGGCAGCCGGCCAGGGCCCACACCGTCTCGGCGTAGGTGACGCAGTCGAAGGCGTCGAGGCGGGTGACGAGCGCCTCGGGCTCGGACGGCGAGCCCACGAGCGGCGAGACCGCGTAGGGGCGCCCGAGCAGCGCCCGGGAGAGGACGTCGAGCCGCGCCTCGAACCCGGCGCACCCCTCGGCGAGGGCCAGGAGCGCCCGGACCTCCGCGGGTTCGGCGAGGTGGCCGCTCGGCATGGACTAGATCCGCATCTGCAGGAAGAAACCGCAGAAGAGGCTCACGAGGCCCCCCCAGCGCGCCGCCTGGCCGAGAGCCCAGTACCGGCGGGCCACGAGGGGCAGGCCGAGCGCGGTCATGCGGCGGAACGTGAACGTGCCGTTCACGGCCACGAAGCCGAGCAGGCCGATCCAGAAGAGGGCGGAGAAGAGCTCCAGGTGGCCGGGCAGGTAGCGCATGCCGAGGAAGAAGAGGCCGATGAGCACGACAGGGGGGAGGAGCAGGCTCCAGCGGAGGCGGGCGAACAGCTGCGTCCAGGTGGCCCGCTGTGCGTCGTCGAGGATGTCCCAGGCCTTCGCGGAGAGGCTGCGATTGATGATCGTGCCCGCGAAGAACGCCACCACGCCCATGATGAACCACGCGTTCATGCCACCTCCACGGCTCCGCCCTCCCGGGCCTGGGGATCGGCGGGGCCGAGGAGGATCTAGCCCGTCGCCCCGCCTCAGGCCCCGGAGAGGAAGCGCTCCAGCGGCATCACGCAGAAGCCCGAGGCCGCCGCGTCGCGCCAGCGGATGCGGAACAGGTCGAGGCCGGGCGCTCCGGTGGCGGTGTCCACGGTGGTGCCGCACCCGGTGTCGTACCGGACGCCGGTCTGGCCCGTGGAGGGGCAGGCGGGGACGCCGTCCACCGTGTCGACCTCCGTGGCGTACTCGACCGGCCGGCACAGGAGCGCCGTGCGGACGTCGAACACCGTCACCTTCCAGCGCCGGTGGCGGAAGGGACCGCCCCCCCGGCGGCCCCAGATGCCCAGGCCCTGCAGCAGGCGCTCCTGGTCGGGCGCGCGGGTGCGGATCCAGGTCCTCAGGTCGGCCACCCGCACGACCGCGAGCCAGGTCCCGGCCCGCGCCCGCTGGCGCACCGGGGAGATCCACGCGACCTGGACGGCCTCGGGCGGCACGGCGAGCGGCTCGCACGCGCCCTCGGCCGCCGCGAGGCGTGCGGCCAGCAGGAGGACGGAGAGGACGCTCACGGGCCCCCCAGCGCGAGGATGCCGTGGGCGAGGTCGCGGTGCGCCGCTGCGCCCAGGACCCCCGGCGGCCACGGCGGCCGCGGCCGGAACGCGCGCGCCAGGGCGATCTCGAGCCGCCGCTCGGCGTCCTCCAGGGCACGGTCGAGGGCGGGATCGTCCTCCTGGGCCCGGACGAGGGCCTCGAAGAGCGCCATCTCCAGTTCCGGATCGGCCGGGCACGGGAGAAGGTCCACGCCGGTGGTCGCGAGGTCCACGGCGAGGGGGCCAGGATCCGCGCCCCCGGCCAGGATCGGCCCCGGGTCCGGTGCGATGGCGAGGCCGGCGAACCGCTCGGCGTCGCGCAGCAGGCCCGCCACCGCGGGGGACCGGTACGCGGGCCGCTCCGGATCCCAGGCGGGCCAGGCGGCCCCCGAGAGGACCACGCCCGCGGCGCCGGCTTCCCAGGCCGCGCGCAGGGGGAGGAGGTCCTCGGCCTCCACCTCGGTCCGGTCCCGCTCGACCGCGGGGACACCCGGGGGTGCGGCGCCCGGGAACGGGCCGGCGAAGGCGAGGATCCCGGCGTCGTCGAACCCCTGGACCGCCGCGCGGACGTGCCGGGCGGCGGCCTGGGGGTCGGACCCGTAGGAGGCGTCGTCCTCGGGGCCACCCCGCGGGAGGCCGGTCCAGGGGCCGAAGAGGGCGTGGAACCCGAGCCACGCCGCCTCGGTTCCGAGTGCGCGCGCCGACGACCGCGTGAGGTGGGGGAGATCGGCC
>JBFYZZ010000178.1:0-8726 GCA_041309225.1 Deltaproteobacteria bacterium | reverse complement strand
GGAGGCACCTCGCAACCCGCGGCCCGGCCCGCTGGGCGGGTGCCAGCCTGGAACGTCGGCCCGCAGGGCCGGCAGCACCTCGCGGCCGGCGGGGAGGGCTCCGGGCGCAGCGATCCATGAGCGGACCGGTCCGCTCGCGAGCGCACCCTTGACCTCGATTCCGCTCATCATCGCAGCGACCGGAGGCCCGACCGCAAGCAGGCCGCGGGCCCGCCAGGGCCGCCCCATGCGTCGGCCCGCAGGGCCGGAGTCCCCTCGCGGCCAGCGGGGAGGCCCGGAGGGCCGGAGGCAGGCGGGAGCGCCGGCCCTTACGGGCCAGAGCCACGCCCGACGTCGCCATCGCCTGGACGCCCGGCCGGCACGGCGACCCGCTCCACGGCGGCGAGCACCTCCCGGACGGGGACGACGTGGCGGAAGGCGACCACCGCGCCGGGCAGGTCGGGCGCCTCTCCCCGGTCCCCGAGGAGCGCACGGCTCACCACCAGGACCGCGTTGCCGGCACCGTACCGTTGGAGGAGGTCGAGCCGGGCCGCGAGCCAGGCCCGGCGCCAGACCCCCACGATCTCCACCAAAGCCACCCGATCGCCCCGCCGGACGGACCAGTCGGGCGCCCAGAGGGCCTGGCCGCCCAGGTCGAGCACGGGGGCGCCGCGCTCGAGCGTCCAGCCGGAGTCGAGTGCGCGGAAGCGCTCCTCGAACTCCTCCTCCTCGCGGGCGACCCAGGCCCCGACATCGGGCAGGTGGGAGCGCAGCCCGTCGGCGGAGGAGACGGTCATCGTGCGCCGGAGCCGCCTCCAGGCCAGGCGGGCGGTGAGCGCCCACGGGGTGTCCAGGAGCGGGAGCGCCGGGAAAAAGCGGGCGAGCGCCATGCCGTAGCGCGTGGAGAGGCGGAAGAGGCTGGCCGGGCCGTCGAGCAGGATCCGGACGCTGCCCGGCGGCCCGGGGACGGGCTCGAGACGGTGCATGAGGCGGTGGAAGCGCACCGCGCGGAACAGCTGCCGGGCGCGCTCGGGCCGGGGGTGGTCGAGGCGGATCTCCACCTCGAGGGCGTCGAGCAGCAGGCCCTGGACGAGGGCCACGTTGTAACGGTCCAGGAGCCAGCGCCCCGAGGGCACCGGGCAGGCGGCGAGCACCTGGTTGTTCTTCAGGTCCGCGAAGAGGGCGCGGGCGAGGGCGTCCGGGGAGCAGCCCAGCTCGGCGGCGAGCGCGGCGATCCGATCCATCGCGCAGGGCGGCCCCCCGGGCACGGACGCCCGGGGCGCGGGCCCGCCGGCGAAGAGACGGGCACGGATCTCGGGGGGGGGGAGCGGCGACTCGGAGGCGAACGAGGAGGCGTCCTCCAACACCCGGCGCAGGCCCCGCACGACCTTGTGATCGATGCGATCGGCGACCAGTTCCTCCTCCACCGCGCCCTGGAAGGCGCCGCGAGTGTCGCCCCGGGCCTCGGCCTCGTGGGCCAGGGCCACCAGGCGGTCGGCCAGTGCGAGCCGCCGCGGATCCTCCGGATCGAGGAACCCGGGGGTCACGCGCTCGCGCGTACCCCGGGCGCGGAGCAGCGGTCCGGTCAGCACGGGGGGGACCGGAGGCGCCGGCGGGGGGATGGGGAGCGGCTCATGTGTCGTAGGCCTCGTGCTCGCGGCGCCGGTCGCTCGTGCGCTCCTCGGCGGTGTCCGCGGTGACCAGCTCGTAGAGGACGGCCTGCTTCCCGGGGCCGGGCCGCAGGATGCGCCCGAGCCGCTGGACGTGCTCGCGCACGGACCCCGAGCCCGACACCACGATCCCGACCTCCACGGCCGGGAGATCGACCCCTTCGTTGAGCACGCGGCTGGTCACCACCACGCGCCAGGTCCCGTCGGCCAGGCCCGCCAGTACGGCCTCGCGCTCCCGTGCGGGCGTCTCGTGCGTGATGCACGGGACCAGCATCTCCCGGCTGATCCGGTAGGCGGTGGCGTTGTCGTCGGTGAACACGAGTGTGGGACGGCCGGCCTCTTCGGCGAGGAGGTCCTCGAGGAGGTCGAGCTTCCGGCCGGTGCCGTGGGCGATGGCCCGCGCCTCGCGCCAGGCCTGGAACGCGGCCCGGCCCGCCTTGGAGCGCGAGGCGACCTGGAGGAACCGTTGCCAGCCGTCGGGTTTCCGGAGGTCGATCCGCTTCTGGGCCACGAACGCGCGGTAGCGGTGCCGGGCGGCCCGGTAGGCTTCGTGCTCGGCGCGGTCGAGGTGGACGTCGAGCCGGACCGCTTCGTAGGGGGCGAGGAACCGGCCCGAGAGTTCGCGGATCTCGCGGCGGTAGACCTCGGGGCCCACGAGTGGGTCGAGCAGGCGGTGGCCCTCGTCCGGGCGCTCGGGGGTGGCCGAGAGGCCCAGGCGGAAGGGTGCGAGCAGCCCCTCGGCGATGGCGGTGTGGCGCTCGGCCGGCAGGTGGTGGACCTCGTCGAAGACCACGAGGCCGAAGCGGTGCCCCAGGTGCTCCACGTGGAGGTACGCCGAGGCGTAGGTGGACACGGTGAGGTCGCGGACCTCGTGGCTGCCGCCGCCGAGCACGCCGACGGGCACGGCGAACGCCGTGGCCAGGCGATGGGCCCACTGGGCGAGGAGATCGATGGTGGGCACCACCACGAGGGTGGGACGACGGGTGTCCGCGATGCAGCACTCGGCCACCCAGGTCTTGCCGGACCCGGTGGGCAGCACCACCACGCCCCGGCGGCCCGCCGCGCGCCAGGCGGCCACGGCTTCGGCCTGGTAGGGACGGCTCTCGCGCGGGGCGTGGTGCGCGAGGTCGGCCAGCGGGGTCCAGGCCCGCGCCGCGTCCTCGAACGCGATCCCCTCGGCGCGGAGCCACTCCACGGCGTCGCGGTAGGCCATGCCCGGTGCCCGCGGCCGGCGGATCCGCTCGTCCCACACGAAGCCGGGGGGCGGGGGGGCGCCCTCGGCCGTCTCCCAGACGAGGGTGCCGCGGTCCCAGGCGAGGCGGGGGGTGGAGGACATCGGCGGCATCCTATCGGGGGCCGGGGTTCGGTGGCGACGGCGTGGACGCCCGGATACGGGCCCCGCGCCGCGTCGAGGGACCGGACGGCGGAAGGCGGCTCGGATGGATGGACGACGCGAGGGAACCCGGGGTGGCGCGACCGGGAGGGGAACCCGTGTCCCCTGGCCCGTCCTCGCGGTGGGTCTCGCCCTCGGCGGTCTCGAGGTCGCCGCCCTCGTCGATCCGCGGCAGGCCATGGACCTCCCCGAGGTTCTGGCCTGGGTGGGCGCCGCCTGCGTCGTCTGGGGGATCCTGGCCGGGCTCCTCCGTCTCGTCCTCGGGCGGGTGACCCGCGGCTGGCCGGGACGGCGGACGGGGCGGGTGGCCTGGGTGGTCCTGGTGGGCTCCGCCTTCGTGATCGCGGAGCGGGCCCGGAGCCCCACGCCACCCCTGGATCGGGGGGCCGAGCACGCCTCCACCTCACCGGACGTGCTGCTCCTCACCGTGGTGCATCCCCAGCCCGCCCGCGCCCTCGCGGCCGGTGCCGGCCCGACCCTCGATCGCCTGGTCTCCGCGTCCGCCCTCGTCGAGTCCCTCGCCGTCCCCGAGGGATCGGCCGAGGTCGCCCTCCTCTCGCTCATGACGGGGCGGACGACCCCGGGGAGCGGGCGCCCCGAGCCCGAGCGGGCGCTCGGCATGGCCTACACGCGGACCTGGCACTCCCTCGTGGAGCTGCTCGCGGGCGACGGCTACCTCGCCGGTGGCTTCGCCCCGCTCCCCCTCCCAGCCCCCCTGTCGGCCTGGCGCCGCGCCTTCCACGTCTACGACGACGGGGCCGGCCGGCGGGGCGGGGCCACCCGTGCCCTCCTCCTGGCCCCCATCCTGGGACCCCGCCCCACCGCGTCCGGGCTCGCCTCGCGCACGCTCCGGCGGGCTCGACGGTTCCACGAGGGTGCCGGGACCCACCGCCTCTTCCTCTGGGTCCACCTCCCCGAGGCCGCGCTCGCCCGCGATCCGCTCCCGGCCGACGCCGCGATCGGGCGGATGCTCGAGGTCGTCGACGCTCGGGGCAGGCGCGATGACACCCTCGTCGTGCTGGCCCTCCTCCCCTCCGCGGGCGACCCCTCTCCACCGTCCACCCGCCGTGCGGCGCTGCTGCTGCGCCACCCGGGGCTGGTGCCGGCAGGGGTGCGGATCGCCTGCCCGGCGGTCCTGGGGGATCTCGGGGCCACGGTGGCGGACCTCCTGGGGAACCTCGACCCCACCCGGGGCGGGGGCGTGTCCCTGCGCGCCGCCCTCGCGGGTGGCCCTTGCCCCGCGCGGGTGGAGACACCCCCCTCCCGCGGCGGGCCCGGACGGGGTCCGGGCGCGGGATCCCCCGATCCGAGGCTTCGGCCGCGATGAGCCCTCCCTCCACCCTCCGCCGCAGCCTGCGCCTCTGGCTGGCGATCCAGGTGCTCCTGGGGATCGGCGGGGCGGTGGCGGCGGGGATCCTCCTCTCCCGGCGGTACGCGTTCGAGTCGGTGGGCTCCAACCTCCACGCGACCTACAAGGCGCTCACCTACGCCTGGCACAACGTCCTGCTGCGCGGCCCGTACCTCGCGGGCGCGCTCGCCCTCGCAGGCGTGGCGGCCGCGATCCTTCCCCGGCTGCGGGGCCCGGCCTTCGGGATCGCGGCCGCGCTCGTGGCACTGCTGGCACTCGTCGGCGGCTGGTCGGGCCACCGCGTCCTCCTCCCCGCCGCGGTCGTCGTCCTCCTCCTGAACCTCGCACCCCCTCCGGCCCGGTCGGACCCGCCCGCCCTGCGAGCCGCCGCCTGGCTCCCCGGCTCCCTCCTGCTGCTGCCCGTCCCCGTGGCACGGCTGGCCGGGGTCCCGCTCCCCGCCGTGGGCCGGGTCCTGGTGGGATTCGCCCTGGCCCTCCTCTGGTTCGGGTTCGATCAGGTCCTCGGGTACGGGCGCTACCGCTACGCGGTCACGCGCTGGCCGGACGACCACGCCGCCCGGGACGTGACCGTGGTCGAGAAGGTCCGCGACGGGGACTACCACGAGTACCACGACATCGACGTGGTGGGCGATCGCCTCGTGGCGATCGCCGAGCAGACGCACCGGCTGCTCGCCCTGGACCTCGAGGGGCGGGTGCTCGACGCCTGGAAGCTGCCCGAGAAGTGGATGCCACCCACCCTGGGCAACGTCC
This sequence comes from Deltaproteobacteria bacterium, assembly GCA_041309225.1. Lineage (GTDB taxonomy): Bacteria > Myxococcota_A > UBA796 > UBA796 > JAFGLY01 > JAFGLY01. The sequence goes on along the minus strand of JBFYZZ010000178.1, from coordinate 3,565 downwards.
TCGACAGCGAGTCCGACGTGCGCCGGGGCGTGACCTGGTACCTGGGGGGACCCTTCCACGTGGCCGGACTGCGCTGGGAGGACGGCCGCTGGACCGAGCCCTTCCGCTCGCCGGCCATCGACCTCCGGCCCGAGTTCGCGGGCCGGTACCTGCCCGAGGTCCGCGCGACCGGCCACGGACGGATCCTCCACGCCCCCACGATCCCGGGCCTCCTGCACACGTACAGCGCCTTGGCCGAGGAGCGGGAGGAGCTGCTCGTGGTGACCATCGGCCCGCGCCTGCCGCTCGACTACCCGCTGCTGATCGCCCTCCGGACCCCCGATCTCGACGTGGTCCGCACCCTGGCCCTGCGCACGCGCGAGGGCCTGCTCCTTCCCACCCCACGCGACGTCGAGTGGATGCCCACGCTCGACAGGATCCTCGTCGCACCCGACTTCTGGGACACGCTCTACGTCGCCGACCCGGACACGGGCATCGCCGAGCCCTTCCTGGACGCCCCGCTGTCCAACGGGAGCCTGCTCTGGTCGCCCGAGATCGACCGCCTCCTGCTCGCCGTGCCCGCCGAGATGTCCATCTGGGTGATCGATCCGTACCGGCGCCAGGTGGAACGCCGGATCCGCACCCAGCCGGGCGTCCGCCCCATCGCCCTCGACGCCCGGCACGGCCTGCTCCTGACCGCCTCGGTGCTTACGGGCACGGTGCTCGTGCAGCGCTGGGAGGACGGCGCCGTGGTGGATCGGTTCGGCGCGTTCATGCCCATGATCCGGGACATGGTCGTGCACCCGGACTCCGGGACGGCCTTCCTCACGACGTGGTCGGCGATCTACCGCTTCCCCTACCTGCGGAGGCTCCGGTAGCCCGGTAGGTGTACGGCCGGCCGACGGATCCCCCGCTACGCACCAGGGACAGCAGCTGGCGGGCGTCGACCAGCAGCTCCCGCGGGTCCCCGAGGTCCCGGCGGAGGTACCGCCAGGCCACGGAGGGACGGAGGTAGAAGTGGCGCTGGATGGCGTGCATCTCCCTGATCAGGAACTCCGTGTCCACGCCGGGCGGGGCGTAGAGGGGGTAGGACCCGTAGCCCTCGCCCAACTCCTTGCGGGCGAAGCGATCCACGATCTCTTCGCTGACGATGCCCTGGGCGCGGGCGATCTCGAACAGCTCCGTGCCGGGGTAGGGCAGGAGGATCTGGACCGACACCCCGTAGAAGCCGTACCCGAGGATCATCTCCCGCGTGGCCCGCAGATCGTCGACACTCTCGGTGGGATGACCGAGGATGAAGTAGGCGCCGGGGCGGACGCCGTGCCGGTGGCAGGTTCGCACGATCCGGCGGACATCCTCGTTGGTGAACCGACCCTTCTTCACGACGTCGCGGCGGATGCGCTCGGAGGCGGACTCGATGCCCATCCCGATGAGCCGGCAGCCCGCGGCCCCCATCTCGGCGATCAGTTCCTCGTCGAGCATGTCCACCCGGGATCCGCACTGCCAGGTGATCCCGAGCCGTCGCTCCCGGACCGCTCGGCAGAAGGTCAGGACGAGGTCCCGGTTGCACGTGAAGGTGTCGTCCGCGAACTGGAAGCGCCGGCCGGTCACGGGGAGGAGCGCCTCGATCTCGGCCAGGAGCCCGTCCACCGAGCGGTACCGGAGCGGGGATCGGAGCGCCGCAGCGCTGCAGAAGTAGCAGGGGAAGCTGCATCCCCGCGACAGCAGCAGCATCTCCCCGCCGTGGTACGCCCGGCGGCGCACGAGCGTGCGATCCGGGAACGGGAGGCTGTCGAGGTCCGCCACCGGCTCGCCGGTCTGGATGGACGGGAGCGTCTCCCCCCGCCGGAGGCCCTCGAGGGCGTGGAGGAAGGTCCGCTCGGCCTCGCCGGTGACGACGTGGTCGAACAGGCCGGGGTTCCGTTCCACGAACCCGGGATCGAGGGTGAGGTGCGGGCCGCCCCCGAAGAGGACCGTGCCCGGGCTCGCCTCGCGGACAGCCCTGGCGAGCTCGACGGCGCCCTGGAGGTTGAACGAGGCCACCGAGATCCCGACGACGAAGGGTCGGAGGGCCCGGACGCGGCGGACCACCTCGGGGAGCGGGATCCGCTCGGGTCCGAGATCGAGGTAGCGGACGCGGAAGGCGTCGGAGTGACGGTGGATCCAGGCCGCCATGTAGAGGAGGCCCAGGTGGGGGCCCGTCCGCTCGAGGGTCCGGGGTGCGCCGCGGGCGAAGTGGAGCGGCGGATTGATCAGGAGGACGTCCTGCATCCGGATCCTCGGACACCGGCCGGCATCGTGGGGGACCCGGCGTCGTATCACGACGCCTCCTCCGGGCCCGCACCCCGGCCGCCGGAATCGGGGCCGCCCCCGAGGGAGAGGTGGACATCTGAATCCGGACGAAGTTAGGTTTTCTCACTCAGGAGCTGCACGGCGACATGGCAGAGGGAAACCCCGACGTCCACCAGGGTCACCGCCGGACCTCCCGCCCGCAGAAGCTCGTCCTGCTCGTGAATCCCCCCGCGTGGTTCGCCGGCGGCCGGCCCCGCGTGTTCGAGCGGGAGGCACCGCCCCTGGGCCTGCTGTACCTGGCCTCCTACCTCCACGCGAGCTCGGACCGGTTCACCGTGCGCGTGCTCGACATGGGCCCCGAGGGTGTCGGCCTCGCACGGCTGGGGCGGATCGTCGCCGACGCGCGGCCCTTCGTCGTGGGCGTGAGCGCCATGACGATCCAGCTCCAGGGCGCCCGGGACGTGGCCCTGTGCGTCCGTGAGAAGGCCCCGCACACCTCCGTGTTCCTGGGCGGGGCGCACGTGAGCGCGGATCCGGGGTTCGTCGAGCGTCACCGCGAGTCCTTCGACCACGGGATCACGGGCGAGGCGGAGGCGGCGCTGCTCGACTCCCTCCTCCGGCTCGACGCCGGGGAGGCGCTGCCCCGGGTCCGGCCGGGGACGCCCGTCGCCGACCTCGACGCGCTGCCCCCCCCGGATCGCAGCCTGTTCCGCCGGTCCCGCTACCTGCACCCCGCCTCCTTCCTCATCTCCCGCGGCTGTCCCTACGAGTGCTACTTCTGCGCCTCCCCCGCGGCTGCCGGGAAGATGCGCTTCCGCTCGGTGGCCGGCGTGGTGGCGGAGATGGCGCCGGTCCTCGACACGGTGCGGGGTCGGGTGGCCTTCGCGGACGACACCTTCACGCTCCACCGCTCCCTCGTCCTGGACCTCTGCGCCGAGCTCGCCCGGAGCTTCCCGGGTGTGCGCTGGTCCTGCGTCACCCGCATCGATCGCGTGGACGAGGAGCTCGTGCGGCAGATGCGGCGCGCGGGCTGCGACACCATCGGGTTCGGGATCGAGTCGGGCAGCGAGCGGGTCCGGCGGGAGGTCATCCGGAAGGGCGCCTACAGCGACGCCGACGTGGAGCGCGTGGTCGCCCTGTGCAAGGCGCAGGGGATGCGCGTGAACGCCTTCTTCCTGCTCGGCAACCCGGGGGAGACGCCCGAGGAGCTGGACCGGACCGAGGCGATGATCGCCCGCCTCGACCTGAACGGCATCGCCCTGTCGCTCCCCATCCCCTTCCCCGGCTCCGCCCT
>JBFYZZ010000177.1:0-16034 GCA_041309225.1 Deltaproteobacteria bacterium | reverse complement strand
TCGCGAGCGGACCGGTCCGCTCATGGATCGCTGCGCCCGGAGCCCTCCCCGCCGGCCGCGAGGTGCTGCCGGCCCTGCGGGCCGACGTGGGCGTGGCTCCGGCCTTCCGGCCCTGCGGGCCGACGTGGGGGGCGGGCACGGGCGACCGCGCGGAACCCACACCAGCGGGAGCGCTGAAGGTGCCTACTTCCCCGGGCAGCAGGCCGTCACGCCCGGATCGATGCCCTTGCAGCCGTAGACCCGGTCGAAGCGGCCCGAGAACTCGTCGGCGAGCCGCTGGGCCCGAGCGTCGAACGCCTGGCCGTCCGTCCAGGTGGCGCGCGGGTCCAGCATGCCGGCGTCGGGCACGCCGGGGCACCGCAGCGGCACCCGCAGGTGGAAGCGCGGATCCTCCCGGCAGGGGACGTCCTCGAGGACGCCGGAGAGCGCGGCCTCCACGATCTCCCGGGTGAGGGTGATGTCCATCCGGCGGCCCACGCCGTAGGGCCCTCCGCTCCAGCCGGTGTTCACGAGGTAGACCCGGGAGCCGTGGCGATCGAGCTTCTCGCCGAGCATCCGCGCGTACACCGAGGGGTTGCGCGGCATGAACGGCTCGCCGAAGAAGCGGGAGAAGGTGGAGACCGGGTCCACCACGCCGGTCTCGGTGCCGGCCAGCTTGCTCGTGTAGCCCATGAGGAACCAGAGCATGGCCTGGTCGCGGTCGAGCCGGGCCACGGGGGGGAGCACGCCGTTCGCATCGGCCGCGAGGAAGAGGATGGTCCTGGGGTGGCCCGCCACGGGGGGGGTCTTGGTGTTGGACAGGAACGAGAGCGGGTAGGAGGCGCGCGAGTTGGGTGTGTAGCGCTCGTCGTCGAAGTCGATCCCCCCGTCGGGCCAGACCATCGCGTTCTCGATGATGGCGCCGTGATCGAGCGGATCCGCCGGGTGCCGGATCGCGTGGTGGATCTCCGGCTCCTTCCGGGGATCGAGGTGGATGAGCTTCGCGTAGCAGCCGTACTCGAAGTTCGCGATGCCGTCGTCGGACCAGCCGTGCTCGTCGTCCCCGAGCAGCGCGCGGCGCGGATCGGCGGAGAGCGTGGTCTTGCCGGTGCCCGAGAGGCCCAGCAGGAGCGAGACGTCGCCCCCCGACCCCTCGTTGGCCGAGCAGTGGAGCGGGAGGATCCCCTCGGCGGGGAGGTAGTAGTTCATCACCGTGAAGATGAGCTTCTTCACGCTGCCGCCGTAGGCCGATCCGTAGACCACCCCGATCCGGCGGTCGAGGTCCATGCCCACCACCATGGTGGAGGTGCCCCCGAGGCGGGGATCCATGCGCAGCCGACCCTCGTAGCGCTCGGGCCGGAGCTTGTCGTACGGCAGGGCCACGAGCGTGAAGGGACGACGGGCGAAGACCGAGCGCCCGATGTCCGGCGGCGCCGGCCGGAACATGTTCTCTGCGAACAGGGCCGTGAGCGACCGGTCGGTCACCAGTCGGACCGGGAGGGCATAGCGCGGATCGGCGCCGACGACGCGGTCCTCCACGTGGATCCGGTCCTTCGCGGAGAGCGTGGCCAGGCAGTCCTCGAGGATCCGGTCGAAGGTGTCGGGGGTGATCGCGTTGCAGTTGGGCGAGTCCCAGTCGATCTCGGCCTCGCTCTCGGGACGGCGCACGAAGACCGTGTCCTTGGGGCTGCGGCCCGTGGACTCGACGGGCGTCCAGGTGGCCAGCGCGCCGTCCGCGGTGACCATCGCCTCCCGGTGCGCGATCGCCTCCCCGATCGTCTCCCGGCGGGGGAGGTTCGCGAGGACACGCACGCCGGCGGCCCGGCGCCGCTCGAGCAGATCCACGAGCGCTTCGCGAAATTCCATGATCGGGGTCTCCATTCGATGTTGGACCTCCGATGTACCTCTTTCCCGGTGGCAGGTCCATGACCGTGCACAGGGGTCCCCCGCCAGGGACCCTGCCCGGGGTCAGCATCGGGGTGTCGGAGGTGTCGGAGGTGTCGGACGGAATCCGACGCCCACCGACACCCCCGGACTCGCACGATCGGCGTTCCACGAGGATCCGTCACCTGGCACGGGTCGTGCTTCCTCCCGGCGTGTCCCCCTGCGCCGGAGCCCCCCGTGCCGATCCGCGTCGCCACCCTCGTCCTGCTCGCCGGCTGCGCCCGCGCCCCGGCGGACACCGCCTCCCCCTGGCCCGACGTCCCGCCTTCGTTGCGCCCGTTCCCCACGCCCTGTCCGGTGGTGTCGTTGGCCTTCGTGTCGGCCGCGCGGGGCGTGATCGCCTGCGCCGATCGCCCGTGGATCGGCGCCACCCGCGACGGTGGAAGCACCTGGGCCTGGGAGGTCCCGCCCGCCGGGGTGGTCCCGGGGGTCGCGGCGGTCACCCCCCACGCGTCGGATCCGGCCGTCCCGCACGTCGTCGATGTCGTCCCCGACGCGGGGCGGGTACACCTCCTGCTCCTCTGTGGGGGGCGCCAGGTGCTCCAGACCCCGCGCCCGGGGCGACCACCTCCCGAGCTCCCCGAGGACTTCGAGGCGCGTGCCCTGGCCGTGGGACGCGGGGGGGCCGTCCTCGTCGGCGGCGAGCGAGAGGGGTCGGACGGCGACCCCCGGGCCGTCCTCGCCTGGGAGGCGGGTGGGGGGTGGATCCGGCCGGACGTGCCGCCGGGGGCCGGCGCGGTGGAGGACCTGGCTCCGGGGCCGGGACCGACGACATTCGTCGCGGTGGGCCGGGCCACGCTGGCCCGGGAGGGCGGCTACGCGCTCGTCACCCACGACCCCGCCGAGGGCGTCCAGGTCCGGAGCGCACCGGTGCCGCTCGTGGCGGTCGGGCCGGCCGGCGTGCGCTTCCTGGCCCGAGGCGACGACGGGAGCGTCTGGGTGGGGGACTTTCCGGGTGTGGTCAGGAGCGCAGGGGGATGCGGAACGTCCCGTTGACCACCGTGGCGGTGGTCTCGCCCGTACCGGCGTCGAACTCGAAGCAGCCGAGCAGGTCGTCGTCCTGCCGGTTGGCGATGGTGAACCAGCCTGCCTCCAGGGCGTCGGCCGAGGACAGGGCGGCGCCCAGGGAGGGCCAGGCCAGGGCCCAGGCCCCGTCGCCGGCATCCCCGAGGGTGAACTCGATGGGGAACTCCTCGGCCTCGAGGGCCTCCGAGGCGTCGGTGCCGTCGTCGGTCTTCTGGGCCACCATGGAGATGGCCCACTCGCCGCTGGTCTCGGTCTCGAGGTTGACACTCGTCCCGGACTCGAACCAGACCCCCTTCTTCGCCTGCCAGCGGGAGTCGTTGATGCGCGCGATGACGGTTCCGGGGGTCAGGGAGGCCTGCGGGTTGCAGGGTTGGCAGGCGGCCAGGTGCGCGACGGCGAGACAGAGGACGGGGATCAGGCGGCGCATGGGAACCTCGGGGCGGGCGCTCATTCTAACCGACCCCGCACGGGCGGGTGGACACCGCGTCCCGACCGCCGGAACATGGAGCCACGGGGCCCCCCCGGGGAGCGCCGGATCCTCCTGAGTGTGGAGGGAGCCATGGTCATCATCGTCGGATCCGGCTTCGGCGGCAGCGTGGCGGCCCTGCGGGCCGCGGAGAAGGGGCACCGGGTCGTGGTCCTCGAGGAGGGCCGGCGCTGGCGTCCCCAGGACTTTCCCACCTCCAACTGGGACGTCCGCCGGTTCCTGTGGGCGCCGGCCATGGGATGCCGGGGCATCCAGCGGATCCGGCTCTTCCGGCACTTCATGGGCCTGGCTGGCGCCGGCGTGGGGGGTGGCTCCCTGGTCTACGCTGCCACCCTGCTCGCGCCTCCACCCACGTTCTTCACCGATCCGAGCTGGGCCCATCTCGACCCCGACTGGGCCTCGACCCTGGCCCCCCGGTACGAGACCGCCCGCCGCATGCTGGGCGTGGTCCCCACCCCGCGGCTGGGCCCGGGGGATGCGTTCCTCCGGGCGTACGCCGAGGCCATCGGACGGGGGGATCGGTTCCAGCCCACCGAGGTGGGGATCTTCTTCGGCGAACCGGGCGTGGAGGTGCCGGATCCGTACTTCGGCGGCCTGGGCCCTCCCCGGACGGGCTGCGACTTCTCCGCCGCGTGCATGGTGGGGTGCCGGACGGGCGCGAAGAACTCGCTCGACCGCAACTACCTGCACCTCGCGGAGCGGCTGGGGGCCGTGATCGAGGCCGACACCCGGGTGACCGGCCTGCGGCCCGACGGATCGGGTGGCTGGATCGTAGAGGGCGCCACGTGGCGGCCCGGGCGGGGCAGCGAGCCGCGCACGTGGCGGGCCCGCCGGGTCGTGGTGTCGGCCGGGACGCTCGGCACGGTGGAGCTGCTCCTCCGATCGCGCGCGCGCGGGTGGCTGCCGGGCCTCTCGCCCAGGGTCGGGGAGCGGGTCCGGACCAACTCCGAGGTCATCGTGGGCGCCCGGACCACGCGGCGCGAGGACCGATTCTGCGAGGGCATCGCGATCGCCGCCCAGTTGCAGGTCACCGACGAGACCTGCATCGAGGTCGTCCGCTACCCCGAGGGCTCGGACGTCATGGGCTTCCTGGGGTCGGTGCTCACGGACGGGGGGGGTCGGGTCGGCCGCCCCCTGCGGTTCCTCGCGGCCTGCCTCACGCGGCCGTGGGACGCCGCGCGTGCCCTGTGGGTGCCCGGCTGGGCGCGCCGCACCGTGATCCTCCTCGTGATGCAGTCTGCGGACAACCAGGTCCGCTTCCGCCTCCGCCGCAGCCGTCTCCGGCCGTGGGCGCACACCCTCGTGTCCGACGCGCCCCGGGCCCTCCCCACCTACATCCCCGAGGCCAACGCCGCCGCCCGGGCCATCGCCCGGGCCATCGGGGGCTTCCCCCAGGGGGCGTGGAGCGAGGTGCTGCTGGACCGGCCGCTCACCGCCCACGTGCTGGGCGGGTGTCCCATGGGCGGGCACGTGGAGGAGGGGGTCGTGGACGCGAGGGGCCGGGTGTTCGGCCACGAGGGCCTCTACATCTGCGACGGCTCCATCGTGCCGGCCAACCTCGGGGTGAACCCCTCGCTGACCATCACGGCCCTCGCGGAGCACGTCATGGACGCCTTCCCCGAGGCGTGACGGGGGGAGGGCTAGTAGATGTCCTGAGCGGTCACCATCGTGGCGCGGATGGACTTGGTGGCCGTGAACTCGGCGGTCCGGGTGTCGGCGTCCACGTCGCAGTTGCCCTTGACCGTGAAGTCGAAGATCTCGTAGAGCTGCGCGGAGTAGTTGCCCCGCACCTGGCCCGACGGCGAAAAGCCCAGAGCCTCGTAGTCGGCCGGCCAGGTCCAGGCCCGCAGGCGCTTGTCCATCACGCCCCCCGGCGCCTCGGACAGTTCCATGAAGACGTCGTTCGCAGCCTCGTAGGCGATCTCGGCGGTGCGGATGCCGTCCACGTTGACCGGCACCTCGGCCCGCTTGGCGCGGTACTGCATGTTGAAGAAGTTGGGGATGGCCAGCGCAGCCAGGATGCCGATGATGGCCACCACGATCATCAGCTCGATCAGCGTGAAACCCTTGCGGAACATGGCCTGGTACCTCGACGGAGGGCAAGGGAATCGTAGCCGCATCCCGTGAAAGACGCTACTGTCACCTCGCGCCGATCCCGGGGGAGGCCCACAGAGGGGCTCATGGCCCACGGCAGGGCCCGGTGCAAGGGGTGTGCAAGAGTGGGGGCCCCAGAAGCATCGCTATGCACTACAATCAACGAGCACGCACGTCACCGGGAGCCGCCATGCCCTCCGCCATCTCCCTCCTTCGAGGCCTCTCCGCCGTCGCCCTTCTCGCCGGCGCGCTCGCGCCCGGCGCGGCCCGGGCCTACACGTTCCCGGACGACGCGGACTGGATCGCCGTCCTCCAGGCGGGCGAGTCGATCGCCGACGTCCACGGCGACGGGGCCACCAACGGCCGGGAGATCGTCGGGGACACCACCGATGCCGCCATCTCCATCGCCAACGACGGGACCAACTTCTTCGTCCGCATCCGGGTGGACGACGACCCCACCGGGCCGGGCGGCCTCAACCAGTACGGATGGGGCCTCATCCTCGACACCGACGGGGAGTTCACGGCCTACGAGTACGTCCTCCTGACCAACGGGATCGCGGAGCAGATCGAGTTCGCCGAGAACACCACCCCGGGCACCACGGGCGACCCGGCCGACACGGCCGAGACCCCCGTCGTCGGCACCCCCATCGCCCACGACTGGACCTCGGACGTCAACGTGCGCGTCGTGGACGCCGACACCACGTTCGACGACGATCCCGACTACTTCATCGACTTCGGGCTCCCCCTCTCGCTCCTCGTCAAGGAGGGCCTCGACGGGGTCCCGCTGTACTTCATCGGGGGCTGCTCCTCCAGCGGGCGCTCCTTGAGCCTGGACCTGGCCGGCTGCGACGGCACCACGACCGACTGCACCCTCGCCGACGCCGCCTCCGATCCCATGGACCTGGACGGGAACCTCTACGAGGGCGACTGCGGCGACGGGATCGACAACGACGAGGACGGACTCACGGACTGTGACGACCCGGACTGCACGTCGGGCTCCACGTCCTCCGGGGACGCTGACGGGGACGGGCTCTCCTACTGCGAGGAGGTCGAGCTCGGCACCGATCCCGACGTGGCCGACACGGACGGCGACGGCCTCCTGGACGGCGACGAGATCACCGAGGGCACCGACCCGCTCGACGCCGACACCGACGACGACGACCTCTCCGACGGCGACGAGGTCCTCGTCCACGGCACCGACCCGCTCGACGCCGACTCCGACGACGACACCCTCTCCGATGGCGACGAGGTCCTCGTCCACGGCACCGACCCGCTCGACGCCGACACCGACGACGACGGCCTCTCGGACAGCGAGGAGATCCTCACCTACGGGACCGATCCGCTCGATCCGGACACCGACGACGGAGGGATCCGGGACGGCGTCGAGGTGGACGTCGACGGGACGGATCCCCTGAACCCCCTCGACGACCTGCTCGACAGCGACGGCGACGGCCTCTCCGATCCCTCCGAGGATGCCTGGGGCACCGATCCCTTCGACGCCGACACCGACGACGACGGCCTCGACGACGGCGACGAGTGGGGTGTCGGCACGGATCCGCTCGATCCGGACACCGATGACGACGATCTCTCCGACGGCGACGAGGTGTCCGGGGGCACGGATCCGCTCGACGCCGACACCGACGACGACGACCTCTCCGACGGCGACGAGATCCTGGTCCACGACACCGACCCGCTCGACGCCGACACCGACGACGACGGCCTCACCGACGGGGCCGAGGTCCTCGTGCACGGCACCGACCCGCTCGACGACGACACGGACCGCGACGGCCTCACCGACGGGGCCGAGGTCCTCGTCCACGGGACCGATCCGACCGAGGTCGACACCGACGGCGACGACCTCTCCGACGGCGACGAGGTCCTCGTGCACGGCACCGACCCGACCGAGGCCGACACCGACGGCGACGGCCTCTCGGACAGCGAGGAGATCCTCGAGCACGAGACCGATCCCCTCGACGCCGATACCGACGGCGACGACCTCTCCGACGGCGACGAGATCCTCGAGTACGAGACCGACCCGTTCGACGTCGACCCCGACGGCGACGACCTCTCCGACGGCGAGGAGGTTCACCGGTACGACACCGACCCGACCGAGACGGACACCGACGGCGACGACCTCTCCGACGGCGAGGAGGTTCACCGGTACGACACCGACCCGACCGAGGCCGACACCGACGGCGACGACCTCTCCGACGGCGACGAGGTCCTCGAGTACGGCACCGATCCGACCGAGGCCGACACCGACGGCGACGACCTCTCCGACGGCGACGAGATCCTCGAGTACGGCACCGATCCGACCGAGGCCGACACCGACGGCGACGACCTCTCCGACGGCGACGAGATCCTCGAGTACGGCACCGATCCATTCGAGATGGACACCGACGGCGACGGACTCCACGACGGCCAGGAGGTGAACACCCTCGCCACGGATCCGCTCGAGCCCGACACCGACGGCGACGGACTCTCCGACGGCGACGAGGTGCTGACGCACGGGACCGACCCGCTCGACGAGGACACCGACGACGGGGGCGTGCCCGACGGCCAGGAGCTCGAGGACGGGACCGATCCCCTCGACCCGTCCGACGATCTGATCGTGAGCGGCCGGTACCTCGGAAGCGGCGGGTGCGCGACGGGCGGCTCGCCCCGTGCCGGATCCCTGCTCCCCCTGCTCCTGGCCCTGGCCGGCCTCTCCCGCCGCGCTCGACGGTAACGCCCCCGGCTGCCGCGCTCCCTCCACATCCGGAGCCTGTCATGCTCGTCCTCCTCGCCCTGCTTCCCACCGCCCTCGCCCAGGACTGGACCGGGGGGCAGACCCCGGCGTTGAACGCCCAGACGTTCCACCCCACGATCGACGGAGCCAACACGTTCGGCGTCGACGACTCCCTCGTCCGGGATCGCGGCATCACCGCGCGGGTCCTCCTGCAATACGCCAAGGATCCGCTCGTCTACGAATCGGTCGACGGCGGGATCACCGGGATCGTGAGCCACCTGCTCCAGGTGGACGCCACCGCCGGGTACGGGTTCGGCCCGGTGCGCCTCGGCCTGCACCTCCCGGTCTACCTGCTCACCGAGGGCTCCGGTGGCAGTGGTGCGGGGCTCGGCGACATCGCGCTGGACGGCAAGATCCGCGTTCTCGACGGCCGCGACGCGCCGGTCGGGCTCGCCCTGGACGGGCGCATGGCCCTCCCCACCAACACGGCCTCGGCGGCCCTGGGTGCGGACGGGGTGCAGGGCGACCTGGCCCTCGTCGCGGACCGCTGGCTGGGCGACCTCTACCTGGGCGCCAACCTCGGCGTCCGGTTCCAGCCCGCCGCGGTCCTGGAGAACACCACCTGGGACGACCAGCTGCTCCTCCGCCTCGGGGGCGCATGGGCCCTCACACCGTCGGGCGGGGTGTCCCTCGAGCTCGCGGGCCTGAGCACGTTCCGGGACTTCGGCGCCGAGGCCGCGAGCCCCATCGAGACGATCCTCGGGGGCTGGTACCGCCCCGGCGAGGCGGGGTGGGTGGTCCGGGGGGGCGCGGGCACGGGCCTCGACGACGGCATCGGCGCCCCCCGGCTCCGCCTCCTGCTCGCGCTGGCCTGGGAGCCGCCGGCCGATCGCGATCTGGACGGGGACGGGCTGGTCGACCGCAAGGACGCCTGTCCCACGGCCGCGGAGGACCGGGACGCCTGGCAGGACGAGGACGGCTGCCCCGAGCCGACCCGGTTGACGGTCCTCGTGGTCGATCCGGACGGGCGCTCGGTGCTCGGCGCCGCCATCCGCGTGGACGGCGAGGCACTCGGGGACCGGGAGTCCACCGAGGTGGAGGCCGGGCCGCACGAGGCCGTCGCCACGCTCGCGGAGTACGAGGAGGGCCGCGCGTCCTTCGACGTGCCCGCCGGCCCGCCGGTGGAGCGGAAGGTGGTGGTCCGTCCCCTCGGCCGCGTGAAGGTGGTCGTGCTCGACGCCGACGGCAAGCCCCTCGACGCCCGCATCGCGGTCGTGGCGCCGAAGGCCCGCGAGGAGGCCGCGAACGCGAGCGTGTTCGAAGCTGCGCTGCCCGCGGGCGGTGTGAAGGTGGACGTCCGCCGGGAGGGCTTCGCGCCCTACGTGGGCACCGCCACCCTCACCGCCGGACAGCAGACCCTCGTGGAGGTCCGCCTGAAGCCCTCCAAGGCCGTGCTCGACACGAAGACGAAGCGCATCGAGATCAAGGACTCGGTCTTCTTCGACCTCGCCAAGGACACCATCCAGGCCGTCTCCTTCCCGCTGCTCGACGAGGTGGCCCAGATCCTCATCGACCACCCCGAACTCACGCGCATCCGGATCGAGGGGCACACCGACAGCCGCGGAGGCGCGAAGTACAACCTCGATCTCTCGAAGCGCCGGGCGGCGTCCGTCCGCGCCTACCTGATCCAGAAGGGCATCTCCTCCGATCGCCTCGAGAGCGAGGGGTACGGGGAGGGCCGGCCGCTGGTCCAGGGCGAGAACGAGTCCGCGTGGGCCAGGAACCGCCGCGTCGACTTCTTCATCGTCGAGCGGTCGGACGACCCTCCGGCGCCCGCGCCCGTCACTCCGTGAACGAGAGCAGGACCTCGCCGGTCTCCACGGCCTGGCCCGCGCGGACGCGGACCTCGGCCACGCGGCCGTCCAGGGGGGAGGGGACGAGGCTCTCCATCTTCATGGACTCGATCGCCACGAGGTCCTGGCCCCGGTAGACGGCGTCGCCCGGCCCGGCCAGCACCCGGACCACGAGGCCGGGCATCGGGCACCGCAGTACGTTCTCCACCGCGGGCTCCACGGGACCGGGCATGATCGGGGCGAGCCCCCACTCCCTCAGCGTGTAGACCTCGAGCGTGAGGGCCTGGCCTCGGAAGGCCACGCGGATGAAGTGGTCCTGGTACTCGGTGCGGAAGTACTGGGGGACCCCGTCGATGCCGAGACGCAGGCGGCGGCGGTAGAACTCGAACTCGGGCGTGACCACCGCGTGGGGTACGCCGTCCACCGTGCAGGTCCAGTCGTGGCTGCCCGGGCTCCCCTCGAGGATCACGCCCCACGAGCGCTCGCCGCACTTGACGATGTACCGGTGCTGCGTCGGGGTCCCCGGCGTGGGGCCCGCCCTCGGGCGCGACGGCCGGAGCGAGTCCCGGACGATGGCCTGCCGGTGGTGGTGGACCTGCACCGCGGCGATGACCATGGCCACGAGGTGTTCCTCGCGCGCCGGCGCGGTGACGCGTCCGCCCTCGGTGTGCGCGTCGATGAACCCCGTGGAGAGGTCGCCCTTCACGAACGAGGGGTGGTTGAGGAGGGCGTTCACGAAATCGAGGTTCGTGACGACCCCCTCCACGTGGCAGGCGTTGAGCGCCTGGACGAGGCTCTCGACGGCCGCCGGGCGGGTCGGGGCCCGGGCGGTCACCTTGAGGAGGAGCGAGTCGTAGAAGAAGGAGACCAGGCTCCCGGCGGCGATGCCGCTGTCCACGCGGACGTTTGGGCCCCTGGGCGCGGCGTACCGGGTGATCATGCCCGTGGACGGCAGGAACTCGCGGGACGGGTCCTCCGCGCAGATGCGGGCCTCCACCGCCCACCCCTGGAGCTCCACCTGCTCCTGCCGCAACGGGAGGGGCTCTCCCGCCGCGATGCGGAGCTGCCACTCCACCAGGTCGAGGCCGGTGACCGCCTCGGTGACCGGGTGCTCCACCTGGAGACGGGCGTTCATCTCAAGGAAGTAGGCGTTGCCATCCTGGTCGAAGATGAACTCCACCGTGCCGGCCCCCGCGTACCCCGCCGCGAGGGCGAGCTCGCAGGAGAGGCGTCCCATGCGGCGGCGCTGGATCTCGCCCACCGCGACCGAGGGCGCCTCCTCGATGATCTTCTGGTGCCGGCGCTGGATCGAGCACTCGCGCTCCCCGAGGTGGATCGCGTGGCCGTGGAGGTCGGCCATGATCTGGAACTCCACGTGTCTCGGGTCCGCGACGTACCGCTCGAGGAACACCCGGTCGTCGCCGAAGGCCTTGCGGGCCTCGTCCCGGCTCGCGGCGAGCGCCCGCTCCAGGTCGGCCTCCGAGCGGACCACCCGCATGCCCTTGCCGCCGCCGCCGGCAGCCGGCTTGAGCAGCACCGGGAAGCCGACCTCCCGGGCCGCGGCCCGCACCTCCTCGGAGGAGGCGAGGGGGTGGGGACACCCGGGGACCAGGGGGAGGCCGGTCCGGAGGGCGAGGTCCCGGGCGGCGATCTTGTCGCCCACGAGCGCCATCGCCTCGGGTGAGGGGCCGACGAACACCAGGCCCGCCTCGCGCACGCGGCGGGCGAACCGCGGATCCTCAGAGAGGAAGCCGTACCCCGGATGGATGGCCTCGCAGCCGCGGTCGAGCGCGGCCTCCACGATCCGGTCCATGGCCAGGTAGGACGCCAGCGCCGAGGCCGGTCCCAGGAGGACCGACTCGTCCGCCTCCTGGACGTGCAGCGCCCGGGCGTCGATCTCGGAGTGGACCGCCACGGTCCGGATGCCCATGCGCCGGCAGGTGGCGATGATCCGGAGGGCGATCTCCCCGCGGTTGGCGATGAGGATCCGGCCGAACATGGCGCACCTCACAGGGGGATGTTGCCGTGCTTGCGGCGGGGGCGATCCCAGCGCTTGGACTCCAGGAACTGGAGGCTGCGGATGAGACGCGGGCGCGTGTCTCGCGGGTGGATCACGCCGTCGAGGTAGCCCCGGCGGGCGGCGAGGTAGGGGTTGGCGAAGGCCTGGCGGTACTCCTCGGTGCGGCTCGCCAGGAGGGCCTCGGGATCCTCGGCCGCCGCCAGCTCCCGCCGGTGGATGAGCTCGACGGCGCCCTTGGGGCCCAGCACGGCGATCTCGGCGGTGGGCCACGCGTAGGAGACGTCGCCGCCGATGTGCTTGGAGTTCATCACGATGTACGCGCCGCCGTAGGCCTTGCGCACGATGACGGTGATGCGCGGGACCGTGGCCTCCACGAAGGCATAGAGGAGCTTCGCGCCGTGCCGGATGATGCCGCCGTGCTCCTGCTCGGGGCCCGGCATGTAGCCGGGCACGTCCACGAAGCAGACGATGGGGATGTGGAACGCATCGCAGAACCGGACGAACCTGGCCGCCTTGGAGGATGCGTTCACGTCGAGCACGCCGGCCAGCACCGAGGGCTGGTTGGCCACCAGTCCGATGGTCTGGCCGCCGAGCCGGCCGAAGCCGATGAGGATGTTGCGGGCGAAGTCCGCCTGCACCTCCATGAACTCCGCCCCGTCGAGGACGCTGTGGATGAGCGTCTTCATGTCGTAGGCCTGGTTGGGGTTGACCGGCACCAGGTAGTCCAGGGCGGGATCCGTCCGGTCGGGGGGGTCGCGCAGGTCCAGGAAGGGGGCCCGCCGCTCGTTGTTGGAGGGGAGGTACGAGATGAGGCGCCGGACCTCGCGAAGGCAGAGGATGTCGTTCGGAAGCACGAAGTGGGCGACTCCGCTCCGGGTGGAGTGGACCCGGGCGCCCCCCAGGTCCGCGTGGGAGATCTCCTGGTGGGTGACCGTCCGGACCACGTCGGGACCGGTCACGTACATTGCGGCCGTGCCCTCCACCATGAACACGAAGTCGGTCATGGAGGGGCTGTAGACAGCCCCGCCCGCGCAGGGCCCAATGATGCAGGAGATCTGCGGCACCACGCCGCTCGCCATCACGTTGCGGTTGAAGATCTCGCCGTAGGCGGCCAGGGCGTCGACACCCTCCTGGATCCGGGCGCCGCCCGAGTCGTTCAGGCCCACGATGGGGGAGCCCACCCGGACGGCGTGGTCCATGATCTTGCAGATCTTCTGCGCGTGGGCCTCGCCGAGGGAGCCGCCGATCACGGTGAAGTCCTGGCTGAAGACGAAGACCTCCCGGTGGTCGATCGTGCCGTGGCCCGTGACCACGCCGTCGCCGGGGTGGTCGCGGACGTCGCCGATGGCCCCGCCGCGGCCGGTCTTGAGGAGGTCGAACTCCTCGAAGGAACCCTCGTCGAGCAGGAGGACGAGGCGTTCCCGTGCGGTCAGCTTGCCCCGTCGGTGCTGCTCCGCCACGCGGGCGGGGCCACCGCCGGCCATGGCCTCGGCGTTCCGCCGGTCGAGGGGGAGATCGGGCGCTGCCGCGGGGGACCGGGCGGGCGAGACGTCCTTGGTGCGGCCCATGGGGCGGCCTCCTCAGGGGAGCGGGTCGGCTCGCTTCCCCCGGTACTTCCGGCTGGCGACGCGGGCAAGCCACCCGCGGGCGGCCGCCCCGGATCGGAGCGGTCCCGGGTTACCGGATCCGCTCCCCCAGCCCGGACGACCCATGCCCGCCCTGCTCCCCTTCCTCGCCCTCCTGGCCCCGATCGCCGTCGCCGACGAGGGGATGTGGCCCCTCGACGCGTTCCCCTCCGAGGCGGTGGGCCGGCGCTACGGGTTCGCCCCCGACGCGCGCTGGCTGGAGCACGTCCGCCTCGCCTCGGTGCGCCTCGCCGGCGGGTGCTCGGGCTCGTTCGTCTCGCCCGACGGCCTGGTCATGACCAACCACCACTGCGCGCACAACTGCATCGAGCAGCTGTCCGACGCCGGCCACGACTATGTCGCGAACGGGTTCTACGCCCCCACGCCCGCCGAAGAGCAGCGGTGCCCCGTCATGGAGGTGAACGTTCTGGTCGGCACCAGCGACGTCACCGCACGCATCGCCGCGGCCACGAAGGGCCTCGAGGGTGAGGCCTACACCGCGGCGCGCAAGGCCGAGATCGCCCGCGTCGAGAAGGCGTGCGCCCGATCCGACGACGTCCGCTGCGACGTGGTGAGCCTCTACCACGGAGGCCGGTACGTGCTGTACCGGTACCAGCGCCACCAGGACGTCCGCCTCGTCTTCGCGCCCGAGTTCGCCATCGCGTTCTTCGGCGGCGATCCCGACAACTTCACGTTCCCGCGCTACGACCTCGACGTCTCCTTCGTCCGCGTCTGGGAGGGCGGCCGGCCCTTGAGGGTGAAGCACTGGTTCCGCTGGTCCGAGGCCGGCACGAAGGCGGGGGACCTCACCTTCGTGTCCGGGCATCCGGGGCGCACCTCCCGCCTCCTGCCGGTGTCCCGCCTCGAGTACGAGCGCGACGTGGCCCTGCCCGAGCGCCTGCTCTACCTCGCCGAGCTGCGCGGCATGCTCCGCGAGTTCATGAAGCGGAGCCCCGAGGCGGCCCGCACGGCCACCGGTGCGCTGTTCGGCGTGGAGAACGGGTACAAGGCGCTCCGCGGCCGCCTCGAGGCCCTCCAGGACACGCGGATGATGGCGCGGAAGATCCAGGAGGAGGCCGAGTTCAGGGCCGCGGTCGCCGCCGATCCCGCCCTCTCGGCCGAGGTGGGACGGGCCTGGGACGAGACGGCCGCCGCGCTCACCGAGCTCCGGGCCATCCGCAAGCCGCTCGGCTACCTCGAGAACGGCCGGGGCTTCCTGTCCGACCTCTTCGACCACGCCCGGACGCTGCTCCGGGCCGCGGACGAGGCGGGCCGCCCCGACGACCGGCGGCTGCCCGAGTACACCGACGCGAAGCGGCCTGCGGTGGCCCAGGGCCTCCTGGGGCCCGCCCCCATCCACGAGGAGCTGGAGGTGGCCACCCTCGGGTTCTCGCTGCTCAAGCTGCGGGAGGCCTTCGGCTCCGCCGATCCGCTCGTGCAGCGGATCCTGGGGGAGCAGGCCCCCGAGGAGCGGGCCGCCGGCCTGGTGAAGGGCACCCGGCTCGCGGATCCCGCCGTCCGCCGGGCGTTGTGGGAGGGGGGCAAGGCCGCCGTGGACGCGTCCGACGATCCCATGATCGCCCTCGCCCGCCTCGTGGATCCCGACGCACGCCGGGTGCGCACGACCTGGGAGGATCGCATCCAGTCCACGCTCGACCGCAACGGCGAGATCCTGGGACGGACGTGGTTCCGCACGCGCGGAGCCGGCTCCTACCCTGACGCCACCTTCACCCTCCGCCTCTCCTACGGCGCCGTGGAGGGCTACACGGAGGACGGCCGATCCGTGGAGCCGTTCACCCGGGTGTCCGGCCTCTTCGCCCGGCACACCGGCCGTGCCCCCTACGCCCTCCCCGAGCGCTGGCTGGCGGCCCGGGACCGCCTGCCCACGGACCTGCCCGTGGACTTCGTCACCAGCAACGACATCATCGGCGGCAACTCGGGCTCCCCGGTGCTCGACCGCGACGCCCGCGTGGTGGGGCTCGTCTTCGACGGGAACATCCAGTCGCTCGGCGGCGACTACTGGTTCGACGCCAGCGTGAACCGGACCGTGGCGGTCGACGCCCGGGCGCTGCTGGCCGCGCTGGACACCGTGTACGGGGCCGATCGGGTGGTGCGGGAGATCCGGAGGCGGTGACCGGCCCCCCGATCCGCGAGTGGGCTCACTCCCCGGAGAGCAGCCGGCCGCGGGCGGCGGGCTCCGCGCGGATGGGGCGGTGCAGCACCAGGGCCCGGCCCTCGGCGCGGCCTCCGGCCCACGCCTCGTCGAGCCGCACCCGCG
>JBFYZZ010000176.1:0-21485 GCA_041309225.1 Deltaproteobacteria bacterium | reverse complement strand
CGGCCGCCTGCCCGCTCGCACCCGCCGACGCCGCCCGTCCCAGCGTGGTCAAGGTCGTCGTGGACAGCGCGGGCCTCGCCGTCGACTTCTCCCGGCACCCCGTCCCCGGCCGGGAGAACCTCCGCCACGTCGGCATCTACGCCTTCCGGAAGGCCGCGCTCGCGCGCTTCGCCGCCCGGCCGCCATCCCCGCGCGAGCGGGTTCACCGGCTGGAGCAGCTCCGCCTCCTCGACGCTGGGGAGCCGGTGCGCGTGATCCCGACCGCCGCTGCTCCCCTCGGTATCGATACCCCGGAGGACCTCGCCGAGGCCCGCCGGATCCTCCTCGGCCGCGAGGCCGGGCTCACCCCGGGCTGAAGGGGCGACCATGCGCAGGAAGTTCATCTTCGTCACGGGCGGTGTGCTGTCGTCCCTGGGCAAGGGCCTCTCGGCGGCCGCCATCGGCGCCACCCTCGAGGCCCGCGGCCTCCGCGTCACCCTGATGAAGCTCGATCCCTACATCAACGTGGACCCGGGCACGATGAGCCCCTACCAGCACGGCGAGGTCTTCGTCACCGACGACGGCGCCGAGACCGACCTCGACCTCGGTCACTACGAGCGGTTCACGCGGGCCCACCTGTCCCGGCGCCACAACCTCACCACCGGCCGGGTCTACCAGGCCGTCATCGAGAAGGAGCGCCACGGCGAGTACCTGGGTCGCACCGTCCAGGTGATCCCACACATCACCGACGAGATCAAGCGCCGTATCTGGGAGGCGGCCGACGGCGCGGACCTGGCCATCGTCGAGGTCGGCGGCACGGTGGGCGACATCGAGTCGCTCCCCTTCCTCGAGGCGATCCGGCAGTTCCGCTCCGACGCCGGGCGCGAGAACGTGCTCTACGTCCACGTCACGCTGGTGCCGTTCCTGAAGGCGAGCGGCGAGCTCAAGACCAAGCCCACCCAGCACTCGGTCAAGGAGCTCCTGCAGGCGGGGATCCAGCCCGACGTCCTCCTGCTGCGGTGCGACCGCGAGGTCCCCCGCGACGTCCGCGACAAGATCGCCGGGTTCTGCAACGTGGATCCCCCCTCCGTGATCTCGGCCCCCGACGTCCCCTGCATCTACACGCTGCCGCTGGTCTTCCACGCCCAGGATCTCGACGGCCGCATCCTCGAGAAGCTGGGCATCTGGGCCGCCGAGCCGCACCTCGAGGCCTGGGAGGACTTCGCCGCTCGGGTCCGGAGCGCCCGGGAGACGGTGCGCATTGCCATGGTCGGCAAGTACGTCCACCTGGGCGACTCCTACAAATCCCTGAACGAGGCGCTCTTCCACGCGGCCGTGGCCCACGGCGCCCGCCTGGACCTCGACTTCGTCGATGCCGAGGACCTCTGCTCGCTGGACGCGGTGGCAGGCCGCCTGGCCGCGGCCGATGCGGTCCTGGTGCCCGGCGGCTTCGGCGAGCGGGGCGTGGAGGGCAAGATCCTGGCCATCCGGTACGCCCGGGAGTCGGGCGTGCCCTTCCTGGGCATCTGCCTCGGACTCCAACTGGCCGTGACTGAGTTCGCCCGGCACGTCCTGGGGCTCCACGACGCCCACTCCAGGGAGTTCTCGGACGCGAGCGAGCATTACGTGGTCGAGTTGATGGACGAGCAACGCAACGTCACCGACAAGGGCGGCACCATGCGGCTGGGGGCCTACCCCTGCGTCCTCGAGCCGGGATCGGTGGCGGCCACGATCCACGGCGCCGGCGAGATCCGCGAGCGCCACCGCCACCGCTACGAGGTCAACCCCGCCTACGTCGAGCGCCTGGAGGCGGCCGGCCTGCGTGCCACGGGCAGGAGCCCGGACGGCCGCCTGGTGGAGATGGTCGAACTCGAGGGGCATCCGTTCTTCGTGGGCACCCAGGCCCACCCCGAGTTCCGCAGCCGGCCCCTCGAGCCCCATCCGCTCTTCCGGGCCTTCGTGGGGGCGGGGCTCGCCCGGCACCGGGGTCGGGACGCCGGCGGGGCGTCGGCGTGATCGTCCTCCTGGCGTGGCTCGCGGCCTGCGGGGCGAGCCCCGCACCGCCCGCGAGCGCCGCCGGGAGCCCCGAGGTGGTGCTCGAGGACGTCCGGGCGCGGCTGTCCGAGAGCCTCCCCTCCCTCCACGTGACGGCGCGCCGCGCCGCCTGGGACCTCGCCGGCCACACCGTCCGGTTCGAGGGCGACGTGCGCGGGACCCGCGGCGACGTCACGCTGGCCTGCGCCGTCCTGGAGGTGTGGTTCACCGATCCCGACCACCTCGATCGCGCCCGGGCCTCGGGGGGGGTGGAGGTCCGGCAGGGGGCGCGCGAAGCCCGGGCCGAGTCCGCCTTGCTCGACGTCCCCAGCGGGCGGATCGAGCTTTCGGGCTCCCCCTGGCTCCGCGAGGGCGGCCGCCGATTGGCCGGTGAGCGGATCGTGCTGCTGCTCGACGACGAGCGGGTCGAGTGCGAGGCCTGCACGCTCGACCTCGTCGAGGCGCCCCCCGAGGCAGGCCGGTGAGCCCGATCCTCGAGGCCCGCGGGCTCGCCAGGGCCTTCGGGGACCGCCGCGTGGTCGACGGCGTGGACCTCGCGGTGGACAGGGGGGAGGTGGTGGGCCTGCTCGGCCCCAACGGCGCGGGCAAGACCACCGTCTTCCGCATGGTCGCGGGCCTGCTCCCCGTCGATGCCGGGACGGTGCGCCTCGACGGCGTGGAGGTGTCGGACTGGCCCCTGTGGCGCCGCGCTCGTGCCGGCCTCGGCTACCTGCCCCAGGTGCCCACCGTGTTCCGGGGTGTGAGCGTGCGGGCCAACGTGGAGATCGCCCTCGAGGCGCGCGGGGCGCCCCGGTCGGGCGCCGAGGCCGTCCTGGACGCCGCCGGCCTCGGGCACCTCGCCGGTGCCCGTGCGGAGACCCTCTCGGGCGGCGAGCGCCGTCGCCTCGAGATCGCCCGCTGCCTCGCCGGTGCCCCTCACGTGCTCTTGCTCGACGAGCCCTTCGCGGGGGTGGACCCGGTGGCCGTGGCCGACCTCCAGCGGCGGGTACGCACACTCGCCGACTCCGGTCTCGGCGTGCTCCTCACCGATCACGCGGTGCGGGAGACGCTCGGGGTCTGCGACCGGGTGATCGTCCTGGATCGGGGCACGGTCCAGTGCGCCGGCAGCCCCGCCTCGGTCGCCGGGGATCCGCGGGTCCGCGCCCGGTACCTCGGGGAGGACTTCCCCCTGTGACCACCGGGATCGGCGGAATGCACGCCGCCTGCGGCGGGTCGTGCACGACGCGTCTGCTCCCCGGGCCCCGCGGGCGTATAATGAGCCTCGTGGTCCTCGACCCCGACCTCCCCCGCCCGATCGTCCCACCCCCCCGGCCGCGTCCGGGCCCTCCATCCCTCCCAGGGGTTCGGCATGCAGCTTGAGCTCAAGCAGAGCCTCAAGCTCTCCCAACAGCTGGTCATCACCCAGCAGATCCAGCAGGCCATCCGGCTCCTGCAGCTGAACCACCAAGAGCTCGTCTCCGAGATCCAGGCTGAGATGGAGGAGAATCCGACGCTGGATGAGGTACCCGGATCCCTCCTGGACACCATGCAGGAGGGGCGGCCCGAGATCCCGCAGCGCGAGGCCGAGGACGCCGGCCAGGATCCAGCGGAGCGGATCGACTGGGAGCGCTTCCTCGAGGGGTATGCGTCGGGCCCCCGGCCCGGTCCGGCCAGTGCCGACTTCGAGGAGTTGCCACCCATCGAGTCGAGCCTCGTACGTGCGCCGACCCTGGCCGAGCACCTGGGCTGGCAGATGCACCTGCTCTCCTGCACGGATCCGGAGCGGGCCGCGGCCGAGGTCATCGTCCACAGTCTCGACGAGCGGGGCTACCTGGCGACCACGCTCGAATCGGTGGCCGAGCAGGCCGGCGTGGACCTGGAGTCGGCGGAGGGTGCCCTCGAGATCGTGCAGTCGCTCGACCCGGTGGGTTGCGGATCGCGCGACCTCGAGGAGTGCCTGCTCGTCCAGGCGCGCATCGTGGCGCCCGAGGATCCCTTCCTGGTGCGGGTCATCGAGCACCACCTGGAGAACATCGAGCGGCGCAACTACGGGGCCATCGCCCGGGATCTCGCCATCGAGGTGGACGACGCGGTGGAGTACCACCGCATGATCCAGAAGATGGAGCCCACGCCCGGCCGGGATTTCGTGGACGTCGAGCACCAGTACATCACGCCCGACATCCAGATCTTCAAGATCGGCGGCGAGTGGCAGATCATCCTCAACGAGGACGGTCTGCCCAGGCTGCGCGTGAGCCCCTACTACGAGCGGGTCCTCCGCCAGGCCGCCGCTTCCAAGAAGGACCGCGACTACATCCGGAACCGCCTGCAGTCGGCGGCGTTCCTGATCCAGTCCATCCACCGGCGTCAGCGCACCATCTACCGTGTCACCCGCTCGATCCTCGAGCGGCAGAAGGACTTCTTCGAGCACGGCGTCAGCGCCCTCAAGCCCATGGTCCTCAAGGACGTGGCCGAGGACATCGGCGTCCACGAGTCCACGGTGTCGCGCGCGACCACCCGCAAGTACGTCCAGTGCCCCTTCGGCATCTTCGAGCTGAAGTACTTCTTCAACGCCGCCATCGCCCGGGTGGGCGGCGGCGACGTGGCCTCCGAGGCGGTGAAGGCCAGGATCAAGACGTACATCGCCCGGGAGGACCACCGGTCCCCCCTGTCCGACCAGGCGCTCGTCGAGATGCTGCAGGGTGACGGCTTCCGGGTGGCCCGGCGCACCGTGGCCAAGTACCGTGACGAGCAGGGGATCCTGCCGTCCTCCAGGCGGCGGAGCATGTTCTGATCGACCGTTCCTCCGTCCGCCCCCCCGGCATCCGTGTGGGTGCCGGTCCCACACCCAACCGAGGAGTCGCGATGCGCTTCGAGGTCCAGTTCCGCAACACCGAGCCGACCGAGGCCCTGACCGGGCGCGCCCAGCAGAAGTTCGAGAAGGTGGTCAAGCACCTGCGCGAGCCCGTAGAGGGGCACCTCGTCCTCATGGTGGAGCGGCACCGCCATCGGGCGGAGATCACCGTGACGTCGGGCCGGGACACGCTCAAGGTCCAGGAGGAGACCGACGACATGTACGCCACCGTCGACCGCCTGATGCACAAGCTGGAGCGGGTGGCGCGGCGACTCAAGGAGCGACAGCAGGACCGCTGGGTGGCCCAGCCGGACCAGGTGCTGGACGGGTTCACACTGGCCCACGCCCTGGCCGAGGTCGAGGAGGAGGGCGAGCCCGAGACCACGGACGAGGAGCGCCCGTAGGGCCCGGGACGGCGGGGGGCCGTCACCCCCGACCCCGCCGAGGCATCCCCAGGACGGGCGCGCCGCGTACCCGGTTGCCTCGGCTCCGGGGTCGGCATACACGCGGCAGCCGCACCTTCCTCGCGGGCGGACGCCGATCTCGCGGCGACCGCCGCGTCGCCCCCGGAGACCCCATGAGCCCATGCAGCTTCCTGTTCACGTCGGAGTCGGTGTCCGAAGGCCATCCGGACAAGATGTGCGACCAGATCTCCGATGCCATCCTGGATGCCTTCCTGGCGCAGGACCCGGACAGTCGGGTCGCGTGCGAGGCCCTGGTCAAGACGGGCGTGGTGATGGTGGCCGGCGAGATCACCAGCCGGGGCCGGGTGGACATCTCCCGGATCACGCGGCAGGTGGTCAACGAGATCGGGTTCGACTCCTCGGAGAAGGGCTTCGACGGCCACACGTGCTCCGTGCAGGTCGCCATCGAGCCCCAGTCCCCCGACATCTCGCAGGGCGTCACCGAAGGGGAGGGCCTCTACAAGGAGCAGGGCGCCGGCGACCAGGGGATGATGTTCGGCTACGCCGTCAACGAGACCGCGGTCCTCATGCCGATGAGCATCCACTTCGCCCACCGGCTCATGGAGCAGCTCGCGGTGCTCCGCCGCTCCGGCCGGTACCCCTGGATCCGGCCTGACGCCAAGAGCCAGGTCACCGTGGAGTACTGCGACGGCCGACCCTGCCGGATCCACACGGTGGTCGTCTCCACGCAGCACGCGGACAGCGTGTCCTACGACGAACTTCGCGACACCATCGTCCACGATCTCATCCGGACGACGATTCCGGCCGAGCTCCTCGACGACCGCACCCACTTCCTCGTCAATCCCACCGGGAAGTTCGTGCTCGGTGGCCCCTTCGCCGACTGCGGCCTCACCGGCCGCAAGATCATCGTCGACAGCTACGGTGGCCACGGGGCACACGGCGGTGGCGCCTTCTCGGGCAAGGACCCTTCCAAGGTGGACCGGTCCGCGGCCTACCTGGGGCGGTACGCCGCCAAGAACATCGTGGCCGCGGGCTACGCCGACCGCTGCCTCGTGCAGCTCGCCTATGCCATCGGCGTGGCCCAGCCGGTCAGCATCATGGTGGACACCGGCGGCACCGGAAGGGTGACGGACGAGCGCCTCGCGGAGTGCGTGCGCGAGGTCTTCCCCGTGACCCCGGCGGGCATCATCCGCGAGCTCGACCTGAAGCGGCCGATCTACCGCAAGACCGCCTCATACGGCCACTTCGGACGGGAGCTGCCCGAGTTCACGTGGGAGTGCACGGACCGGGTGGACGCGGTCCGCGACTTCCTCGGATAGCCGGTCCTCCACCCGTCGAGGCGCCTGCCAGGAGGGTGACCCATGAAGGTCCACGAGCACCAGGCGAAGGACGTCCTCCGCCGGTTCGGCGTCGCCGTGCCCCAGGGGGCCGCCGCCGTGTCCCCCGCCGAGGCCGTGGCGGTGGCCCGGACCCTGCCGGGCCCCGTGTGGGTGGTCAAGGCCCAGGTCCACGCCGGCGGCCGTGGCAAGGGCCGTTTCCGAGGCGAGGTCGACGACGACGTGCTCGCCCGCGTGCTGCGGGGTGAGGACGGCGTGCCGGGCCGAGGTGGCGTCCGCCTCGCGCACGCCGCGGAGGAGGTGGGCGCGCACGCCGAGGCCATGCTCGGACGCCCCCTCGTCACGAAGCAGACCGGCGCCCGCGGAGTGACCGTGCGGCGGGTCTACGTCGAGGAGGGGTGCGCCATCGCCCGGGAGCTGTACCTGGCCGTCCTGCTCGATCGGGCCCACGCCCGGGTGGTGGTCATGGCCTCCACCGAGGGGGGCACCGAGATCGAGGAGGTGGCGGCCCGCCACCCCGAGCGCATCCACAAGGTGTGGGTGGATCCGGCGGTGGGCTTCGCGGCCTTCCAGGCCCGGCAGCTCGGGTTCGCACTCGGGCTCGCGGGTGGTGCGCTCCAGTCCTTCCAGCGCCTGGTGACGGGGCTCGTCCAGGCCTACCACGCCACCGACGCCAGCCTGGCCGAGGTGAACCCGCTGGTGATCACGGAGGCGGGCGAGGCGATCGCGCTCGATGCCAAGATGACCTTCGACGACAACGGGTTGTTCCGGCACCCCGAGATCGCAGCCCTGCGCGATCCGTCGGAGGAGGATCCCAACGAGGTGGAGGCGTCGAGGCACGACCTCAACTACGTCAAGCTCGACGGCTGGATCGGCTGCATGGTGAACGGCGCGGGGCTCGCCATGGCCACCATGGACATCATCAAGCTCCACGGCGGCGATCCCGCCAACTTCCTCGACGTGGGCGGCGGCGCCACCCGGGAGCGGGTCGCCGCGGGGTTCCGCATCATCACCGCGGATCCGGCCGTCCGAGGCATCCTGGTCAACATCTTCGGCGGCATCATGAAGTGCGACGTCATCGCGGAGGGCGTGCTCGCCGCAGTGGCCGAGGTCGGGTTGTCCGTACCCCTGGTGGTGCGGCTCGAGGGCACCCACGTCGAGCGGGGCCGGGCCCTCATCGCCGAGAGCGGCCTGCCCGTCATCATCGCCGACTCCATGGAGGACGCGGCGCGCAAGGTGGTCGCCGCGGCCGCCGCCGGGAGGTAGCCATGGCCATCCTCGTCGACGGGAGCACCCGGGTCCTCTGCCAGGGGATCACCGGGTCGTACGGATCCTTCCACGCGAAGCAGATGCTGGCCTACGGGACCCGACTCGTGGCGGGGCAGACCCCCGGCAAGGGCGGCCAGCGGTTCGAGGGCACGGTGCCCATCTTCCACACCGTTCGCGAGGCGGTCCGCGAGACGGGGGCCGACGCCAGCGTGATCTTCGTCCCCCCCGCCTTCGCGGCCGACGCCATCCTCGAGGCCGTGGACGCGGGTGTGCGCGTCGTGGTCCCCATCACCGAGGGCATCCCGGCCGGGGACATGGTGCGGGTGTGGCCCGTGGTCCAGGCGCACGGCGTGCGCATGGTCGGGCCCAACTGCCCGGGCGTCATCTCGCCGGGCAGGTGCAAGATCGGCATCATGCCCGGCTACATTCACCGGGAGGGCAGCATCGGCGTGCTCTCTCGGTCGGGCACCCTCACCTACGAGGCGGTGTGGCAGCTCACGGCCGAGGGGCTCGGCCAGTCCACCTGCGTGGGCCTGGGTGGCGACCCCATCGTAGGCACCCGGTTCGTGGACGCGCTCGCGCTCTTCGAGGGCGATCCCGAGACCGAGGCGGTGGTGATGATCGGCGAGATCGGCGGCACCGCCGAGGAGGAGGCCGCGGCCTGGATCCGGGCGCACATGACCAAGCCGGTGGTGGCGTTCATCGCCGGGGCCACGGCGCCTCCGGGCCGGCGCATGGGCCACGCGGGCGCAATCATCTCGGGCGGCCAGGGCACCGCGGAGGACAAGTTCCGCGCCCTCGGGGACGCGGGCGTCCACGTGGTCCGCAGCCCCGCCGACATGGGGCGCCGGATGCGTGAGGTCCTGGGGAGGTAGCCTTGGCCGTCGAACGCACCCTCGCCATCGTGAAGCCCGACGCGGTCGCCCGTCGGCTCACCGGCGTCATCCTGGCCCGCATCGAGGCCGAGGGCCTGGGGATCGTGGCCCTCCGGATGGCCACGCTGTCCCGCACCGAGGCCGAGGGCTTCTACGCCGTCCATCGAGAGAGGCCCTTCTTCGCCCCCCTCGTCGCGTTCATGATCTCGGGGCCCTGCGTGCTCGCGGTGCTCGAGGGCGAGGACGCCATCCGGCGCTGGCGCGCGGTCATGGGGGCCACCGACCCGGCCGAGGCCGCGGACGGCACGCTCCGGCGCCTCCACGCCGAGAGCAAGCAGCGCAACGTGGTCCACGGGTCCGATGGCCCCGGCACCGCCGCCTTCGAGATCGGCTGGTT
The DNA here is from genome assembly GCA_041309225.1 of Deltaproteobacteria bacterium. Taxonomy (GTDB): domain Bacteria; phylum Myxococcota_A; class UBA796; order UBA796; family JAFGLY01; genus JAFGLY01. The sequence goes on along the minus strand of JBFYZZ010000176.1, from coordinate 12,318 downwards.
CTTCCGGGGCATCGAGCTGGCCTGATCCGGCACGGCGGGCCCGCCGGCATTCGTCAGCGCGCCTCGGGCGCCAGGACGCAACTGCCCGTGGGACAGGTCCCGAGGGCCTCGACCTGCAGGGTCGTGTGGTCGATCCGGAAGCGGTGGCAGAGGACGGCCTCCACCTCCCGCCGGATCTCCAGATCCGGGCGCCCGCCCGAGGTCACGACGTGGGCCGTGAACACCGAGACCCGTCCGTCCAGGCTCCAGGCGTGGACGTCGTGGACGTCCAGGACGCCCTCCACGGCGAGGATCGCTTGCCGGACGGCCTCGTCGTCGAAGTCCTCGGGGGTGAACTGGAGCAGGATCCGGCCCGACGTGGCGAGCAGGCGGAATGCTCCCCAGAGCACGAGGCCCGCCACCGCCAGGCCGGCGACGGCATCCGCCGCGGGCACGCCGGCCTTGAGGAGGAGCGCGGCCACGATGGCCGCGACCGATCCGAGCGCGTCGCCGAGCATGTGCAGGAGCGCCGCGCGGACATTGAGGTTCTCCCGGCCAGCGCGCCAGAGGTACCAGGCGCTGGCCAGGTTGACGACCAGCCCTGCGAGGCCCACGGCCAGTACGGGCCCCGGCGGCACGGGGGGCGAACCGGCCACCAGGCGGGTCACGGCCTCGCGGACGATGAAGCCCACCGCGAGCAGGAGGCCCAGGCTGTTGAGAAAGGCGCCGAGCACCTCGGCCCGCTGCCAGCCGAAGGTCCGCGCCCGGGTGGCCCGCTGGCCGGCCAGCCAGGAAGCGCCCAGGGCGACCGTGAGGGCCGCCACGTCGCTGACCATGTGGGCCGCGTCGGACAGGAGGGCCAGCGAGCCCGTGGCGAGGCCGATCCCGGCCTCGATCACCAGGAAGGCGGCGTTGAGGAGGAGCGCCCACGCGAGCGCACGGCGGGCCCGCGTGCCCTCGGGGCGGTGGTCGTGGGGATGGGCGCCAGCGGCGGATGCGGGGTCGCGGGTCATGGCACCGAGGTAGCCACGGGTTGGAACCCTTTCCAGGGCGGCCCTACGCGCGCTGGATGGTGACCTTCCGGATGACCACGGGCTGCCGGGGCCGATCGGAGGCGTCCGTGGGCACGCGGGAGATGGCCAGGACCACGTCGAGGCCCTCCACGACCCGGCCGAACACCGAGTGGCGGCGGTCGAGGTGGGGCGTGGGGCCCACGGTGATGAAGAACTGGCTGCCGTTGGTGTCCGGGCCCGCGTTGGCCATGGAGAGCACGCCCGCGCGGTCGTGCCTGAGCGACGGATGGAACTCGTCGGGGAAGCGGTAGCCGGGGCCGCCCGTGCCGGTGCCCAGCGGGCAACCGCCCTGGATCATGAAGCCCTCGATCACGCGGTGGACGACGAGGCCGTCGTAGAAGGGGCGCTTCACCTTCTGGCGGGTGTGGGGATCGAGCCACTCCTTCGTGCCCTCGGCGAGCCCGACGAAGTTCTCGACCGTGCGGGGGACCTCGCGGGCGAAGAGCTCGACGACGAAACGTCCGTTCGAGGTGTCGAAGGAGGCGAGTGTGCGAGGGTCCAAGGCAGGCTCCGTGCGTGGGGGGGGGCGGGCACCTATTCCAGCTCGGCGGGCGGGACCACGGGACCCCGCCGGCCCCGGTCCAGCACCAGGACGACCACCGAGGCGCTGATGAGCACGTAGCCGGCGACGGTCGCGGCCGAGACGGGCTCGTCCCAGGCCATCCAGGCGACCGCGCCGCCCAGGAGCGGCTCGGAGAGCGTCGCGACCGAGACCCGGCCGGGCGGGATCCAGCGCAGGGCGTGGTTGAACGAGGTGTGCCCGATCACGGTGGGGATCAGGGCCATGAGCCCGAAGCACGCCCAGTTCCGCACGCCGTGGTCGAGGAGCGGGACGTCCAGGACGGGGAAGAGCAGGAAGCAGGGCAGCGAGGCGGTCGCGTACAGGACGCAGGCGTACACCGAGGCCGGCAGCACGCGGCCCAGGCGTCGCCCCACCAGGAAGTAGGCGGTGAAGCAGAGGGCCGAGAGGAGCACCAGGGCGTCCCCCCGGAACAGGCCCGGCCGGACGTCGAGGTCGTGCCACGCGATCGCCAGCACGCCGCAGAGGCCCAGCACGATCACGATCCAGAGCCGGCGGGACGGCCGCTCGCCGAAGAGGAGCCACGCGGCCAGCGAGGTCGTGAGCGGGTTCACCGCGAAGGTGACCTGCGCGTTGGCCACGGTGGTCTCCTGGACGCCCGCGATCCAGGTGACGAAGTGGGCTGCGAGCACGAGGCCGCCCGTCCCGAGGAGGAGCGCCTCCCCCCGGGTGAGGCGACGGAGAACCCCGAGCGTCCGACCCGCGACGGGGAGCAGCAGGAGGGAGGCCAGCAGGAGGCGCCAGGCGGCGATGGCCACGGGCGAGGCGTCGCCGAGGCGGATGAGGTTGCCGGACTGGCTCGCGGCCACGAGCCCGACGGTGAGGAGGACCAGGACGGAGCGGGGGGTCGGCACGCCGCCGCCCTATCCGGGCCCGGGGTTGCCCTGCAGGGATCCGTACCAGAATCGCGTGCGATCCCTTTACTGGCGGCCGTCGGGCTCATACGCTGGCGCGCCTCGGAGGGCGACGCCGCCTCCCCATGGCGGGGAGGGCCCGCCCCGGGGTGAAGGCTGGTCGTCATGGCAGGCAGGTCCATCACCCGGTTCCTGGGAGCCACCGCTGCGCTCGCCGCGCTCGCGCTCCCCGCGCTGGCCCACGCGAGCGAGGCCGATCTCAAGGTCCCGGACCTCGGCTCCGAGCAGTACCTCGGCATGAGCGGGTCCGGACTCCTCACGCTGGGCCTCATCGTCTGCGTCCTCGGCGGCGTCTTCGGGCTCGTCGTCTACCGCCAGCTCAAGGCCCTGCCGGTCCACGCCTCGATGCGCGAGATCTCCGAGCTCATCTACGAGACCTGCAAGACCTACCTCTTCACCCAGGGCAAGTTCATCCTGATCCTCTGGGCGTTCATCTGCACGATCATCGTGGTCTACTTCGGCGGGCTCAACCCCATCGGCCACTCCACGGGCGAGATCGTCCGGAACGTCGTCATCATCGTGGCGTTCAGCCTCATCGGCATCGCCGGCTCCTACTGCGTGGCCTGGTTCGGCATCCGGGTGAACACGTTCGCCAACTCCCGGACCGCCTTCGCCACGCTGAAGGGCAGCCCGTTCCCGGCCTACGCCATCCCGCTGAAGGCCGGCATCTCCATCGGCACGCTGCTCATCAGCATCGAGCTGGTGATCATGCTCGCCATCCTCCTGTTCATTCCGGGCGAGCTGGCGGGTGTCTGCTTCATCGGGTTCGCCATCGGCGAGTCGCTCGGCGCCGCGGCCCTGCGCATCGCCGGTGGCATCTTCACGAAGATCGCCGACATCGGCAGCGACCTCATGAAGATCGTCTTCAACATCAAGGAGGACGACGTCCGCAACCCCGGCGTCATCGCCGACTGCACCGGCGACAACGCGGGCGACTCGGTAGGCCCCACGGCCGACGGCTTCGAGACCTACGGCGTCACGGGCGTCGCGCTCATCTCCTTCATCCTCCTCGCCGTCGGGGAGCCGTTCCGGGTCGACCTGCTCGTCTGGATCTTCGTCATGCGCGTCATGATGATCGTCACGAGCGTGGGTTCGTACTTCATCAACGACCTCGTCGCGAGGGCCCGGTACGACAAGGTGGGCGTGAAGCACATGGACTTCGAGGCACCGCTCACCACGCTGGTGTGGCTCACCTCGCTCATCTCCATCGGCGTCACCTACCTGATCTCGTACCTGATCATCCCCGATCTCGGCGACGGCACCCTCTGGTGGAAGCTCTCCACCATCATCACGTGCGGCACGCTCGCAGGCGCCCTCATCCCCGAGCTCGTCAAGGTCTTCACGTCCACCAAGTCCATGCATGTGAGGGAGATTGTCACGTCCGCCCGCGAGGGTGGCCCGTCCCTCGGCATCCTCTCGGGGTTCGTGGCCGGGAACTTCTCCGCCTACTGGATGGGCATGGCGATCCTGGCCCTCATGGGCATCGCGTTCGGGGTGAGCACCACCGGTCTCGGCGCCCTCATGGTGGCCCCGGCGGTGTTCGCGTTCGGCCTCGTGGCGTTCGGATTCCTCGGCATGGGGCCCGTGACCATCGCCGTGGACTCCTACGGACCGGTCACCGACAATGCCCAGTCCGTGTTCGAGCTCTCCACGATCGAGACCCTGCCCGGCATCCACGACGAGCTCGAGCGGGATTTCGGCTTCCGGCCCGACTTCGAGGTGGCCAAGGCCTACCTGGAGGAGAACGACGGCGCGGGCAACACGTTCAAGGCCACCGCCAAGCCCGTGCTCATCGGCACCGCGGTCGTGGGCGCCACCACGCTCATCTTCTCGACCATCATGATGCTGACGGCCGGCCTCACGGAGAACGTGGACAAGCTGTCCATCCTCAACGCTCCGTTCCTGCTCGGGCTGATCGCGGGTGGCGCGGTGATCTACTGGTTCACCGGCGCCAGCACCCAGGCCGTGACCACGGGCGCCTACCGGGCGGTGGAGTTCATCAAGCGCAACATCCGGCTCGACGGCTCCACGGAGAGGGCATCCATCGCCGACAGCAAGAAGGTGGTGGAGATCTGCACGCAGTACGCCCAGAAGGGGATGTTCAACATCTTCCTCACGGTGTTCTTCTCCACCCTCGCGTTCGCCTGCCTGAACGAGTACTTCTTCATCGGGTACCTCATCTCCATCGCGGTCTTCGGCCTCTTCCAGGCCATCTTCATGGCCAACGCCGGCGGAGCCTGGGACAACGCGAAGAAGATCGTGGAGACCGAACTCAAGGAGAAGGGCACCGCCCTGCACGCCGCCACCGTCATCGGCGACACCGTGGGCGATCCCTTCAAGGACACCTCCTCTGTCGCCATGAACCCGGTCATCAAGTTCACCACGCTCTTCGGGCTGCTGGCCGTCGAGCTGGCCGTCACGCTGGTGCCCTCGATCCGGTTCGTGCTCGCGGCGGTGTTCTTCCTCGTCGCTGTTGTGTTCGTGTGGCGTTCGTTCTACGCCATGCGGATCCAGGTCGGCGCCTCAGAGGACGCGAAGGCCACGTAGCGGCCCCCCCCGGCGTCCCGAGCCGCCCGGACGGTGGTACACTCGCCCGTCCGGGCGGCGTCCGGCCGAGGAGGTGACCGTGGATGGAGCGCTCGCTGGGTTCGACGCGGCGATGGACGGGGTCCACCAGGGGGTGACCTGGTTGAACGGGTACCTGTGGGGCCCTCCCATGCTGGTGCTCCTGCTGGGCACCCACCTCTTCCTCACGGTGCGCCTCGGATTCATCCAGCGGTACATGGGCACGGCCATCCGGATCTCGCTCGGCCGGCGGCGGGAGGGGGAGGGGGACATCTCCCAGTTCGGCGCGCTCATGACCGCACTGGCCGCCACGATCGGCACGGGCAACATCGTGGGCGTGGCCACGGCGGTGGCCCTCGGGGGCCCGGGTGCCATCCTCTGGTGCTGGCTCACCGGCGTCTTCGGAATCGCCACCAAGTACGCCGAGGCCCTGCTCTCGGTGAAGTACCGCGTGCGGACCTCGGACGGCACCATGCTGGGCGGTCCCATGTATGCCCTCGAGCGTGGCCTCGGGCAGCGGTGGCTCGCGGTGCTCTTCTGCATCTTCACCGCGGTGGCCGCCTTCGGGATCGGCAACATGGTACAGGCCAACTCCGTCTCCACCCTCGTGGAGGAGACGTTCCGCGTCTCGCCGTGGATCACGGGCAGCGTGCTGATGGTGCTCACCGCCGTGGTCGTCCTCGGGGGCATCCGGTCCATCGCCCGCGTCTGCGAGCGGCTCGTGCCCTTCATGGCGGTCACCTACGTGGCCGGTTGCCTCGTCATCCTCGCCCTGCAGTGGGAGACCCTCGGGAGCACCGTGGCCCTCATCGTGCGCGACGCCTTCCTCCCGCAGGCCGCGGTGGGCGGGTTCGCGGGCGCGGGGGTCGCGGCGTCCATGCGCTACGGCGTGTCCCGCGGGCTCTTCTCCAACGAGTCGGGCCTGGGCAGCGCGCCCATCGTGGCCGCGGCCGCCCAGACCCGCAACCCGGTCCGCCAGGCGCTGGTCTCCTCCACCGGCACGTTCTGGGACACTGTGGTGGTGTGCGCCATCACCGGGCTCGTCATCGTGAACACCGGGGCCTGGGCCTCGGGGGCCAGCGGGGCGGGCATCACCAGGGCGGCTTTCGAGTGGATCCCGGTGGTGGGGCCCGTGGTCCTCACCGTGGGGCTCCTCACGTTCGTGTTCTCGACCATCCTCGGATGGGAGTACTACGGGGAGCGGGCGGCCGAGTACCTCCTGGGCAAGCGCGTCATCCTGCCCTACCGCCTTGCCTGGGTGGGGTTCGTGTTTGTGGGTTCCGTGGCAAAACTGGCCTTCGTATGGGATTTCGCCGACGCTGCCAACGCTCTCATGGCCATCCCCAACCTCGTGTCCCTGCTGCTCCTGAGCGGGGTGCTGGTGGTCGAGACCCGGCGGTACCTCTGGAGCGGGAACCTCGACGCCGCGGGCGATCCCTAGACCGTCCCGCCATTCACGGCGTCTGGTCCCGGGATACACCCCGGGGTCGGAGTGCCCATGACCCCTGCTGCCCTCCTGTTCCTGGCCACCGTCTCGCTCGCCCAGGAGGCGCCGCCGGGCGATGCCTGCGCGGCCGACGCCGCCCTCCTCGCCGCCCTGCAGGTCTTCCTCTCGGAGGCGACCGGGGAGGACGGGGCCGAGCGGCTCGGTCGCCTCGTGGATCCCCGGGCCGTCTCCCCCCTCGAGCACGGCGCGAGGACGCGCGCCCTGCCGATCGCGCTCGCTGCCACCCGCAACCTGGCCGGCCACGGCAGCGACGGGGTCCGGGTCCTCGCGGGGTTGCTCGGTGACGGGACCGCCCGGCTCGAGGTGCGTGAGGTCGCGGCCCAGGCGCTCGGGCTCGCGTCCCGGCCCGACGCCGGGGAGGCGCTCGTGGCGGCGCTGGACACCGACCTGCCCCGCCCGGTCCGGGTGGAGGTGGTGGAGGCCCTCCGTCGCTGGTACCCCGACCGCTCGGAGGGCCTCCAGCGGATCGCGGCCCGCGACGGTACCGGGTGGCTGGTCCCCGGAGCCGCGCTGGGGCTCGGATACGCGCTGGGGTCCGCCGGCCACTTCGGCAAGGCGAACCTGGTCGGGATCGGCATCGTGACAGGTGGCGTGGCGGGCGTCACCCTGGGGCTCGTCGGCGGCCGTCTCTCCCCCGTCGAGGCGGACGACGCCGCGTTCTGGACCACCTCGGGTGCCGCGGGCACCTTCGGCGGCGTGATGGCCGCGAGCGGCCTCATGGGCGACGGCACCGGCGACGCCGGCTGGCTCGGCGGCCTCGTGGGCGGCGCGGCCGGGTACGGGCTCGGCTGGGCATTCATGGACGAGCACCGGGGCACGGTCGGCGACACCTGGGAGGCTGTGGGCGTCACGGCCGCCTCCACCCTGGGCGCCTTCACCACCCGCATCTTCATCGACCCGTACGATGGCGATCACTACGGCACCTTCGCCGGATTCGGGATGCTCGGGGGCATGGTCGCCGGGCACCTCGCCGCCCCCCACGTGGACCTCACCCGCAACGATGCCGGGTGGATGGCCCTGACCACCACCTGGGGCACCGTCGCGGGCTCGCTCGTCCCCGTCGGCGACCGATCGCGCGAGAGCCTCCCCTTCGTGGGGCTCGCGGGCGGCTACCTGGCCGGCTACGCCCTCGCCGATGCCGTCGAGATCCCGGGCGACGTCACCACCGGGGCCTTCGCGGGGCTCGCCTTCGGCTCCTTTGCCGGGTGGGGCGCCGGGGCCCTCCTCCCCGACCCCGACGGGCGCACCACCTGGGTCGAGCGGCAGACGGTGTCGGCCATCGCGCTCGCCGGTGGCACCGCGGGTGCGGTCGCCGGTGGCTGGCTCGCCCGGCGGGATCCCGCCGGCGTCCGGGCCGACGACGTGGTGCTCTCGAGCCTCACCTCCGCCTGGACCCTCTGGCAATCCACCGGCTGGTGGATCGTCGCCGAGCGGCCGTCGGCGACCTTCGGGCTCGTGCCCCTGGTGCCCTCGGTCGCCGGCGCGGCCGTGGCCGTGGCCTCCCCCGCGCTCGACGTGGACGTGGAACGCACGCTGCCGGCCCTCTCGCTCGGGCTCTGGGGCGTCTACGTGGGCGCGGCGACCGCGGTGCTGGCGGACGCCGAGGAGCCGCTCGCCTGGTCCCTCACGGGTTCCGACCTGGGCCTCGGCCTGGGCGTCCTCCTCATGTCGCCGCTGGTGGACGCCCCTCCGCTCGTGGTCGCCACGGCGGATGCGGGCGGCGCCCTCGGCGTGGGGGTCGGCCTCCTCGGCGCGACCTTCGTCACGGAGGACACCGACCACCTGCTCACCGCCTCGCTCGTCGGCGCCGGGGTGGGCGCGGTCGGCGGCGCGGTGCTCGGCGGGATCCTCGAGCGGCGGTCCTCCCCCCGCGGGCCGTCCGCCGCAGCCCTGCCCCGCCTGCCGCGCGTGCCGGGCACCTGGACCGTCCTGCCGGCCACCCTGACCGACGGCGAGCAGGTCGCCTGGGGGGCCGGACTCACGGTGTCCGACTGGTAGCCACCCCCGGGTGCCCTCGGAGCGTCAGGCCCGCAGCAGGAAGCGCACGGCGTCGCGTACCACGCCGGGCAGGTCCTCCCAGGTCCGGGCGCGGAACCGGCGACCCCGCCCCGCGGCCGCGAGTCGGCGGCACGTCCGGGTGCCGTGGGCGTGATCCGGACCCACCTGGACCACGTGGAGGCGGGAGAACCGGCTCGCGGGCCGGACGGGATCCCACCCGATGTTGGGCAGGCCGTCGGTAAGCAGGAGGGCCACCCGCTCGCGACGCCTGGAGCGGGCGAGCTCTGCGGCCGCGCACACCAGGCCCGCCTCGAGGTGGGTGTAGCCCTGGGCCGGGACCGAGAGCACGCGGCCGACGACCTCGCGCGTGGGCACGGGGCGTCCCACCGGCACGAGCACGTGGGCGGCGGTGTCGAACGCCACCACCGCCACCTCCCGGAGCGCGAGCTGGAGGATCGCGGCGGCCACGGCCACCAGCGCCACCTTCTCCCCCGTCATGGACAGGCTGGTGTCGAGGACCAGCACCACCTCGGCGTCGCGGGGCTCGGTGCGCCGCACCCGCAGGCGGTCGGCCGTCCAGGGCGGATCGCGGTCGGTCGTGGCCTCGAGGTCCAGGTCGCCGGGGGCGGGGAAGGCATCCTCCACGGCGCGGACCGGCCGGCGGGCGTGCCGGAGCAGGCGCCGCGCACGTGCGATCACGGCGTCCACGGCGCGGGCTCCGGCCTCCACCCTCAGGGGGTTCGCGACGGCCCCGGTCACCCGGCCCGTCCGGTGGGGCTCCTCCCAGCCCGCGGGGAGTGGCACCTCACTCGGGACGACGTCCGAGGCGGCGAAGAAGGGCTGGAACCGGGGGTCGACGGCGGGGGGGTGGACGGTGGCCGACCGTGTCAGGTCGAGCGTGGGCCGCGGCTCCCCCCCCGGCCTTTTTTTCCGAGGGTCTCCAGGATCTGCTCGATGCCGTGGTCCCGCTCGTCGGCCAGGTCGAGGCGCGTGGGGAGCGCCAGCGCGGCGGCGCGGTCCAGGTCCCCACCGAGGGCCGTGGCCAGGTCTGCGAGCGCCACGGCCGCCCGGACGGAGGCGCCGCGCCGGACGTGGGGATCCCGGCGGGTAGCGCGCACCGTGGCCACGGCCGCGGCGATCACCTCGGGCGAGGGCGCCAGCCGGGCGCGGGCGGCCACGATGGCCTGCTCCTCCGCCTCGTCCTGGTAATCGAGGCGCACGCGCTCGAACCGATCGAGGAGCGCCTCGGAGAGGTGACCGGTGGCCACGAACTCGGCGGGGTTCTGGGTGGCCACCACCGCGAAGCCCGGCGCAGCGTGGAGGGTGCCGAGGTGGGGGACCTCGACCCGGCCCTCGTCCATGGCGGGGAGGAGGACGTTCTGTACGCCCTCGGGCATGCGGTTGAGCTCGTTGACGAAGAGAACCGCTCCCTCCTCGAGGGCGCGGGCCAGCGGACCCGCCTGGAAGGCTTCCGGGACGTAGCCGCGCGCCATCACGGTGGGGGGATCGAAGGCTCCGACCAGGCGGGCCTCGGCGTACCGGCCGTCCCCGTCCACGCGGAGGAAGGGGCGCCCCAGGCTCGCGGCCACGGCCTGCACGAGCGCGGTCTTGCCCACCCCCACCGGACCCTCCACGAGCACGTGGCGACCCGCCGCGAGACAGGCGAGGAGGTCCTCGATCTCCCGGGCGCGGCCCACGATGCGGTAGCGCTCCCGGATGGCCTGGACGTCGGGGAGGGGGAGCATGGCGCCTCCGGAGCGGGCGGGGAGGACGCCCTATCCCGGAGAAGGGACGCCGGAGTCCGCGATTGCCGTGGGCCACGCCCTGCGATAGGAGGCGTCCCCTTTCGGACCCCCGACCGGAGCACCCATGGAACGGCAGAAGGCGACCAACATCACGTGGCACGGCGCGAACGTCACCCAGGAGGAGCGGGAGTTCGCCGTGGGCCAGAAGGGATGCGTGCTCTGGTTCACGGGGCTGTCCGCTTCGGGCAAGAGCACCGTGGCCCGCCGCGTGGAGCAGCTCCTCCTCGAGCGGGGCGTGTTCACGTACGTCCTCGACGGCGACAACATCCGGCATGGGCTCAACAAGGACCTCGGCTTCTCTCCGAAGGACCGCGAGGAGAACATCCGCCGCATCGGCGAGGTGGCCGCCCTCTTCGCCGACGCCGGCGTGGTCGGCATGACCGCCTTCATCAGCCCCTACCGGGCCGACCGCGACCTCGCCCGCTCCAAGGTCCGGCCCGGCCGGTTCTTCGAGATCTTCATGGACATCCCGGTGGAGGTCTGCGAGACCCGCGATCCCAAGGGGCTCTACCAGAAGGCCCGCGAGGGGAAGATCCCCGAGTTCACCGGGATCAGCGCACCCTACGAGGAACCCCTCGCCCCCGAGTTGCGGCTCACCGCCTCCCTCGACGTCGAGGCCTCGGCCCGGGCCGTCCTCGCCTTCCTCGAGGAGAAGGGCGTCCTGGACTAGTTCCGGCCCGGCGGGACGTACCGGTCGCCCAGCACCGCGGGCCAGGGGTCGCCCACGTGGCAGGCCCGGCCCGTCCGGACGACGTAGTCCTGGTGCCCGGCCTCCGCGGGCCAGAAGGTGCGGGCGGGCTCGATCATGGTCACGATGGGCGCACGGTGCACGCGGCGGGCCGTGAGCTCCGCCACGTACGCCCGGGCCTGGGCCGCCTGGTCGTCGTCGACGGTGAACACGCCGCTGCGGTACTGGTCGCCCACGTCCGGGCCCTGGCGGTCGAGCTGCGTGGGATCGTGCATGGCGAAGAACCCCTCGAGCAGCTCCCGGTACGTGATCCGGGCCGGGTCGAAGGTCACCCGCACGGTCTCGGCGTGACCGGTGGTGTGGGCGCAGACCTGCTCGTAGGTGGGCGCCTCGGTGCGTCCCTGCATGTAGCCGCTGACCACGTCCAACACACCCGGCGCGAGCTGGAAGACGTGCTCGATCCCCCAGAAGCAGCCTCCGGCGAAGAAGGCGGTCGCGGTGCGCGCCGGGAGCGACTCGAGTGGCACGGGCTCACCCTCGGGCCGGAACACGAGCGCGGCGCCGTTGAGGCAGTAGCGCAGGCCGGTCGGGCGGGGGCCGTCGTCGAACACGTGGCCGAGGTGGGCTCCGCAGCGGGCGCACCGGATCTCGGTCCGCACCGTGCCGTGGCTCGTGTCGCGGCGCTCGTGGACGTGCGCCGGGTCGAAGGGCCGGAAGAAGGAGGGCCAACCGGAGCCGGAGTGGAACCGGGCATCGCTCCGGAACAGGGGCAGCCCGCACACCACGCAGGTGTAGGTGCCGGCGCGCTCCTCGTCGAGCAGGAGGCCGCAGAAGGGACGCTCGGTGCCGGCGGCCTGGGTGATCCGGTACGCCTCGGGATCGAGGCGGGCGGCCAGTTCGGCCACGCGGGCGGCCGGAAGCGGGGTGATGTCGTGGCCCGAGGCCGAGTAGACGGGTCGCATGGGTGGGATCTCCCCGGAGCCGGCGGTGCTCCCCGACACGGGCCGACCGCAGGCCGCGAGCAGGACGGCGGTGAGGACGAGCACGAGGGACCGCACGGGCACTCCGGTATGGTAGCGGATCCAGCGGCCGGGCGGAACGTCACGGGTGGGGGAACGGGCATCCGATCAGGGTGCCACGAACCGATGGATCCAGCGCTCGTTCAGGTTGCCCGAGACGCGGAGGACGTACCCGGGCAGCGCCACCACG
>JBFYZZ010000175.1:0-5029 GCA_041309225.1 Deltaproteobacteria bacterium | reverse complement strand
GCAACCGGGGTGCCCGGGAGCACGGCGACGGCGTGGACGCCTTTCTCTTCGTCGATGCCGACGTCGTCGTGCCCACTGGGGCGCTCCGGCGGCTCGCCGGCTGCCTCGGGGAACCCGGGGTGGCCGCCGCATGGGGCACGGTGACGGCCGCCTCCCCCGATCCCGCGCTCGCGAGCCGGTACAAGAACCTCGCGCACCGGCACTTCACGCTCGCGCTCGGCCCGGAGCCGCGGCACCTCACCTCCATGGTCGTGCTCGTCCGCCGAGGGCCGTTCGATGCGATCGGGGGCTTCGACGTCCGCTGGCGGGGGGTTTCGGTGGAGGACGTCGAGCTGGGCCGCGACCTCGTGGACGCGGGCTGGCGGCTCCGCCTCGACCCCTGGGTGGAGGTGGAGCACCGGCACCGGTTCACCCCCGCCGGGGTCGTCCGGAACGACCTCGGCAAGCTGCGCAACCACGCGGGCGCGACGCTGCGCCGGGCCGTCGCCGGCCGGCCCTCCGTCCGGGGTGGCGGGCCGGGCGCCCGGCGCCAGGTCCGCTACCTCCTCGGCGTTCCGCTCGGGGTGGGGGCAGCGGCATGCCTCGTGGCGGGCCAGCCGCTGCCGGCCGCGGGCCTCGCCCTGGCCCTCGGGCTCTGGGAGCGGGACCTCCTCGGCTTCCTCGCGGCCCGGGAGGGCGGGGGCTTCGCTGCGGCGTGCCTCCCCCTCCTCGTCGTGGAGCGGGTCACGGCCGCCGCGGCGGGTACGCTCGCCGTCTGGGACGTGCTGCGCGGGGTCGTGCCCCTGCGCCCGGTGCCTACCGGGACGGGCGGAGCGTCCGCCGCACCCTGAGCACGTCCCGAACCATCGCCGGGGCGTCGTGCAGCGGCCGGAGGCGGCTGTCGGCCTCGTAGCGCCACGTCACCGGCACCTCGCGGATCCGGGCCCCCCGGGCCCGCGCGGCGGCCAGGATCTCCACGTCCCAGGCCCAGCCCACGACCCGGAGGGCTCCGAACAGCTCCCGCGCGAGGTCCGTCCGGAGGAGCTTGCACCCGCACTGGGAGTCCTGGATGCCGGGGAGCACCGCCGTCCGGACGACCAGGTTGAAGGCGCGGCCCATGAGGTGCCGCCAGGAGGGTTCCCCGAGCCGGCGCGCCCCGGCACCCTCCCGCGTGGCCAGGACGACGTCCGCGTCCTCCGCCAGGAGCCGGGGGATCTCCTCGGGGGGGACGCTCCAGTCCACGTCGGTGAGGAGGACCCGCTCCCCGTGGGCCGCGGCCACGCCCGCCGCCAGGGCCGCGCCCTTGCCCCCGTGCGGGATCCCGATCACGACCGTGCCCGGCGGCGCCGTCCGCCGCGCGTGCTTGAGGGTGCCGTCGCGGGACCCGTCGTCCACGAGGATGGCCTCGGGCGGCTCCGCCAGGCACGCCGCGAGGGCCGCGAGCCCCGCCAGCCCCGCGGCGAGGCGCCGCTCCTCGTCGAACAGCGGGACGATCACGCTCAGGGCGGGCACGGCCGTCTCCCGGGGGACGGGGGCCGATAACCCGTGGGCGCCCGACGCCCTACCGGGCCTCCCGCCCCTCGCGGGATGCCGAGGCGCCCCGACGGGGACGGGCGGCTCGCGTCCCGTCCGGCGGATACGTCAGGCACGTCCCACCCGCCCGGGAGCCCCCATGCGCACCACCGCCCTCGCACTCCTTGTCTCGGCCACCGCCGGCTGCGGCTCCGAAGACGATCCCTGCGTATCGGAGACCTACTGGGAGGAGGGCGGCGCGCCCGAGCTCATGAACCCCGGCAGGGACTGCATCAACTGCCACAGGCTGTCCGGCGGCCCGGAGTACGACGTGGCCGGCACCGTGTACCACGAAGACGACGAGCCCGACGACTGCTACGGGGTCGCCGGCGCCATGGTCCGGATCGTCGACGACGACGGCCGCGCGTTCGAGATGACCTCGAACGCGTCCGGCAACTTCCTCCACGAGGCCAGCGGCTCCACGATCGTGTTCCCCATCACCGCCACGGTGATCACGAGCACCGGCGAACGGCCCATGGCCACCCCACAGGACGACGGTTCCTGCAACGACTGCCACCGGCTGGGGGGCGACCGCGGTGCCTGGGGCCGCGTCACCATCCCATGATCGACGGGGAGCCGCGGGCCACGCGTTCCGGCGCCCCCGATCCCCGAGCCGGGTGGGCCCGCCGGCTCCCGCTCCTCGCCCTCCTGGCCGCGGCCTGCGGGTCCGCGGGCCGGGACGCCGGCCCGGCGCGCCCGTCCGTGCTGGTCGTCACGCTCGACACCACCCGGGCCGACCGCCTGTCCCCCTACGGCGCCCGGTTCGCCGTCACGCCCGCGTACGACCGCCTCGCGGCCGAGGGCGTCACGTTCCTGCGCGCCTACTCCACCTGCCCCCTCACGATCCCGAGCCACGCCACCATCCTCACGGGCCGGGTGCCCCCCCGCCACGGCGTCCGCGACAACGGCGACTTCAACCTCGGCGACGACCAGGTCACGCTGGCCGAGTGCTTCCACGCCGCCGGCTGGGCCACAGCGGCCTTCACCGCCGCGTTCCCCACCCAGCGCCGGTGGGGCTTCGGCCAGGGCTTCGACCTCTACCACGACCCCCTGGAGCGTCCCCCCGATCGCCTCGACTGGCGCGACGAGCGCCGGGCCGGCGAGGTCGTGGACGACGCGATCGCCACCCTCGCGGATCTGCCCGGCCCGGTGTTCGCCTGGGTGCACCTGTTCGACGCCCACGCACCGTACGACCCGCCCGAGCCGTTCCGCAGCGCGTTCCCCGGCGCGCCGTACGACGGCGAGATCGCCTACGCCGCCCACGAGGTCGGACGCCTGCTCGAGGCCTGGGACGCCGCCCGGCCGCGGTCGCTCGTCGTGCTCACGGCCGACCACGGCGAGGGGCTCGGGGACGGGGGCGAGGAGACCCACGGCTTCCTCCTGCACGACGGGACGATTCGGGTCCCGCTCGTGGTCCGGGCCCGGGGCCTGCCCGGGTTCCCCGCGGGCACGCGCGTGGAGGACCCGGTGGGCCATCCGGACATCGCGCCCACGGTCCTGGCCGCCGCCGGCCTGCCGTTCCCCCCCGGCATGGACGGCCGCGACCTGCGCCAGGGCGGATCGGACGTGATCTACTCGGAGTCGCTCACGGGCCGGTCCAACCTCGGTCTCGCTCCGCTCTATGCCTGGACCGGGCCCGAGGGCCGCTACACGGAGGGCGGGTGGGGCGGCTTCTACCCGGCCCAGGACGACGTCATCCCGACCGTGGAGGCCCCGGGGTCGCCCGATCCCGCCTACGCCGCACGCCTGGCGGCCCTCCGAGCCAGCTACGACGACGTGGTGGCTCCCGAGGCGGCCCTGCCGCCGGGCGACGAGGCCCGCCTGGCGGCCCTCGGGTACCTCGGCGGGGCCCTCACGGGCGAGGAGGGCTCCCAGGATCCGCGCGACGTCATCGACGTCATCCCGCTCACCTGGCGCGCCCAGCAGGCCTTCGCGCGCGGCCGGCTCGACGTCGCTCGGCGCCTGCACACCGCCCTGGCCACGCGCATGCCCGGCGCCTGGGGCGTGGACCACCTCGAGGCCCGCCTGCTGCGCGCGGAGGGCCGCCTCGCACAGGCCGCGGACCTCCTGCTCGACCTCCACCGGCGCTCGCCCTCCTCCTCCCTGGCCCTCGAGGCGGCCGACGTGGCCCTGGCCATGGGCGACCCGGCCGGGGCCCGCGACTGGTACGCGGAGGCGCTGGAGCGCCAGCCCATGAGCGCCGACGCCATGGCGGGCCTGGTCCACGCGGACCTCGCGCTGGGCGATCTCGCGGAGGCGCGCGCCGCCGCCGAGACGTTCCTCGACACCTACCCGGACCACGCGGATCTCGCGCTCGTGCGGTCGGCCTTCCTGCGCATGGACGGGCGGCCCGACCTGGCGGTCGAGGAGGCGCGGTACGCGCTCGCGCGCATGCCCGGCTCCCTCCAGGCCTGGACCGCCGCTGCCCAGGCGTCGTGGGAGGCCGGTCGCGCCGACGAGGCCGTGGATCTGCTGCAGGAGGTGGTCCGAATCGATCCCTGGGACGTGGGATCCCGCCTCGTGCTCGCCGGCTGTCTGCTGGAGGTGGGCCGGCGCGCCGAGGCCGTCCGCACCCTCCGACCTGCGGCCGCCCTCCTGCCCGACCAGCCCGAGGTGACCGAGGCGCTGGCGGTCGCCGAGGCCGCGCTCGCCGCCGAGCGCGCCCGGCGCCCCGTCGAGCCCTTCTTCTTCGGGGGTCCCACGGATCCGGCCGTGGCGGTGTTCGGCCACCCCGTCGAGGAAACCGACCACTCGGCGGACACCGGTGGCCCGGTCCCGCCCTGAGGGGCTCGCCGGCACGGCCGGCCGCGATACGGCTTCCGTGCATCCCCTTTCCCGGAGGCGACGTGCGTGTGGCACTCCTCGGCATGGGCCGCCTCGGCCGCACGCTGGCCGTGCTCCTGCCGCGCGCCGGCCACCCGGTCCTGCCCTGGCGCCGCGGGGAGCCGGTGCCCACCGCCGAGGTGGCCTGGATCACCGTCCCGGACGGTGCGGTCGCGGAGGTGGCCCGCCTCGTTCCGCCCGGCCCGATCGTGCTGCACGCGAGCGGCGTCCTCGAGGTGGACGTGCTGCGACCCCACCGTCCCGCCGGCAGCCTCCACCCGCTGGCCACCTTCCCGGGGCCCGAGGTGGCCGTGCCCGACCTCGCCGGTGTGCCCGCCGCGGTGGCCGGTGACCCCGAGGCCCGAGCCGCGGCCGAGGCGTTGGCCGCGTCGTTGGGGATGCGCCCCGTGCGCGTGCCGGGGGACCGCCGCCTCTACCATGCCGCCACGGTGATCGCGGGCAACTTCGCGACGGTCCTCCTCGCCGAGGCTGCGGGGCTCCTCGGCGCCGCCGGCGCCGACCCCCGGGAGGCGCCGCACCTGCTCCTGCCGCTGGCCCGGGCGTCCCTGGCCCACACCGCCGCCACGGACCCGGAAGCTGCGCTCACCGGGCCGTTCGCCCGGGGTGACGCCGCCACGATCGCCGCCCACCGCCG
>JBFYZZ010000174.1:0-15871 GCA_041309225.1 Deltaproteobacteria bacterium | reverse complement strand
GTGTGCTCTTCCGATCTGGGCGCCCGCCCGGTGCCGGCCAGGGCGCACACCACCGAGGCGGTGGGCTCCATCAGCGCGTCGCGTCCGAGCCCGTACCCCCACCCGCCGCCGGGACGGGCGGCCCGGGCGAGGAAGGCGACGGCAGCCGCGTCGTCCACGTCAGGCCAAGGCGGCGGCGGCGCGCACCAGCGCCAGGAGGGGCGTCGTATCGAACGGCCCCTCGGCGGGCACGCCCACGAAGCGCGACCGGCGCCCCGTCCCCTGGAGCAGGTCGCCTGGATCCGGCAGGCCCGCGCCGTGGGGGAACCCCACGCGCACCTCGTCCCGGTGGGGCTGGATCGAGCAGAACAGGTGCCCGCGGCTCCAGGCCACCATGCTCCACCCCGGGATGATCCGCTCGTCGGCGTCGGGGACCTCGGCGAGCACGAGGTCCCTCAGGGCCAGCACCCGGTCGCGAACCGCGGGCTCCCGGCCGCCGAGGAAGGCGTCGAGCACGGGCCGGGTGAGGCGTCGCCCCGGGGAATGCCCCACCCCGCGCCGCTGGGCGTGGGCCTCGCCCGCCTCGGCGCCGGGCGGGCCGAGCGGCGGCACCTGGCCGAGGCTCGTCAGCCACCGCCCCAGCACGCCCATGAACTCCTGGATGTTGCGCATGGCATCGGCCGCCTTGCGGTCGGACATCTCCTGGAGGAGGAGCCCGGTGTAGGCGCCGAAGACCACGGCCGCGACCCCCCGGATCTCCTCCTCGGAGAGCGTGTTGCCGAGGAGCGGCGTGAGGATCTCGGCGACCGCCGAGCGCAGGCGCCGGAAGAACCGGGCCAGCGACGCCTGCACCTCGGGCTCCTGGCGGGCGTGGAGCACGAACTCGAGCCACATGGGCACGATGATCCGGCCCCGCCGCATCTCGCGCTTGATCGCCAGCGTGATGCCGTCGAGGTAGTCGGGCTGCCCGAGCGACACCTGGAACTGCCGGTACAGCTCCTCCATGACCTCGTTGGCCCAGGTGTCGAGGATGTCGAGGAAGATCTCCTGCTTCGAGGCGTAGTGCCAGTAGAGGCTCCCCTTCGAGATGCTGGCCTCCCGGCAGATGTCGTCCACCGAGGTGGCATGGTAGCCGCGGTCGCGGAAGCAGACGTAGGCGGCCCGCCGGATCTGGGCCCGCCGCGAGGGGAGCGACGGCGCGTCTCCGGGAGGGCGGGTCCGTCGCGGGATGGCTCCTCCAGTGGCCGGTTCGCCCGGCCGCGCGGAGAACGTAGCCCGTCGATTCCCCTCCGGGAGGGTTCCGCCCGGGCCGAGGTGGCGCTTCCCCGGGGTTCCGTGGCAGACTGGGGGACTGGGGCGATCCCGCACACCCCGGACCGGAGACGCCATGCTGCGCCCCTTCCTGCTCGCCTCCCTCCTCTGCCTGGCGGCCACCGGCTGCCGGAGCGACGACCGGGACGGCGACGGCTTCACCCCCGACGACGGCGACTGCGACGACGAGAGCGCGCTCGTCCACCCCGACGCCGAGGAGGTGTGCGACGGGGTGGACAACGACTGCAACGGCGAGGTGGACGACGACGCCACCGACGCCCTCGTGATCTGGACCGACGACGACGGCGACGGTTTCGGGGACCTCGAGAGCGAGGTCCGGAGCTGCGAGCCCGATCCGGAGGGGACCGCCGACAACGCCGACGACTGCGACGACGGCGATCCCGACGTGCATCCCGACGCGGAAGAGGTCTGCAACGACGTCGACGACGACTGCGACGGCGAGACCGACGTCGGGGCGAGCGACGCCCTCACCTGGTATGCCGATGCCGACGCCGACGGCTACGGCTCCGCGGCCTACTGGACCGAGTCCTGCGATCCCATCGAAGGCTGGGTGGACAACGCCGACGACTGCGACGACACCTCCGCGGACGCCCACCCCGGCGGCCAGGAGGTCTGCGACGGCCTCGACAACGACTGCAACGACCTCATCGACGACGGTGCCCTCGACCCGGTCACCTGGTACCGCGACGCCGACGCCGACACGTGGGGCGACGACCTCGACACCCTGGTGATCTGCACCGGGCCCGAGGGCTGGGTGCTCGAGGGCGGCGACTGCGACGACGGGGACCCCTCGATCCACCCCGAGGCCGACGAGGTCTGCGACGGGTTCGACCAGGACTGCGACGGCACCCCGGACGACGACCCGGTGGACGGTGCCACCTGGTACTTCGACTACGACGCCGACGGCTACGGCGTCCCCACCCTCACCACCATCGCCTGCGACCCGCCTCCGGGCTACGCCGACAACCCCGACGACTGCGACGACCGCCGGGACGAGTCGTACCCGGGCGCAGACGAGATCTGCGACGGCCGCGACAACGACTGCGACGGCACGTCCGACGAGGACGCCACGGACGCCACCACCTGGTACGCCGACGCCGACGCCGACCGGTACGGCGACGCCGCCACCTCGGTCACGTCCTGCACCCGGCCCTCGGGGTACGTGGCTGACGCCACGGACTGCGACGATGCCGTCGCCGCGATCCACCCCGGCGCCGAGGAGACCTGCAACGACGTGGACGACGATTGCGACCGCGAGGTGGACGAGGACGCCACCGACGCCGATCCGTGGTACGCCGACTCCGACGGCGACTCCTGGGGCAACGCGGCCTACGTGGTTTACGCCTGCGACCAGCCCACCGGCTACGGGCCCTCGTACGGTGACTGCAACGACGCCGACGCCGCCATCCACCCCGAGGCGGACGAGATCTGCGACCTCGCCGACAACGACTGCGACGGCAGCGTGGACGAGGCCGACGCCGTCGATGCCTCCACCTGGTACGCCGACGCCGACGGCGACGACTACGGCGACGCGGCCACCACCCGTACCGCCTGCACCCGGCCCGCCGGCTACGTCGCGGACGACACCGACTGCGACGACACCGACACCGAGGTCCACCCCGACGTGGAGGAGATCTGCAACGACGGCGTGGACAACGACTGCAGCGGCGACTTCGGGCCCTGCTGGGAGGACCTGGCCGACGCCGACACCATCCTCACCGGCGAGGCCACGGCCGACTACGCCGGCACCTCCGTGGCGGGCGCGGGCGATCTCGACGGTGACGGCATCGCCGACATCGTGGTGGGCGCCGAGTACCGCGATGACGGCACCATCACCGACGTGGGCGCCACCTACCTGTTCTACGGGCCGGCCCCCTCCGGTGTGACCAGCCTCGGCACGGCCGACGTGATCCTGCTCGGCGAGGCCGGATCCGACCAGTCCTCCACCACCCACGCCGGCGGTGGGGACGTCGATGGGGACGGCACCCCGGACCTCCTGGTGGGCGGCAAGCGCAACGCGTCCGGCATCGGTACCGCCACCGGCGCGGCGTACCTGTTCTACGGGCCGGTGTCCGCGTCCGCCACCTCGCTCGGCGATGCCGACGCCAAGATCAGCGGCAACTCCGCATGGGACTTCGCGGGGATCCACGTCGCCTTCGCGGGGGACGTGGACGACGACGGCTACGCCGACGTGATCGTCACGGGCAACAGCGACGACGCCTACGGCCCCAACGCCGGCACCATCTACCTCGAGCGCGGCCCCATCCTCGGCGACATGTCGGTGTCCTCCGCTGACTACACGTTCGGCGGCGAGAGCGACTACGACTACGCCGGCGTGCCCTCGACCGCGGGCGACGTGGACGGTGACGGCCACGACGACATCCTCATCGGCGTGCCGGGCCATCCCCTCGACGCCTCCTACACCGACGACGGCACGGCCTACCTCCTGTATGCCGACGGCCTCGCCAGCACCGACCTGGGCAGCGCGGACGTCCTGATCTACGGCGGGAGCGCCGACCGCATGGGCGCCGCCGTCGATGCCGCCGGCGACGTCGACGACGACGGCTACGGCGATTTCATGGTGGGCGCCGCCCGTGCCGACGGCGGGGCCAACAACGGGGGCGCGATCTACCTGGTGTACGGGCCCGTCACGAGCGGCACCGTAGCGACCGCCGCCAGCCTCGCGGGCGCGGTGTTCTACGGCGAGACCGCCGACGAGCACCTGGGGAGCAGCATGGACGCCGGCGTCGACATGGACGCCGATGGCGTCCCCGATCTCCTGGCCGGCGCACCCGACGGCCTCTCCTACACGGGCGCCGCCTACGTGTTCCTCTCCCCCACCACCGGCACGTACCTGGCCTCCGAGGCCGACGCGACGTACGCGGGCGAGGCCTCCGGCGACTACGCCGCCAACACCCTCGCGCTGCCCGGCGACGTGTTCGGCACTGGCGCCGCCGACGCCATCCTCCTCGGCGCCCGGGGCAACGACCGGGCGGGCGGGGCCGCGGGCGCGGCCTACCTCGTCTCCGGGATCGGCGAGTAGACCCCGGGCATGCGGCTCCACGCCGTCGCCGGCAACGACATCCGTCTCGACGGCGGGGCCATGTTCGGCAACGCGCCCCGCGCCCTCTGGGAGGCCTGGGCTCCGCCCGACGAGCGACACCGGATCGCGCTGGCCACGCGGGCGCTTCTCGTCGAGGACGGCGAGCGCCTCGTGCTGCTCGAGGCCGGCGCGGGTGCCGCCATGGCTCCCCGGCTGCGGGATCGGTACGGGATCGCGGGCCCGTCCAACGCGCTCCCGGCCAGCCTGGCCCGCCTGGGCTTCACCGACGCCGACATCGACGTGGTGGTGCTGTCCCATCTCCACTTCGACCACGCCGGCGGCCTGCTCTCGGACTGGCGGGAGGGCGAGGCCCCGCGGCTCCTGTTCCCGCGGGCGCGCTTCCTGGTGGGGCGTGCGGCATGGGAACGGGCCGTACACCCCCACGACCGCGACCGCGCCTCCTTCCTCCCGGAGCTGCCGGCCCTGCTCGAGGCGAGCGGCCGCCTCGCGCTCGTGGAGGGCGCCCGCTCGCCGCTCCTCGGCGAGCGCTTCCGGTTCCACCCCTCCCACGGCCACACCCCGGGCATGCTCTGCACCTGGATCGAGGGGGTGGGTGGGCCCGTGGTCTATGCGGCCGATCTCGTGCCGGGCCGGGCCTGGATCCGCACCTCCGTCACCATGGGGTACGACCGGAGCCCCGAGCGCCTCATCGACGAGAAGAAGGCCCTGCTCGCCTCCCTGGTGGAGTCCAAGGGCCGCCTCTTCTTCACGCACGACCCCACGTGCGCGTGGGCACGGGTGGTCCTCGACGAGGCCGGGCGGTACGGCACTGCCGAACCCTGCTCCGGCGTGGCGGGCGTCGAGATCTGACCGCCATCCGCATGGATTCCACAAGGTCCTCGTGGTAGGAGGGCGCCGGCGCGGCCCCGCGTGCGCCCCGGTTGGACCATGCCGATCTCCCTCCCGCTGACCCGCCTCCTCGGCCTCCAGCCCATCTCCCCCGGCCAGCCCGCCCCGCCCCTCTCGCTCACCGCCGAGGACGGCACCTGGATCCGCCTCGCGGACCTGAAGGAACGCCGCCTCGCGGTCCTGGTGTTCTCCCCCTCGCTCCAGCGCGACGACGCCGTCGCCTGCCTCGAGGAGATCAGCTCCCGGATCGCCGCCTTCGAGGAACTCGACGCCGTGGTCTTCGGGATCGCCCAGCACCGCCCCGACGCGCTCCGGGCCCTCCGTGCCCGCCACGGCCTCGCCTTCCACCTGCTGTACGATCCCCTCGCGCTCCTGGCCCGGAGCTACGGCGCGAGCCGGCACCTCCTGCCGCGCGCCCGTCCCACCGTGGTCGTGGTGGATCGCGGCGGCACCGTGCTCGCCTCCCACCGGGGCCGGATCCCCGTCGAGGAACTCCTCGCGCTCCTGGCCGCCCACGAGGGCCGGCCGGTGCCCGAGGCCGCCCCTCTGCGAGCGGTCTCCCCCGTCCGGGGAGCCGGCGACGCTCGGGGTGCGGTCCGCGACCTCGACGCGGCCGCTGCGGCCGCGCTCCTGGCTGATGAGGGCGCGTGCTGGCTGCTCCTCGACGTCCGGCCCGCCGAGGCCTTCGCGGCCTGGCACCCCGAGGGGGCGGTCCACGTCCCGCTCGACGAGCTGCCCCACCGGTACCAGGAGCTCGGCCAGAACACGGACGTGATCTGCTTGTCCGACACGGGCGGCCAGTCGGCCGCCGCTGCGGAGTTCCTCGCGTCGGTGGGGTTCTCCGACGTGGTGAACGTGCTCGACGGCACCTCCGGCTGGCCCGGGGCGCCCGAGGAGGTCTCCTGATGCCCGACGTGATGAGCGTCTACCTGGCCGCGGTCACCGAGGCAGGCGGCGAGCCCCCCTCCCTGCTCGAGATGATCCTCGAGGCGGAGCCCATCGTCCAGGCCGTCCTGTACCTGCTCATCGGCATGTCCATCGCCTGCTGGGCCATCATCGTGAACAAGGCACGGGTGGTCCGCCGGGCCGCCCGCCTCTCCGAGGCCTTCCTGGAGCTGTTCTGGAGGCTCCGCCGGCCCGACCAGGTCTACGAGCAGATGGCGGGGTTCGAGCACGCCCCGCTCGCCCAGGTCTTCAAGGCCGGGTACGTCGAACTCTCCCGCCTGGCGTCCGCGGCCGGCGCCGACGCCGCGCGTGGCGGCGCCATGGACCTCGGCGGCACCGAGAACATCGCCCGGGCCATGCGGCGTGCCACGTCCGTGCAGATCACCGCACTCGAGCGGATGATCCCCTTCCTGGCCACCACCGGCGCCACCGCTCCCTTCATCGGCCTCTTCGGCACGGTGTGGGGCATCCTGCGCGCCTTCCAGCGGATCGGCGCATCCGGCCAGGCCTCCATCCAGGTGGTGGGGCCCGACATCGCCCACGCACTGGTCGCCACCGCCATCGGCCTGCTGGCCGCCATCCCCGCGGTCATGGCCTACAACTTCTTCAGCTCCAAGATCCGCGTCATCTCCACCGAGCTCGACAACTTCTCGGCGGACTTCATGAACATCGTGAAGCGCCACTACCGGGGGACCTGACCGTGGCCTTCTCGAGCGGCGGGCAGGGCGGCATGATGTCGGACATCAACGTCACGCCCTTCGTGGACGTGATGCTGGTGCTCCTCATCATCTTCATGGTCACCGCCCCCCTCATGACCACGGGCCTGAAGGTGGACCTGCCCCGCGTGGACGCCCCTCCCATCGAGATGCCCGAGAACCAGCTCCTGCTCGTGATCGACGCCCAGGGCAGGTACTTCCTCGGGGACCACGAGTTCTCGTTCGCCGAGCTCGAGCAGCGGATCCCGGCCATCGCGCGAGCCAATCCCGAGCAGGAGGTGTTCCTCCAGGCCGACGGCACGGTGCCGTACGCGCGCGTGGCCGAGATCATGGGTGTCTGTACCCGTGCGGGCATCGCCCGCATGGGCATGGTCACCACCCCCGCCGGTGTGGAGGAGAGTACCCGGTGAGCCCGTTGCCGCTCCTGGCGGGTCGCTCGGGCCTCCGGGGCCTCGACCTGGGGGCCTCGCTCGTGCTCCACGTACTGCTGGCGACGCTCCTCGTGGCGACCCGGGGCTGCCGGGGCGGCGACAGGCCGCTCTTCGACGCCGACGAGGTCATGATGGTGCAGATGGTGTCGCTGCCCAGGGCGAAGGGGCGGCTGCCCGACCGGGCCACCCGGGCGCCCGCCCCGACCGCCGGCGCCCCCGATGCCGTGGCGCCGCCCACCCCGAGCGACATGGTGTACCGCAACCGGGAAGCCGAGCCCACGAAGGGCGCCGAGGCCTCCGACCGCCGCAGGGAGCTCCTCGACGCCCTGCGCCGCCAGCAGGCGGTCGGCGCCAGCACATCGGACGCCCCGCTGGGCGACGTGGACCGTGCGGCCACCGACCCCGACGGCGTCCTCACCGACGACTTCCTCTTCGGCGGCACCGGGAGCGGCGTTCCGGCCGACCCGGACCTCGCCCGCTACAACATGGAACTGCGTACGGCCGTCATTCCGCAGTGGACGCCGCTTCCCCGGATCATCCAGGAGAACCCGGATGCGTGGGCCGTCCTCGAGGTCACGCTCCACCCCGACGGGCGGGTCGACGAGGTCCGGGTGGCGCGATCCTCCGGCATCGGTTCCTTCGACGAATCGTGCCTGCGCGCGGTGACGCGCGCCGGTCGCCTCCCCCTCCCCCCGGTTCGCTTCCCCTCGCTCGCCCGCGACGGGATCCTCCTGATGCTCACCGCCTCCGATGCCCGCTAGGTTCCGCCTCCTCCTCGCCCTCCTCGCCGTCCTGCTGGCGGTGGGGCTCGCCCCGTCCCCCGTCGTGGGGCAGGAGTCCGCTGCCCGACCGGTCTTCCGGCTGGGGGCGCCCGGGCGGAAGGACACGCCCATCGCAGTGCCCTCCCCGCGCGGCGGAGAGGCGGCGTTGTCCCAGGAGTTCTGGGCGGTGGTGCGGCGCGACCTCGAGATCTCCGGCTGGTTCACGGTCATCGACCCCGCCGCGTTCGTGGAGCCGGCGACCGCGGGCGTGCGACCCGGCGAGTTCGACTTCGGGGACTGGCGGATCCCGGGCGCCGCCGTGCTCGCCAAGACCACGCTCGAGACGGACCCCGAGAAGATCCGATCCGAGGTCTGGGTGTACGACGTCGCGGGGGCCCAGAAGCTCGACGCCCGCGCCTTCTCCTCGGGGGGTGGCCGGGTCCGGGACGTGGCCCACCGTGTGGCCGACGCGATCGTCCGTGCGGTCACGAACAAGGACTCCATCTTCGGCACCCGCTTCGCCGCGGTGAACGATCGTACCGGCACGAAGGAGGTCTACGTCCTCGACGTGGACGGGTACGGCGCCCGCCCCATCACGCGGAACGGGGCCATCAACCTGCAGCCTCGCTGGTCGCCCGACGGCCGGTCCCTGGCCTGGACCTCCTACCGCGCCGGCAAGCCCGACCTCTACACCGTGGACCTCGGCACCGGCACCATCCGCCGCGTCTCGGCCCGACCCGGCCTGAACTCCGGCGGCGCCTGGCACCCGCGCGGCGGGCTGCTGGCGCTGACGCTCTCCTTCGATCGCGACCCCGACATCTACACCATCGACCCCGCCGGCCGGCAGGTCGGCCGGCTGACCGACAGCCCGGGCATCGACACGTCGCCCACCTGGTCGCCCGACGGGAGCCGACTCCTGTTCGTGAGCGATCGCAGCGGCGGCGCGCAGATCTACGCCATGAACGCCGACGGCAGCGGGGTGCGCCGGGTCACGTTCCACGGCTCCCAGAACACCAGCCCGGCGTGGTCGCCCAAGGGCGACCGCGTCGCGTTCGTCGGCCGCGATGTGAACTTCGACGTGCTCACCTGCGCGCCCGATGGCACCGGCCTCGTGCGCATCACCCAGGGCCAGGGCGACAACGAGGACCCTTCCTGGTCCCCCGACGGCCAGTACCTCGCCTTCTCGTCCACCCGCACGGGCGCCGGGCAGATCTGGATCTCCACGGCCGACGGCGGATACCACGTGCAGGTCACGCTCGACAAGGGCGGCTGGTCCAACCCCGCCTGGTCCCCCCGGCTCGACTGGTAGCCCATGCCGCGCGCCGCCATCGACCTCGGATCCAACTCCATCCTGCTCCTCGTGCTCGACGACGACGGAGCGCCGCTCCTGGACGTGACACGGGTGGCCCGCCTGGGCCGCGACCTGGGTGCTCGCGGCTTCCTCCGGCAGGACCGCATGGATGCCGCCGTGGACGTCCTGGCCGGCTACGCGGTGACGGCCCAGGGGTTCGGCATCGTGCCCCGCGACGTACGCGTCGTGGGCACCTCGGCGATGCGGCGGGCGCTCAACGCGGCCGCGTTCCAGGGGCGCGTGCGGGCGGAGGTGGGCTTCGAGGTCCGCGTGATCCTGGGCGAGGAGGAGGCCCGCCTCACGGCGGTGGGGGCGCTCTCCGGGCTGGATCTGCCCGAGGGGCCCCTGGTGCTCGGCGATCCGGGTGGGGGCTCCACCGAGGTGCTGGAGATCCGGCACACGACGGGCGCCGGTCAGGTGCCCGACGTCCGGTCGGCCCGGTCCCTCGAGGTCGGGACCGTGCGGATCACCGAGGCCTGTCTCGCCGAGGAACCCCTGAAGGCGGCGGCCGTGGCGCGGGCCCGGGACCTGGTGGCCGCCGGGTTCGTGGGGATCCGCTTCGATCCGAGGCCCCTCGACGTCGTGGCCGTGGCCGGCACCGCCACCGCCCTCGCGGCCGCCGAGGCCGGCCAGTCCACCTACGACGCCGACCTCGTCCATGGGCGGGTGCTCAGGCTCGACGGGCTCGAGGCATGGATCGACCTCCTGCGGGCCACGCCCCTGTCCCGGCGGCGCGATCTCGTGCCCGCCACCCCCGACTATGCCGACACCCTCCTCGCCGGTGCCCTCATCCTGGAGCGGCTGCTGCTGGCCACGCACCGCACGCACCTCACCGTGAGCGCCCGGGGCCTCCGGTACGGCCTCCTCCTCGGGGCGGGGTGACGCGGCGGGGAGCGGAGGGGTCCGCCGCGGGATACCGGGCGGAGCTCGACCCTGTGCATCGCGGCATGGAGACGTCCTCATGGGCGGCTTGACGGAATCCCGGATCGGCTTTGACAACGAGCGCTACCTGGCGGAGCAGTCCGCGGCGATCCTGGAGCGCGTGGAGCGCTTCGGCGACAAGCTGTACCTGGAGTTCGGGGGCAAGCTCCTGTTCGACTACCACGCGGCCCGCGTCCTCCCCGGGTACGACGCCAACGTCAAGATCAAGCTCCTCCAGCGCCTGCGGGACAGCATCGAGATCGTGTTCTGCGTGAGCGCGCAGGACGTGGCCAGGGGCCGGATCCGCGGCGACTTCGGGATGACGTACGACACCGTCACGCTGAAGACGCTCGACGACCTCAAGGACTACGGCCTGCCCGTGACGGCCGTCTCGCTGAACCGCTTCGCGGACGAGCCCGCCGCCGTCCAGCTCAGGAACAAGATCGAGCGACGCGGCATGCGGGTTTGCACCCAGGGCGACATCCGTGGCTACCCGACGGACGTGGACCGCATCGTCAGCGACGAGGGCTACGGCAAGAACCCCTACATCGAGACCACGAAGCCGGTGGTGGTGATCACCGGAGCGGGTCCCGGCAGCGGCAAGATGGCCACGGCCCTGTCGCAGATGTACCACGACCACCGCGCCGGCCGGTCCTCGGGGTTTGCCAAGTTCGAGACCTTCCCCATCTGGAACCTGCCCATCGATCACCCGGTCAACGCGGCCTACGAGGCCGCCACCGCCGATCTCGGCGACTTCAACCTGGTCGATCCGTTCCACCTCACGGCCTGCGGCGTCACCGCCATCAACTACAACCGCGATGTCGAGAACTTCCCCATCCTGCGCGCGATCATCGAGCGCATCGTGGGCGCGGGCGGCAACGTCCCCTGCTACCGGTCACCGACCGAGATGGGCGTCAACCGGGCGTCTTGCGGCATCGTGGACGACGCGGTGGTGCGCGAGGCCGCGCGCCAGGAGATCATCCGCCGCTACTTCCGGTACCGGTGGGAGTACGCCGTCGGGGCGGAGCGCCGGGAGACCGTGGACCGCATCGAGTCCCTCACCCGGCGGCTCGGGCTCCAGCCCACCGATCGGGCCACGGTCCAGCCCGCGCGCGAGGCTGCCCGGCGTGCCGAGGCCACCGGCAAGGGCCACCAGGGCACGTACTGCGGCGCCGCCATCGATCTCGACGGCCAGGCGATGATCACCGGCAAGAACTCGCCGCTGCTCCACTCGGCTTCGGCCACCGTCCTGAACGCCGTCAAGACGCTGGCCGGCATCCCCGACGCCATCGACCTCCTCCCCTCGGCCGTCATCCACAATCTCGCCCGGCTGAAGCGCGACGTCATGGGGCTTTCCGGGGAGAGCCTTGACGTGGAGGAGGTCCTCGTGGCGCTCGCCATCAGCGCCACCGGCAACCCCGCCGCCGAGGCCGGGTTGAAGGTCCTGCCCGCCCTCCGGGGCCGGGAGATGCACATGACCCACATCCCCACGCAGGGGGACCTGGTGGGCCTGCGGCGCCTGGGGCTCAACATCACGACCGACGCGGAGTTGACTCCGGGGGGATACTACCTCAGGTAGGTACCGTCCCTGGGCCCGGTCCCGTGCAGATCCCGGGCAGTCCGGCGACTGTCCGGCAGCGGATCCCAACCCCCACCCGCTTGAGACAGTGCGGGTCCGAACCCCCACCGGGTTGAGACACATCTGTCTCACGGAGGGGGGGGTCGGCGGGGTCTGTGTCTCACGGAGGGGGGGGTTGACCCCGGGGACGCCGTCCCGCTACAGTCGGGGCGCGCGGCTCTCACCCCACGCCCCGGGGCCGACCCGAAGGAGGTGCCCATGACGTCCCTTCTCCTCGCCACGTTCCTGCTCGCGGGCTGCACCGACGACGCCGGCGAGACGGGCCCCGCGGACGACACCGGCGGGGACACGGCGGGCGAGTACCTGATCGGGCCGGCCGGCGACTTCGAGCGCGAACTCGACGTGGGCGGGGTCGAGCGCGACTTCCAGCTCTTCGTCCCCGAGGAGGCCACCCTGGCCATGGCCACCGCCCCGGTCCCGCTCCTCATCGGGCTCCACGGGGCCGGCGACCGCGGCGACAACTTCATCTCGGCCACCCGGCTGACGTCCCTCGCGGAGGACAACGCGTTCGTGCTCGCGGGCCCCGACGGCGTCAACCGCGGCTGGTTCGTCTCCGACGACGAGGGCTGGGGCGAGCGCGACGGCTTCCCGACCTCCCTCCAGAACGACCTGCTCTTCCTCCAGCACATCGTGGACACCGTCCACGCCGAGTACCGCCTCGACGTCGGCCGGGTGTACGCGGTGGGCCACTCGCGAGGGGCGGGCATGGCCGCCCTCCTCGCGATCCTGAGCGGGCAGTACGAGCACGCCGAGGGCACGTTCGCGAGCCCCTTCGCGGCCTTGGGGGTCAACGCCGGCTACGACCCCACCGGTGGCGGGATCGATGCCGCGGATGCCGATCCCAAGGTCCCCGTGTGGGTGATCCACGGCGACGACGACAACGTGGTACCCACGTACTACGGCGAGAACCTCGCCGAGGCTCTCGAGGCCGCGGGCTTCGAGGTCCTGTACACCGAGGTCGAGGGCGCCGATCACACCTGGCTGTGGCAGTCCGGCCTCGGCCAGAACAACCAGGACCTCTGGGACTGGCTCCAGGCCCACGGCACGTGACGAAGCGCGCGCCGGTCCGACCGTCCCGCGTTCCCCTCGCCTCCCTGTCCGCTCCCACGGTCCTCGGCACACCACGGATCCCCGACGACACGGGGCGTGTGTTCACGCACGTATCACCGGTATTTGCCTAGGATGTACCGTTCCACCTGCCGAGGATGACCGGTTCCCGAAACGTGGAGATCCGTCGCGCCACCCTGGATGGCGGCGTCCCCATCTGCCGGTGGCGGACCGGCCTGCGGCGCGGGGCTGCCGCACCGCTCCGCACGCCTCCAGGCGTCCGTGCGCTCCCGGAGCTCGGGCCGAACCCGCCCCTCTGCTGCCTCGAGCCGGTCCACGACGACGTACTCGCCGACCGGCACGCGGGACGGCGCCGCGTCGCGCGCGGCGGCGTCGAGGGCGCAGATGCGTGCGTCCTGGCCCTCCAGCGCCCGATCGATGGCGCGCCGGGCTCGGGGCGTGAAGTGGGCAGGGTTCAGGAACTCGTCCCAGTCGCGGTCCACCCACTCGGTCCAGTCCCAGGGCCGCGTCTGGACCAGGCACCCATCCGGACCCCGCCGGACGATGCTGCTCTCCCCGAGCAGGCCCGCGTAGAAGCGATATCCATCGTAGTTGGCCCGCAGGTCCCCGTAGGAGACGGCCCCCGAGGTGCGGTACCCCAGGTAGCCGGTCTCGAGCCGCAGGCTCCGGAACAGCGCGGACTCGAGGTCGGTCCCGTCGCGGCTCACGTGGTACAGCACCCAGCCCACGTCCCAGAAGTGGTCGAACTTGTCGGTGCCCACCCAGATCTCGCCCATGCGCACGCCATCGGAGGGGCCCACGAGCCAGAGCACGTAGTTCTCGAGGAGGCGCACCTCGGCGAAGATGGTGTCCCGCCGCCGCGTCGCGACCATGGGCACGCGCGGATCGGTCTCCATCCAGCCCGAGAACGACGAGAACCCGAAGGCCCCGATGGGGCCGCGGTGCAGCACGAGGTGGGGCGGGTCGGTCTGGCGCTCGATGGCCTTGGCCAGGATCCGGCGCGTGGTGGCGTCGTCGGCCCGGCAGCCGATCCTCCGATCGGTCCGCTCGATGGCCCGGGCCAGGATCTCGTCCGCATGCGCGTTCGCGATGGGCGTGGCGTCGGCGAGCGGGAGGTCCCGCTGGGTGTACGGATCGGTCTCGTAGGCCCGGGCGGGCGCGAGCACGAAGAGGACGGCGAGGAGCAGCACGGCGGACGGTCGGGGCGTGCGGGGCGTCAGTCGGCGATGCCGTAGGCCCGTGCGATCCAGCCCGTGTCCGGGACGGATCCGGCCAGCGCCTCGCGCCGGCAGGCGTCTCCGCCGGCGGCGAGGTGGGACGGCGGCAGGGGCGTGGTGCCCTCGAGGACCAGGCCCGCCATCTCGGCGCCCCCCGCGACCAGGCGGGTCGCCTTGAGCCGTACGGGCGGCCAGGCGTCGGTGGGGACCGGCGGCGAGGGATTGCGCCGGGCGATCGCGCCGAGGGTCGGCAGGAGGAGGAGGCCGCCCTCGAAGGTGACCTGCAGCATGGGATTGCGGACGTCGAGGAAGGGTCCGGCGCCGGACCCGCCGATCACCGAGCACCCCCGGAAGCGCAGCGTGCGTGTGAACTCCGGGGCCAGCACCGGGTCCGCCACGTTCTCGAGGAAGGCCACGTTCTCGAAGAGGGCCTGGGAGACCAGGTCGGGATGGCTGCTCTCGAAACGGATCAGCGACTGCCGCTCCTCCAGTCGGTTGCCGATGAACCACCCGTTCCTGATCGTGACGGGTTTTCCGCCGGTGCGGTAGGCGGAGACGACCCGGACCAGCGTGTCGGTCCTCCTGTCCGCGGATGAGCCGTCGAGGACGGAGACACCGTCCATGTCCAGGCTCCCGGCCATCGTGACGTCGAGAACGGGGGCCGCGCGTCGGCCGCCACGGAGGACGAGGTTCTCCAGATGGAGATCGGCACCCTCGATCGCGATGCTCAGGTCGTCGAGCACGGTGGGCGTGGGACCTCCCCCGCGGATGACCATGCCCACCCGGCCTGTCGTGTCCCTGAGGCTGACGGACACGCCCGACATCGTACCCGGCGCAAGTACCACCTCGAGCGATTGACCTTCCTTCAGCGCCTGCTCGAGAGCGACCTGGAGCGGCAACAGGAGATCGTCTTCGCTCTTCACCTCGAATCTCATGACAGGGGTGGTCATGACGTCCTCTGGTTCAGTGGGGATGTCGGGTATCGACCTGCACGACGAGCCGAGCGAAAGCCACGCGAGCATCGCCATCCGGACCGCGGAGCTCATGCCACGGCCGTGTCGGGCGACGGGGTCGTGAAGTCACCCACGGGATTGGCCGTGGGAGAGTCCACGGTGGTTGAGGACACCCACTGCGAATTGCGCAGGAACTGATCGAGCGTGAGGGTGAAACGGCCTTCGTTGAACTCGTCGGTGGGCCCCCTTCCCTCCAGGTCCGGTTCGTTTCCCGCGTGAGGATTCTGCAGCACCACCTGGGAACGGTCCCCATCGATCTCGCTCACCCGGGTCGCCACCTCGCCCGGCGCGATGGACAACGTCTGCCCGTCGCGCCCGGCGAGCGTCACCGACAGGACGTTGTAGCTGTGGGCGGCATAGAGCATCCTTCGCCCCGGCCCGTTGTCGGAGCCCAGGTTGATGACCATGCCGAGCAGCTCGTTCAGGTCGTGGTAACGCCTGTCCGAGCTCGGATCGTGCAGGAGAGGATTTCGTCCAGGCGCCTGGACCTCGCGTGCCTTGTCGACCACGGCTTGCAGGGCCGTGTCCCTGGCGGTGTCGGTGGTC
>JBFYZZ010000173.1:0-23173 GCA_041309225.1 Deltaproteobacteria bacterium | reverse complement strand
CCGGATCCCGCGGGGACCGCGGTCGCCCACGTCCGGGTGGGATGCTACCTTGGCACCCCCACCCGGCCGCTTCCACGCCGGTCCCTGACCGCCCGCACCCTGCCGGACGCCCCGACGGGATACCCCTCCTTCCCCGTTCCAGGGCGCATCGCTCCCACCGGACCTCACCCTGGCTCCTCCCGACCGGAGACACCATGGCGACGACCCGCGCCGACCTCGACTGGCCCAACCTGTCCTTTGCCTACTACAAGACCGACCTCAACGTCCGGTACACCTTCCGCGACGGCCGATGGGACGGGGGCGTGCTGACGGCCGACGAGTCGCTCCCGATCCACATCGCCGCCACCTGCCTGCACTACGGCCAGGAGTGCTTCGAGGGCCTCAAGGTCTTCGAGGGCCGCCGAGGCGAGGCGCTGGTGTTCCGGGTCGAGGAGAATGCCCGGCGCATGATCACCTCCTGCCGGAAGATCCTGATGGAGCCCCCGCCCGAGGCCCTCTTCATCGAGGCCGTCGAGCGGGTGGTGCGCGCGAACCGGCGGTTCATCCCGCCCTACGGGTCGGGCGCCAGCCTCTACATCCGTCCGGTGGTCATCGGCACGGGCCCGAGGGTGGGCGTCGCGCCGGCCGACGAGTACACGCTCCTCGTGTTCGCCACCCCGGTCGGCCCCTACTTCAAGACCGGGTTCAAGCCCGTGGACATCGTGGTGGAGGAGGGAGTGGACCGCGCAGCCCCGCTCGGGGTCGGCGACGTCAAGGTGGGCGGCAACTACGCCGCCGGGATGCGGGCGTCCTACGGCGCCAAGAAGCGCGGGTTCACCGAGGTCCTCTACCTCGACGCCAAGGAGAAGCAGTTCATCGACGAGTCCGGGCCCGCCAACTTCTTCGGCATCACCCCCGACGGGCAGTACGTCACGCCCGACAGCCACTCCATCCTGCCGTCCATCACCAACAAGTGCCTGGTCACCCTGGCCGACCAGATGGGCTTGCGGCCCGAGCGACGGGCCGTCCACGTGGAGGAGATCTTCTCCTTCACGGAGGCTGGCTGCTGCGGCACCGCTGCGGTCATCACCCCCGTGGGCTCCATCACGTGGGGGGACCGGAAGGTGGTGTATGGCGACGGGAAGACCCCGGGGCCCCACTCGGTCGCGCTCTACCAGCGCCTCACCGCCATCCAGTCGGGCGACGCACCCGACGAGTGGGGCTGGGTCCGCCGCATCCCGCTCGACTGATCCCGCGCCCGGGCGACACCGGAGGATCCTCCCTTGACGCCGTGCATCGAGATCCTGCTGCTCCTCGCCCTGCCCGCCTCCGGAAAGTCGGAGGTCCGCCGGTACCTG
Organism: Deltaproteobacteria bacterium; assembly: GCA_041309225.1. GTDB lineage: Bacteria > Myxococcota_A > UBA796 > UBA796 > JAFGLY01 > JAFGLY01. Next base: position 21,836 of record JBFYZZ010000173.1, on the reverse strand, counting down.
CTCCACCTCCCGCGCGACCGCCGGATCGAGGCGTTCCACGTCGCGGACAACGTCCAGCTCGACGACTTCCCCTACGTCCACTTCCTGCGCCGGACCGACGAGGAGCTGGCGCGGCTCGGCCAGCCCCGGCGCTTCTACGAGGGCCCGAACGACCGTTTCCGGGTGCTCACCGACTGGGGCCTGCTGCTCCACCTCGTGAACGACGACTACGCCGTCGTGGCCGACCCCGGCCGGCCCACCCCGCCCCCCGACCCGGACGTCCTGTTCGGCCGGATCGACGCCGCCCGCAGGGCCACGGGGGGGCCGGAGGTCTTCGCGCCGATGGACCGGGGCCTCAGGGCCGACCTGGCACGGGCGCTCGAGGCCGACACCGCCCGGCTCGTCCAGGAGCTGTTCGGGCAGCGTCCCCCCACCCTCGCCGGGCGCACCGTGGTGATCGAGTTCGCCCGCGGCGGGCCCGAGGGCGCCGCCATGCCGCTCGAGAAGCCCCACGGCTACCGGTGGAACCTCTCCAACCTCGCCCCGGAGATCCTCGAGCGGGCGGCCGTCCTGTACATCTGGGTCACCCCGGAGGAGTCCCGCAGGAAGAACCTCGAACGGGCCGATCCGCACGACCCGGGCTCGAGCCTCCACCACAGCGCCCCCGAGTCGGTGATGCGCAACGACTACGGGTCCTGCGACATGGCCTGGCTGATCGAGCACGCCGACCACCCCGACACCATCCGGATCGAGGCCCACGGCCGGACCTTCCACCTGCCGGTGGCCCGGTTCGACAACCGCGTGGATCGGACCTCCTTCCTGCGCGACGATCCCGCCACCTGGCCCGACGCCCGGGTCCGCGACCTCCACGAGGCCCTCGCCGGGCCCATGGCCCGGCTCTGGGCCGCCCATCGGGCGCTCAAGGGGTAGTCGCCCGCCGCCGCCGGGTGAGGGCCGCGAGCCCGGCCAGGAGCGCCCCAACCACCCCGGCGGGCCCGCCCGCGGCGCATCCCCCGCACGCCGCCCGGCAGTCCACGAGCGGATCCCAGGTGTCGTCGCCCTCGGGATGGAAGGAGGCGCAGGTCACGGACCAGAGGTGCGGGTCGGCGCCCTCCGAGACCAGGAGCATGGTCTGGCCGTCGGGCAGGAAGGCCACGGCCTCGCCCTGCCCCTCGGGCGGGACGGGTAGCACGTCCGGATCGGCGCCGAACGCCCGGCTCCCGATGCCCGTGAAGAGGAGGAGATCCTCGTCGGTGCGCAGCACGGCGCGGATTCCGGCCGGGGACACCACCCCGCCCGTGGGCTTGAGGGCGCCCGCCCCGGCCGCCTCCAGGTCGAGCGTGCCCCCCGCCTCGAGCACGAGCGGTGCGTCCTGGGGCGCCGCCACGGGCGGCTCGCCGGGAAAGGCGTAGATCCGTGCGGGATGCTCCTTGGTGACGAGCAGCAGGGCCCCGGTGTCGGGGTCCACGAGGAGGGTCTCGGCGTCGTGGGGCTCGCCGTCCGGAAAGGTGAACCACACTGCGTCGACCGGGCCGACCTGCGTGCGGCCGCCCGCGTCGATCGGCTCGGGCTCCGGGATCCGCCACACCACCCCCCCGCCGCGTGCGAGGTCGTTGTCCCCGATGTCCGCGATGTACAGGCAGGTGCACGCGGGCTCGCCCTCGGGGCAGGGCCCGACGGCGAGGTCCTCCCAGTCCTCGTTGGGAACGCCGGCCAGCGCGAAGGTGCCGCGGTCGCGCCCCGAGGTGTCGGTGGCGTACAGCAGGGCGGGATGCCCGGAGTCCTCGTGGTACCAGAGGAGGCCGGGATCCCTGTGGCTGGCCGCGAGGCCCGAGATCTCGGTGTGGGATCCGTCCCTCACCGCCGCGCCCTCCTCGGCCGGCAGCCAGGCGGTGCACTCGCCGTCCTCGCGGGCGTGGGCCGGCGGGAGCAGGACGGCGAGCACCAGGGCGGGGAGCGTCATGGCTCCAGGGTAGCGCGGCCGGCGGTGGGCGTCGGCCCCGTCAGCAGCCGCGATCGGCGGCCTCGGTGAACGGGACCATCCGGTAGTGGGACGCGGGGTCGTGCCAGCGGCCGGTGCGGGGGTCGAAGGTGTAGGGGCAGTCGTCGCGGGCCGCCGGCGTGCGGGCGGGGACGACCCCGCGGCTCCACCCGCCCAGGCGATCGGCCACGCCGGCGCCGAGCGTGCCGGCGGCATCCCCGAGCACCGGGACGAAGGTGCAGGCGGCGACCACGACGGCCACGGCCACCACGCCGAGGAGCAGCATGGACTCGGTGGCGGCGACGCCGCGGCGGCGGGGGAGGGGCGGGGGCATCGCGACCTCGCGCCTCTGCGGCGAAGCAAAGGCCGTGCCACCCCCTCGGGGAGCGCCGTTCGGGCCCTGGGGGCCTCCTCCCGCCCCGCAGTGCCCCATCCGGGCCACACCCGGGGGCCCCCGGGCGTAGCCGTCGTGTCCCACCCTGGCCCTGGCGAACGGGGGCGGCCGGGGGTAGCGTGCCGCTGACTCCCCACCGCTTCCCGCCCGCCCGTGCTCACCGTCCTCGCCCTCCTGGCCGCCTGCGCACCCACCCTCCCCTCCCTCGACACGGGCGACACCGCGACCCCGACGGGCGCGACCCCCCCCTGCCGGCCCCTGGCCACGGCGGACGACGCCCGGCTCCTCGAGGGGGACGCCGTGCGGATCCGGGTCGCCTGCGGCTCGGGCGAGGATCCCGCCCGCTACGTGGCCATGGCGGGCAACCCCCCCCATGGGGCCTTCTTCGACACCAGCACCTGGACCTTCACCTGGGACACCGACCTCGCCGACGGAGGTCGCTACGACCTCCTCTTCGCGGTCTACCCCCGCGAGGGCGGGTCCGGCATGCCCGAGACCGCGGTCGCCACGGTCTGGGTGGCGGACGCAATCGACGATCCGGCCAACGAGGCGCCCGATCCGAGGACCTACTCCGAGGAGTGGGGCGTCCCGGTCATCCACGTCCTGCCGGCCTCGTCCATCCCCTGGGACGGCTACGTACCCGCCACGGTGGTCTTCGACGGCACCGCCTACGACGCCGAGATCGCATTGCGGGGCGCCGTGAGCCGCGGGTACCCGAAGCCGGGGTACACCCTCCGCTTCGCGGACGGCCAGCACCTCGACGCCTCGCCCTGGGGCATCTCGGGAGTGGACCACCTCAACCTGATGACCCCCTTCGACGACAACGCCTACGTGCGGCAGGCGCTCTGCCACGAAACGTGGATCGCCATGGCGGACGCCGTGGGCGAGACCCGCCTCGTCGTCCGGTCGTTCTTCGCGGTGCTCTACCTCGACGGCGCCTACGTGGGTCTCTACGAGGCCATGGACCACCCGGACGACGAATGGCTCGAGGACCTCGGATTCGACCGGGACGCCGATCTCTTCAAGGCGGTCAATCACGACGCCAACTTCTACGCCTGGGACGCCTGGGGGTCTCCGAAGGGATCGCTCCACCAGGGCTACGAGCGGAAGGAGGGCGCGAGCGGGACCTGGGACTCCCTGGACGCCCTGGTGGACTTCGCCGCATCGAGCGACACCCCCACCTTCGTGGCCGGGATGGACGCCTGGATCCGGCCCGAGGAGTTCATGGACTGGTTCCTGTTCGTCCACGTCACGTCGGCCGACGATTCTGGTGGAAAGAACGCCTACATCTACAAGAGCGCCTCCGATCCGATCTACCGCTACGCGCCGTGGGACTTCAACCACTCGTTCGGCCAGGACTGGATGACGCTCCGGATCCCATCCAGTGCCTACAACGACTTCACCTGGGCGAACGGCATCTTCCGCCATCTCCAGTCCGACGCCGGCACCGCGGCCGAACTCCGGGCCCGCCTCGGGGCCTTTCTCGACGGCCCCCTCTCGGCCGAGGCCTTGAGGGCCCGACTCGACGGGTACTACGCCCTCATCGACCGCTCGGCCCGGCGCGACTGGAGCCGGTGGCGCGAGGCCTACCGCAGCTACGGCGGCTGGGCCCATGCCCGCGCGTACGTCGGCGACTGGACCGAGTACGAGGGGGAGAAGGCCTACCTCTACCAGTGGGTGGACGAGCGCGAGGCCGAGATGCGCTCGGTCCACGGGCTCCCAGCCCGGCGGACGGCTTATCGTCCGGCGTTGGACGTCCCCGGCGTGCTCGAGCTGTCGGGGAGCCACGTGTCGCCGCCGTCCGGGGACCGTGCCATGGACACGTCGGTGGCCTGGGCGCCGTAGCGGACGGCGTCGAGGGCGGTGCCGTCGGGCCGGTAGATCGCGATCTCCTCGCCGGGGCGGGCCAGCTTGAAGGGCAGGTGGTCGCCGCCCTCCTCGGGGTCGTTGTCGGCCACGAGGAGCAGGAACCCCCCGGCGGGCAGCACGAGACCGGCGCCCAGCACGCCCTTGTCGGGGTCGCCGAAGTCGTCGGTGACGGTGTAGCCGTCGAGCGCGAGGTCGCTCGTGGTGAGGTTGTGGAGCTCGATCCAGTCCGGATGGGTGCCGGGAACGCCGGGATCCTCCCACGCCTGGGCGTTGGAGGCCATGTACTCGTTCAGCAGGAGCTCGGGGTCCTCGGCGAGCTCGGGCATCGGGCTGCCGGTGTCGTCGCCGCCGGAGGTGTCGTCCGCGCCGCCCTCGCAGGCCGTCCAGCCGGAGCAGCCCAGGTCGTCGCAGTCGAGCTCGCCGTCCCCGTCGTTGTCCACACCGTCGACGCACTCCGCCGCCGTCCGGCCCTCCCCCTCGACCGGGGAGCACGCCGGGATCGGCACGAGGAGGAGCAGGCAGGCGAGGGATCGGCGATCCATGGGGCGTCTCCGGGCAGGGTCGCCCCACCCTAACCCGGGCGTCGGTCCGGGAGGGAGGCCGGGGAGCGGCCCCCCGGCCGGCGGCGGATCGGAGGGCTCCCCGCCGATCCATCGGTTAGTTCCCCCTTCCCCTGCTCCCGGCCCATGCGTCCGCTGCTCCTCCTCCCGTCGCTCCCGCTGGGCGCCTGCGCGGCCGGCGCTCCGCTGATCAACGAGCTCATGGCCGACAACGTCACCACCGTGGTCGACACCGAGGGGGACGCCTCGGACTGGATCGAGCTCTGCAACCCGGGCGCCGGCACGCTCTCCCTCGAGGGCTACTCTTTGTCCGACACGCCCGACGACCCCAGGCGCTTCGTCTTCCCTGCGTCCTGGGTGGTGCCCGCACACGGGCACCTCCTGCTGTGGGCCACGGGGACCGCCGACGAGGCCACGTTCTCGCTCCCGTTCCAACTCGCGTCCGGCGGTGAGACCGTCGCGCTCTACGCCGAGTCCGTCGAGGGCGCGGTGGCCGAGGTGGACCGGGTGACCTTCGGCACCCAGGACCCGGACGTCTCGGTGGCCCGCTCCCCAGACTGCGGCCAGGGCTGGGTCCGATCCGAGGCCCCCACCCCGGGGACGGCGAACCCGTGATCCCGAACCCCGCCGGGACCGTCCGGGCGCGTCTCGCCTCCGGCCTCGTCGCTCTCGTGCTCCTCCTGGTGCTGGCGGTGGCGCTGCCCGGATGGAGCGGCTCCCGGCAGAAGGCCCTGGTGGAGGCGGCCCGGACCTTCAGCCTCGTGGCGGTCGACACCGGCCAGTACGAATGGAGCCTGCGCGACGGCTCCCCGGCCAAGGGCCGGGTGCTCCTCGACCAGCGGGTCATTCAGTTCGAACGCGGAGATCTCGTCGAGCTCCATCTGGATCCCGTGCTCATCACCGGCGATCGGGTGACCGAGGGCCAGGTCCTCGCCGAGATCCGCTCCCCCCGCGACCAGGCCCGCCTGGCGCAGCTCCAGGGCCTCCGAGCCGACCTGGAGGCCCAGGTCGCCCTGCTGCGGGCGGGTGCGCGGCCCGAGGAGGTGCATCAGGCCGAGCGGGAGGTCGCGGTGGCGGAACGCACCCGCGACGGCGACCGGGCGCTCCTGGAGCGCACGCGGATCCTGGCCGCCACCGGGGCCGCGTCCGCCGAGGAGCTGGAGGCAGCCGAGGCCCAGGTGCGGATCCGGGACATGGAGGTGGAGGTGGCGCGCGCCGCGGTGGACGTGGCACGCTCCTCGGCCCAGCCCGAGGCCCTCGCGTCCATGGACGCCCAGATCGCAGCCGTCTCGGCCGAGATCCTGGAGGTGAAGACCCGCCTGGAGGCCAGCGTGATCCGCAGCCCCATCGCCGGGATCCTGGAGCTCGGGGGCCGGGTCGCCGAGGTCCGGGTCTACACGATGGATCCCGCCTACCTGCGGATCCCCATCCCCGAGGCCGACCGCCACCGCGTGGTCGTGGGGGACACCGTGGAGTTCTCGTCGCTGGCCGCCCCCGGCCGCGTGTTCTCCGGCACCGTCGTGGACCTCTCGGAGGACGCCTCCAACCTGATCGGGCTCCAGGTGTTCTGGGCCAGCGCCGAGATCCCGAATCCCGAGCTCCTGCTCCGCTCGGGTATGACGGGCATGGTACGCCTCGAGTTCGGGAAGGGCGGGCCCCCGTTCCTCCGGTTCTGGCAGGAACTGGTCCGGTACGGCATATGAGCCGCCTGGTGGACTTCGGTCGGTTCGAACTGAAGTACGTGCTGCCGCTGACCCTGCGCGAGGCCATCCTCGACCTCGCGGGCCCCGCGCTCGAGCCCGATCCCTTCTCCATGGACCTGGGGGACGGGATCCGAGGCTACGAGGTCCACAGCCTCTACCTCGACACGCCCCGGCTCGACGACTTCCGCGACCGGCTCGCCGAGCGCCGGGTGCGCCAGCGCCCGCGCGTGCGCACCTACGGACCCCGCGGGGTCCGTTCACACCCGGTGTTCCTGGAGAACAAGCGCAAGCTCGACAACTGGGTCGTGAAGGCCCGGGTGCGGGTACCCTGGGACGCCGAGGCCTGGTGCGCCCGCGAGGATGCCGAGCCGTGGGTGGAGGCCTCACGTCCGTTGGGCGGCCGCGCCCGCTTCCTGGCGGACGCCTTCGGCCGGCTGACCTGCGGCGGACGGCGGGTGCCGGTCGCCGTCGTCCACTACCAGCGCGAGATCTTCACGGCCCCCGACTGTGAGGGCCGGAAGGTCCGCCTGACGCTCGACCGGCACGTCGGGGCCACGACCCGCCACCTCACGCCGGCGGGCCTCTACGATCCGCCCGACACCGACGTTCTGCCGCCCGACTGGATGGTGATGGAGCTCAAGTTCCCGGGCTCCGCCCCCGGCTGGATGCGCCGGATCGTGCGCGCGCTGGGGCTGCGCGCGGTACCCGTCTCCAAGTTCGGGCTCGCGGTGGCCCTGGGCGTGGCGGGCCGTCGCCCCCGCGAGGTGCGCTACCTGATGCCCCGGCCGGTGCGGCGCCTCGTCCTCTCGCCCGCGGGCGTGGAGCCACGGACATGAACAGCAGCAGCCCCGTCCTCTCCGACCTCGAGCTGGCCTTCGGACAGGCCCTCAACCTCGGCTTCGCCGAGATCTTCCAGGGGCTCCTCCTCGCGCTGGTCCTCGGGGTGGTGGTGGCCGGGCTCTACCGGGTGAGCGTCCCGGGACGCGTCCTCTCCCCGGCCATGACCGGATCGATGGTCCTGCTGTCCCTCGTCGCCTCCATGGTCATGATGGTCATCGGCAACAACATCGCGCGGGCCTTCTCCCTGGTCGGCGCCCTGGCCATCATCCGGTTCCGCACGCGGCTGCGCAGCCCCTGGGACATCACGTTCATCTTCCTCTCGCTCGCCGTCGGCATCGCCTGCGGCGTCTTCGCCTTCCGGGTGGCCGTGATGGGCACGGTGGTGGTCGCGCTCACGGTGCTCGTCATGCAGGCGATCGCCACCCTGCGCTCCCGGAACGGCATCCAGCTGCTCCGGTGCGATCTGGCCGCGTACGAAGCCCACGAGGAGGCCATCGCGAGCGTGCTCGACGCCCACCTCGCCCGGCGTTGGCTGGTGGAGGCCCGGTCGCTGCGGTTCGGCGAGACCCTCTCCTACCGGTACCGGGTGGTACTCCGGGATCCGAAGGGGACCGAGGCCCTGCTGCAGGCGCTCTCCTCCGTGGAGGGCGTGGAGCGGGTCGTCGTGTACCAGGACGCCGACCACACCGGCGAGACGGACTGACGGCGTCTCCGGTACGGGGCGATCCATGGCCGCGCCGGCGGCCGCCGACGTGGGCGTGGCTCTGGCCTTCCAGCCCTGCGGGCCGACGGTCCAGCGTGCCTCCGGCCCTCCGGGCCTTCCCGCGGGTTTCGAGGGGGCACTGGCCCTCCAGGCCGACGCGGGGGGGGCACCGGTGGGCGTCGGCTCGACTGGGTCCGGACGGGCTCCGAGCGCCCCCGCTTCCCTCCCGCAGCCGGGTGGTGTACGCTTCGCCCGCATGGCACCGGACCGGTCCATCTGCTTCGACGACCTCCCCGACCCGGGCGATCCGGCGGCGCCGGTCCAGGCGCGCCGCCTGGCGCTCTACTGCCGGTCCGTGGTGGCGGCCGCGACCGCGTGGCCCTTCGTGGGCAGGGGCTGGCACAGCGCCCTGCCCTGCCGCCGGCGACCCGACGGCTCGATCTGCGCGGGTCGTCTCGTCCTGGCCCGTACCGAGGTCCCACCCGAGGTGCGCTGGGCGTGCCCCGCCTGCGGGGACGCGGGCGTGATCCGGGGCTTCGAGGGATCCCCGTCCGACCTGGGCGCTGCGGACGCCCCGGCCAACGCCGATCCGGCGCGCGTGGACGTGCCCCTCTCGCCCGCGGACCTCGCGGTGCTCCGCTCCCTCGCGCACCTGGGCGCCCCCGACCGCCGGACCGTGATGACGGCCCTCGATCGCGACCCCGAGGTGGTGGTATGGGGCCCTCCGGAGGCGCTGTGGCACCTCCTGGAGACGGTCCGTCGAGCGCAGCGGGGCGAGGTCCACCGGCGTCGTGCGGCCCTGGTGCGGATCGCGGTGGCGATCGAGGCCGCGCTGATACGGGTGGCTTAGGGCCTAAGCCTACAGTTCCCCAGAGAGCTCGAGTGCCCAGGCCTCAAGGGACCGGATCCGGTCGCGCAGCACGGCGGCCCGCTCGAACTCCAGGCGCCGGGCGGCTGCCTGCATCTCCGCCCGCAGCTGCCGGATCGTCCCCGGAAGACGGTCCAGGGCGAGCTCGTGGACCTCCTCGGGGACCTCCTCGGCTGTACGGGGCGGCGTGACGTAGTCGGCCTCGAGGAGGTGGGCGAGGGGGCTGTCGAGCGACTTGACGATGGTCTCGGGCGTGATGCCGTGCGCCTCGTTGTAGGCCGCCTGCCTGGCGCGGCGGCGGTTGGTCTCGTCGATGGCCGCCTGCATGGCCGCGGTGACCCGGTCGCCGTAGAGCAGGCAGCGGCCGTGCACGTGGCGGGCCGCGCGCCCGATGGTCTGGACGAGGCTCGTCGCGCTCCTCAGGAACCCCTCCTTGTCGGCGTCGAGCACGGCCACCAGCGAGACCTCCGGGAGGTCCAGACCCTCGCGCAGGAGGTTGATACCGATGAGCACGTCGAAGGTGCCCTTCCGCAGGTCGCGGAGGATCTCCATGCGCTCGAGCGTCTCGACGTCGGAGTGGAGGTACCGCGCGTGGACGCCGACCTCGGCGTAGTAGTCGGTCAGCTCCTGGGCCAGGCGCTTGGTGAGCACGGTCACGAGCACCCGCTCGCCCCGGGCCACGACGGCCCGGATCTCGGCCAGGAGGTCGTCCACCTGGTCCTTCGCGGGCCGCACCTCCACGGCCGGATCGAGGAGGCCCGTGGGCCGGATGACCTGCTCCGCCAGCTCCCCCCCGGCCTGCTCGAGCTCCCACTCGGCCGGCGTGGCCGACACGAAGATGGCCCGATTGATCCGTGCCTCGAACTCGGCGAACGTGAGGGGCCGGTTGTCCCGGGCCGAGGGCAGGCGGAACCCGAACTCGACGAGCGTGTCCTTCCGCGCCCGGTCGCCCCGGGCCATGCCCTGGACCTGGGGCAGGGTGACGTGGGACTCGTCTACGACGAGCAGAAAGTCGCTCGGAAAGTAGTCGATGAGCGTGGGCGGGGGATCCCCGGCCTCCCGGCCCGCGAGGTGGCGGCTGTAGTTCTCGATGCCCGTGCAGTACCCCAGGCCTTCCAGCATCTCGAGGTCGTAGCCGGTGCGCTGCTCGAGGCGGGCGGCCTCGAGGATCCGCCCCTGGGCGCGCAGGTCGGGGAGCCGCTCCCCAAGCTCGAGGCGGATCCGGTCGATCGCGCGCTCGAGCTCCTCGCGGGGCGTGACCCAGTGGGAGGCGGGGTAGACGGCGACGCTCGCGAGATCCATAAGCCGGGTCCCCCGCAGGGGGTCCACCCAGGCGATGCCCTCCACGGTGTCGCCGAAGAGGGAGATGCGCACCGCGCGCTCGGACTCGCTCGCGGGGAACACCTCGACCACGTCGCCGCGGACGCGGAACGTGCCGCGGTGGAAGTCGAGGTCGTTGCGATCGTACTGGATGTCCACCAGCCGGCGCAGGATGGCCTCCCGGGGCACCTCCTGCCCGACAGCGAGGCGGAGCATCATGCGGTCGTAGGACTCGGGCGAGCCGATGCCGTAGATGCAGGAGACCGAGGCCACGATGATCACGTCCCGCCGCTCGAGCAGGGCCCGGGTCGCGGCGTGCCGGAGCTTGTCGATCCGCTCGTTCACCGAGGAGTCCTTCTCGATGTAGGTGTCGGACGACGGGATGTAGGCCTCGGGCTGGTAGTAGTCGTAGTAGGAGACGAAGTACTCGACGGCGTTGTCCGGGAAGAGACGGCGGAACTCGCCGTAGAGCTGGGCCGCCAGGGTCTTGTTGTGGGCGAGCACGAGCGTGGGGAGGCCGGCCCGCGCGATCACGTGCGCGATGGTGAAGGTCTTGCCCGTGCCCGTGGCCCCGAGGAGGACCTGCGCGCGGCGTCCCTCCTCCAGGCCCCGGACGAGCGTCTCGATGGCCTCCGGCTGGTCGCCGCAGGGCTCGAACGCACTGGTGAGGCGGAACGTCTCCACGCGGCCTCCCGGGGCCCGCAACCTACCCCGCGTCGGGTAGGGATGGCATGGTCGGCCCGGCGGGTTGCAGCCTCCCTGCCGGCCGGACGGAGCCGCGGGGAGGCACCCGCCTTGCGCCCGCCCGGCCGGCGGCGCTACACCCTCCAGGCCTGGAGCGGCGTTCTTGCAGCCTGGACCCGGCACACGCCTGCTCGCGGCCTTGCGGTCGCGTCTGGGGCTCCGTGGCCTCGCGGCCCTGGGGCTGGCGATCGCCCTGCCCGTGACGGTGGGTTTCAGCCCGTGGTCCCCCTTCGCCCTCGACCGGGCCCATGCCCGTCTCGCCGCGGGCGACGAGGAGGGCGCGGCGCGGGTGTGCGGGCGGGTGGCCCGTTTCGGGGCCACCGGCTGGATCCGGCGCCGGGCGCGGTACGAGCTGGCCCTCCTGCAGGCCACCCACCTGGACCGCCCCAGGGAGGCCCTCGCCACCCTCGGCGACCTGATGGAGGACCTCGGGCCGGGCGATCCACTCGAAGCCGACGCGCTGTCGCTCCTGGCCGAGGTCCTGCCGCGCGCCACCGAGCGGCAGGACCTGGCGGCGCAGAGCTGGGAGGCCGCGGCCCGGCGTACCACGGACCCGGCTCGCCGCGACGATCTGCTCCTCGCCGCCGCGAACGCCTGGGAGTCGGCGGGCGACGCCCGGCAGGCCCGTCTCACCCGGGGTCGGGTGGCCACGGCCGGGGGGGAGGCCGCGGCCCAGGGCTGGCTCGCGATCGGCCGGACCTGGCTTGGGGACGGGAAGCCGGAACGGGCCTACGAGGCCTACCGGCACGGACTCGAGGCGGCCCGCACCGACGCCGACACCCGCCTCGCGCGCCTCGGGATGGCCCTCGCCCTCGACGAGATGGGGAGCGCCGACGAGGCCGCCGCGGAGCTGGAGATGGCGCAGGAGGAGGACGGCAGGGACCCGGCCCTGGAGGTCACGCGGGAGCGTGTACTCCGCCGGGCGGGCATCGGGGAGGGGCCGTGATCCGGCTCGCCCTCGCCGCCCTGTGGGCCTGCGTCGAGCCTCGGGTCCCGGCTCCGGGCCTGCCGCCCGACCTGACCGCCGCCCCGCTCGTGGTGCTGGCGGACGAACGGGCCGCCCTCGAAGGGCGCGACGACCTCGACGCGGTGGACCGGCGCAGCCTGCTCGCCCTGGCCTGGCGCAACCGCTCGCCGGCCCAGGTCTCCGACGATCTCACCGGCATCGACCCGGCCCGGCAGGCGGAGGAGGCCGCGCTGCGCCGGGCCTGGCGCGCCGAGCACGTCGCGTACTCCTGGGACAACCTGAACCCGGACGCCCAGATGGAGCCCCAGCCCGAGCCGCTGAGCCTGACCTGGCTGGTCCTGGCCGCCAGGCTGCCCTGGGCGCGCAACCACCAGCCGTTCGAGGAGCCCTGGATCGCGGACTTCTTCGAGCGGAAGCGCTGGTACGTGGTCCGCGGCGGCCCCGTGGCCCTCTCGGTCATCGACCAGGTCCAGCTCGACCGCCTGCGCCGCGAGCTCGAGGCCATCCCGGCCGCCGAGCTGGAGGCCTGGCGATCGAGCCTTCCCCGGCCCGGCATGAGCCGGGAGGAGGCGGCGCTCGAGGCCGAGCTCGCCACCGAGCTCATGGCGCTCCAGGCGGAGCGGGGTGGATGACCGGCCCGTTCCAGGCGGTGCTCCGGAAGCCCACGCGCCTGCCCTGGCAGGCCCGCCTGGCCTCGCTCGCCGCTGCGGTGCTCCTGTCGGCGATCCTTGTGACCGCGGTCTTCGTGGCCTGGACCCTCTGGCTCGGGCTCTGGCGGACGCGGGGCAGCGACGATCCCATCCCGGTCTGGATCGGCCCGGAGGAGCGGGCGGGCGAGGGCCTCGCGCCCGGAGGCCCCTGATGGGCGAGGCCTGGACAGGGCGCGGCGGCGATGACACCATGCACGGACGGGAGCCCCCTTGATCCTCCTCCTCGCCCTCCTGGCCGCCGCCTGCTCCGACCCCGACGAGACCGGCACGCCCGCCGACACCCCCGCCGACACCGGTCACACCGGGGGCGGGACCGACACGGGGGACACCGGCCCCGACTGGTTCGAGCCGGTGTACTGGACCTGGGACCTGTACACCGGCGTGCAGGGGGGGCTCACGGTTCCCGTCTCCTACGACGGCGACACGGTCCCGCCCTACCTCGACGTGCACCTCCTCGAGCCCGAGTTCATCGACGACCCCGAGCCCGAGTGGCGGTGCGACCTCCACTACGCCGCGGACGGACTGCCGGTGGTCCTGGATCCTGCCCAGACCCTCGGCTGGGAGCTGACCCTGACGCCGCTGGATCACACCTGCGATCGCCTCGATCCCGAGACCTGGGGCGACGACCCGTTCGCCTTCGCGCTCGCCTTCGCGTGGGCCATGGCGGCCCTGCCCCTGGACCCGGTCCTGGAGGCGGTCCTGGACGCGGCCGGCGTCCGGACCGCGTACGTGATCGGCGCCGACACCTGGCTGGACGGCGCCTCGGTGGCGGCCGGGAAGGGCCAGCAGACCCACTACGCCAGCGCCGTCGAGGTGGACGCGAAGATGGTGGTCAATCCCGGCGATGTCCTCGACGCCGATGCCCTGCTGGCCGGCACCGACGCCTGGTGGGTGCTCCACCACGCCTACGCGTTCGAGATCTGACCCCGGATCCCGGATCGCCCAGGAGGGACCATGCCGATCCGCTGTGCCTGGGTGACCGGCGACCCGCTGTACGTGGCCTACCACGACGAGGAGTGGGGGGTCCCGGCCCACGACGACCGCCGCCACTTCGAGTTCCTGGTCCTGGAGAGCGCCCAGGCGGGCCTCTCCTGGCTCACGATCCTGCGAAAGCGCGAGGCCTACCGGCGCGTCTTCGCAGGCTTCGACCCCGAGGCGGTGGCACGGTTCGGGCCCGCCGACGTCGAGCGTCTCCTCCGGGATCCGGGCATCGTGCGCAACCGCCGGAAGGTGGAGGCGGCGGTGGGCAACGCCCGGCCCTTTCTGGCGATCCGCGACGAGTTCGAATCCTTCGACGCCTATGTCTGGCGATTCGTGGATGGGGCCCCGAGACGCAACGCCTGGCGCACCCCCCAGGAGGTCCCGGTGTTCACGCCGGAGGCCCAGGCCCTGTCCGACGACCTCAAGGCGCGCGGGATGCGCTTCGTGGGACCCACGGTGATCTACGCCCACATGCAGGCCTGCGGCCTCGTCGACGACCACACCACCGACTGTTTCCGGCACGGGCGCACGGTGTAGCCGGATCGGCACGTCGCCCGGAGCGACTGTCATCGATCCGTCACGGCAACGGGGGGAATCGGGATGCGCGCGCGGACCGACGGCCGGCCCGGAGGATAGCGCGAGGAGGCCGTCCAGCGTCTCGTGAGAGGGCCCGATGACGCGGCTCCGTGTCGGGATCGTGGACCTCGTGGCACGCGCGCCCTCCAGCGCGCTCTACGGGCGGATCATGAACGCCAACCTGGCGGCGCTCATGCCCCAGGCCATCGCGGTGTGGTGCGAGGAGGCGGGCCACGAAGTCCACCTGGTCGTCTACACCGGCTTCGAGGACCTCTCGACAGTGCTCCCGGACGGCGTGGACGTGCTCTTCGTCGGGGCGTTCTCCCAGTCCGCCCAGTTGGCCTACGCGCTGAGCCGCATGTACCGGGACCGGGGCGTGGTGACGGTCGTCGGTGGCCCGCACGCCCGCTGCTATCCCGAGGACTGCAGCCGCTTCTTCGACTACGTGATCGGCTTCGCGGACCGATCGACCGTGCTCTCGGTACTCGAGGAACGCGCGCCCGCGGGCCCGGGTCTCGGCCGCAGGGTGTCGGCCCCTGGGCAACCCTCGGCCCTCCCGTCGCTCAGCGCGCGGTGGCCGCATGTGGAGCGGACGCTCCGAAAGGCGCCGCTCATCCGGATCGTGCCGATGATCGCCAGCCTCGGCTGTCCGTACACGTGCAGCTTCTGCATCGACTCGACCGTCCCCCACCATCCGCTGCCCGTTGCGCAACTGATCGAGGATCTACGCTTCCTCCTCACGAAGATCCGGAACCCGATCGTCGGCTGGCACGATCCCAACTTCGGGGTCCGCTTCGATGCGTGCATGGCGGCCGTGGCCGAGGCCGACCCGCACCACCGCATCCGGCACATCGTCGAGTGCTCGCTCGCCATGCTGACGGAGCCGCACCTGGCGACGCTCCGCGAGCACGGGTTCATGGCCGTCCTCCCGGGGATCGAGACCTGGTTCGACATGGGGGCCAAGTCGCGGACGCGGGCCACCGGCGAGGCGAAGGTGGCCCAGGTGTCGGACCACCTGAACCTCGTCCTGGCGTATGTTCCGTACCTCCAGACCAACTTCGTGCTCGGCCTCGACTGCGACGAGGGCGACGCGCCGTTCGAGCTGACCCGCAGCTTCCTCGACCGGGTGCCCGGCGCCTTCCCGGCCTTCTCGCTGCTCTCCGCGTTCGGCCGGGCCGCGCCGGCGAACCTGGACTACCAGCGGACCGGCCGCGTCCTGCCCACGCCGCACCACCTCCTGGACAACAACCACGCGATGAACGTGCGGCCACTCCACTACGACTGGACGACGTTCTACGACCACCTCGTGGGCCTCACCCGCCACGCGTTCAGTCCAGGGGCCATCCGCCGGCGCCTGGCGGCGACGCCGACCGCCATCCCGAAGTGGATGAACCTGGTGCGCGCCACGAGCTCTGAGGGCTGGGGCCGCATCCGCTACCACCGGATGGTTCGGGGGCTGCTGGACACGGACCGGGATCTCCGGGCCTACCTGGAGGGGGAGACGCGCGTCCTCCCGAGGTTCTACCTGGATCGGATCCGGCGGGAGCTGGGCCCGATGTGGGCGTACCTGCCCCCCGGCGCCCTGGAGCACGAGGAGCTGGCCTACCTCCGGTCCGCGGAGGCGCCCTCCGTCTCGGCCTCCTGACACCCCCCGATATCGGCGTCGCGTGACCCCCCGCCTACGCCCCGCGCCGGGCCGTGGCCAGGGCCAGGGCGTCCACCTGCTCGTTGCCGTCGATCCCCGCGTGGCCCGCGATCCAGCGGATGCGCGCGCCCGGCCGGCCGGCCAGCGCCGCCCGCAGCGGCTCCACCAGGTCCACGTTGGCCCGCACCTTCCAGCCGAGGACCGCCATGCCCTCCGCGTAGCGGCTGTCCGTGCACAGGACGGCCGGGGCTCCGGGGGGCACCCCCGCCTGATCGAGCAGCGCGAGCCCGAGCCGGAGCGCGGCCAGCTCGGCCCGCTGGTTGGTGCCCCTCCCGAGGAACCGCGAGGCCTCCTTCCGTTCGCCCCCCGGCCCCGAGAGGACGGCGGCCGCGGCCGAGGGACCCGGGTTGTCGAGGCAGGCGCCGTCGGTGAACACCACCCAGGTGCCCGGGGCGAGGCCGTGCAGGAGGGTGGCGGCCTCGCTCCGCGCCTGCGCGGCCTGCGCAGCCGAGCGGGTGCCCGCGCGGCCCACCGGGCCGGCCGGACCGGGCGGGTCCTCCGGTGGTGCGGGCGCGCCGGCACGATCCTGCTCCTCGAGGAGGCCGAGCAGGATGAGCGCCTGGTAGCGCGCGTCGTAGTCGGCCCGGTGCTTCTGCGCGAGGTCCTCGGGGGGCAGCCCCAGGCGTTCGGCGAGCCGCTCCTTGTGGGTGTCGAACCAGTGCAGTCGGAGCACGCCGGCGGCCAGCGACTTGGTGCACATGGCCTTGTAGCCGAAGGGGTTGGGCAGCCCCTCGACGCCGTACGCGTGCGATACGAAGGACCAGTCGAATGGGGCGTTGTGGCCGACGAAGACCGGCCGGGTGCCCGGTGCGGTCTCGGCGGCGACCCAGGCCGACAGTGCCCCGAGGGCCTCGCGGCGGGGTCGGCCGTGGGCCTCGAGGTGCTCGAGGGTGAGGCCGTGCACGGCCATCGCGCCCGGATCGACCCGCCCGGTGACCGGGCGGATCTCCACGTAGAAGTCGCCGCCGAGCTCCCGCCCGCCCCCAGGGGCGGGGCGCACGCTGACCGCCCCGAGCGAGATCATGTCGTGGTGGCCCGGAACCTGGCCCGTGCACTCGATGTCCACGCACAGGTACGTCGCGCGCTCGGGCCTCACGATCACCTCCCGGTGGAATCCAGCGGACGAACGAACGACCCGTTAACCTCGGCGCTCCATGAGACGCCTCGTCACCGCCGTCGTGGCCCTCACCGGGGTCGCCCTCCTGGGCCTGGCGGGGCTCGCGCTCGCGGGCCTGGCCGCCCGGCGCGACCACGGGCCGCTGGCCATGACGCTGGGCGTCACCCTGCTGCTCGCCCTGCCCGTGCTCGGCGTCTCGAGCCTCTTCCCGCGCCGGGTCGCGGGCCTGCTGCTGGGCGCGGTCGGCTGGCCGCTCCTCCTGCTCACAGGCCTGCCCCTCTACTTCCCGGGCGAGCGGCGGGACGCCGTCCGCACCGGTCTCGCCCTCCTGGGCTTCCCGATCGGCGGGGCGCTCTCGGAGGAGGACCGGGACGCCGTCGCTCGCACGGTGGACGGGCTCCTGGCCACTCCGGCCGCCCACCGGCCCGCCACGGAGGCCCCGCCCACCCCCGTGCCGCCACCGCCGGGGCCCGGCGGCGCGGACACCGTGGCGCTGCCCTACGAGGGATCGGGCCACTCGCTGCTGGTGACCGTGGGCCTCGACGGGCCGGGTGGCGGGAGCACCGACGTGCCGATGCTGCTCGACACCGGCTCGACCTACACCACGCTCGACCGGGCCACGCTCGAGGCAGCGGGCTACCCCGTACCGAGCGACGCCCCCACGATCACGTTCCAGACGGCCACGGGTGACGCCACCAGCGCCATCGTCGTGGTGGACCGCCTCTGGGTGGGGGGCCTCGAGGTGCCCGGGGTCACGGTCGCGGTCTGCGACGCCTGCGCCTCGCCGGGCGCCCAGGCGGGGCTCCTCGGCCTCAACGTGTCGGGCCGCTTCCTGCTCACGCTCGACACGGTGCGCCGCGAGGTGGTGCTGACCCCGCGCGCGGACGGCCCCCAGGCGGCGCTCGACGCCCGGCCCTGGGTGGACCTCGACGCCCGGGGCACATCCTGGCCCGACGGCCGCACCGAGTTCCGCATCCGGGCCCTGAACCGGGGTCCCCGGGCCATCACCGAGGCAGTGGTCCGCCTCGGATGCGACGAGGCCACGTTCGACGTGGACCTCGGATCGGTGGGCCGGGGCGAGGAGGTCGTGCGGGAGGCGTCGGTGCCCCCGGGCACCGACTGCTCGCCTTTCCGGGCGGAGCTGGCCCGGGCCCGCTGGTAGCCCCGGGCGCCGGGCGCCCGCCGGGACGTTAGAAAGCGGCGCCCCGGAGGTGCTCCATGCCCAATCCCGCCATCCCCCGCGACCAGGTGCACACCCTGGCCGAGGCCTGCTCCGACGCCGGGGGGGCGTTCCAGCCGGTCGCCACCCGCCTGCTCAAGGAGCAGCGCCGCCTCGGCCGGTTCATCGAGCGCAACGCGGCGTCCCTCGGGGCACGACCGGCCGAGGTCGCCCTCTACATGTGCGCCGTGAGCGTCCGGATCTTCGAGCAGGTCGGAGGCCGCCTCAAGGACGTGACCCACGCCGAACTCGACGCCGCGGCCACCCGGATCTCCAGCGTCGTCGACGACCTCCTGCCCGCCGACGCGGACGTCCCCGGCCGCCTCCGGGCCATCCCGTGGCGCGCCCAGCCCCACCTGCTCGACGAGATCCTCTGGGCCCTCTACGAGAAGGAGCCGCGGGAGGAGGGCGAGGTCCAGGTGGACCCGGCCGACGCGTTCCTCATCCTCCTCATGCTCTGGGCCATCGTGGAGGCGCTCGACGCCCGCTGGACTCCGCCCCAGCCTCCGCTTCCGTGAGACGGAACGGTCTCAGCCGAGGGGGGGTCGCCCGGCCGGGCCCTGCCCCACCACCTCCGTGAGCCAGGCGGCGTAGGCCGGGTGGCACTCGGCCACCACGAACGTCACGATCTTGGGGGTCTCGTACGGGTGGAGGGCCTTCACGCGCTCCAGGACCGCGGCGGCGAGGTCGTCGGAGGTCTCCATGAGGAGGAGCTCCTCCGGGTCGTCGCCGATCGCCCCCTTCCACCAGTAGAGCGAGCGTACACCGGGCAGGATGTTGCCGCAGGCCACGAGCCGCTCCTCGAGCAGTCGCCGGAGGAGGGGCTCGGCGCCGCCGGGGGCACAGGTCACGAGCACGACGCGCATGGAGTCTCCCGTCAGCCGCCGAGGGGGGTGTCGTCGCAGACGTCGCCCTGCCCGTCGCCGTCCGCGTCCTCCTGGTCGGGCTGCCAGGCGCCGTCCGGACCGAGCGAGATCTCGAGATCGGCGACGGGCGTGCCGGCGTCGAGGAACCGGACGTAGTTGCCCCAGCCCCCGCCCTGGTCGCGGACCTTGACCAGCAGCCGGTTCCACCCGGCCCGGAGCACGACGTCGACGGTGAACATGTCCACCACCGTCCCCTGGCAGCCCGCGATGTCCTCGACCACGACGCCGTCGAGCCACACGCGGGCGCCGTCGTCCGGACCGAGCGCGAGGGTGAGCGGGCGCTCGCGCTCCGACCGGACGTAGAGGGCCGTGTAGACCTCGCGCGGGGCCTCCACGTGGCCGTAGTCGGTGAGGTACTCGATCCGGTCGGTGAGGCTCCAGAGCACGGTCCAGATCGCGCTCCCGGCCGGATCCCCGAGCCGGGGCTCGACGGCGGCCTCGTCCGCGGCGACGAGCGCGTCGTCGGAGGGGCGGCAGGCGTCGGTGCTGGCGGTGCCGGTGTAGGGCCCGGCGGCGAGCCAGGCGCGGAGGAAGCCGTCGTCCGTGGGGGCGAGCGCGGGCATCCCCGGGCCGTTGGGGACGTCGGGGCAGTTGTCGACCTCGTCGTCGACCCCGTCGCCGTCGCGGTCATCGTCGCAGCGGTCCGGACGGCCGTCGCCGTCCGGATCGTCGGCCTCGTCGAGGGGCCAGGCGGCGTCCTCGGGGGCCACGGGCGCGATCTCGAGGGCGTAGTACGGCACGGCGTTCCCGAGCAGGCCCTGGACGCAGAGCGCGTAGCGTCCGGCCTCGAGGAAGCGGGCGCCCGGGGCCTCGGTCGGATCGAGGAGGGCGCAGCCGTCCTCGCCGGGGGCACCGACCGCCACCACCGCGCCGAGCGGATCGTGGAGCGCCAGGGTGGCCGGGGCCGGGCAGGGCGCCAGGAGCCGGGCGGCGAGGCCGGAGCAATCGGCGGCGTCGAGGGCGAAGCAGTCGGCGTCGCCCTCGGGGAGCGCGCCGTCGACCACGCCGCCGTCCCACGCCTCGGCGGCGTCCCAGGCGTCGTTGGGCTCGGCTTCGCCGCGCCCCGCCTCGGCGGTGCAGTCGGGCGTGCAGCCGTCGCCGCCCCAGGCGTTCCCGTCGTCGCAGGCCTCGCCGTCGTCGGTCACCGCGTCGCCGCAGGCCGGCGGCAGGCAGGTGGTGCGGCAGGCGTCGGGTGCGGTGTCGCTGTTGGCGTCGCCATCGTCGCACAGCTCACCCTCCTGCAGGATCCCGTCGCCGCAGCCCGGGAGGGCGGCGGAGTCCTCGCGGGACTCACAGGCCGGGAGGAGTGCGAGAAGGAGGACGAGGCGCATGGCCCCCGCCTATCCGCCCGACCCCCCGCGCGGGCTATGCTCCCTCCCATGTCCCTGTCCTGGCTCCTGGTCCTGCCCGCGGCCCTGGCCGCCGGGGCCCGCTTCCACCCCGGCCCCGGTCCGGAGTGGGCCGTCCTCGACGGCGACTCCCGGGTGGAGGGCATGCCCGTCCGCCGCACGGGTACCCTCCTGGCCCGCGTGGACGACCCCGCCGCGCTCGCGTCGGACCCCGACGTGGACCGGGTGGAGGCGCTCGGCGGCGACGGCCACGTGGTGCGGATCGTGCCCCGCCGGGGGGTGGACGAGGTCGAGCTCTCGGTCAGGCTCCACGACCGGCCGGGCGTGGGCTGGGCCCACCCGGACCTCGTGCTGCCGCTGGTGCTCCACGCCGTGCCCGACGATCCGTTCGTCACGGACCAGTGGCACCTCGAGAACACCGGCCAGGGCGGCTGGACACCCGGGGTCGACGTCAACGCCGAGGCCGCCTGGGCCGAGACCGCCGGCGAGGGGGCGCTCGTGGCCATCGTGGACACCGGCGTGGAGCTCACCCACCCCGACCTCGTGGTGATCGGCGGATGGGACTACGTGGACGGCGACGCCGACTCGAGCCCGGATCCCGAGTACGACGGCGGCCCGCACGGCACCGCCGCGGCCGGCCTCGCCGCCGCGGTGGGGAACAACGCCCGCGGCGTGGCCGGCGTGGCCTGGAAGGCGGAGGTCTACGCCATCCGCTTCATCGGCGGCTACACCTCGCTCGGCGACCTCTACGATGCCTTCGTCGAGGCCACCGACGCGGGGGCGTGGGTGATCTCCAACTCGTGGGGTTTCGGGGACGACTGCTCCCCGTTTCCCACCTACGGGTCCATCCAGGAGGCCGTGGACTACGCCGAGCGGACCGGCCGCGACGGCCTCGGGACCGCCGTGGTGGCCAGCGCCGGGAACGCGAACTGCGACATCTCCGAGGACGGCTTCCTCGCCCACCCCGCGGTCGTAGGCGTGGCCGCGTCCAACGGGAACGACGAGCGGGAGTGGTATTCCTGCTACGGCGACCACGTGGACGTCACCGGGCCCTCGGGCGGCGTGCTCACCACGGATCTCACGGGCGAGGCGGGGTACGGGTCCTGGGAGGGCGACGACGCCTGCTACGGGTACTTCTCGGGCACGAGCGCCTCGGCGCCCATCGTGTCCGGCGCCCTCGCCCTCATGTTCGCCGCCAATCCGCGCCTGACCGCGGACGAGGCGCGAGAGGTGCTCTGCGAGACCGCCGTCCGGCTCGACCCGGATGCGGGCGGCTACGACGCGTGGGGCTGGAGCCCCTGGTACGGGTGCGGCCGCGTGGACGC
>JBFYZZ010000172.1:0-2756 GCA_041309225.1 Deltaproteobacteria bacterium | reverse complement strand
GGTCGCCGTCGCGTCGTAGGAGGGGCAGTGCGGGACCTCCACCGGATTCCCGCGGTCGTCGGAGCAGTCACCGACGCAGTAGAAGGCGTCCTCCTCGGCGGAGAACACGCCGTAGAAGCCGAAGACCGCGCCGAGGCCCAGGCCTGCGTACAGGCCCGCCTCGAGCGCGTCGGGTGCGACCCGATAGGCGATGTCATGGGTGTCGAAGGGCGGATCGCTGCAGGCGGGAAGCAGGATACCGAAGAGGAAGAGGGCAGAGCGCATGGGAGACTCCATGTCGGGTTGACGGGCATTCCGCACGCCGCCATCGGCGCGGGGCCCCCCCAGACGTGCCAGCCGGCTGGATCTTCATGAGAGGCGCCTCTTTCCCGAACGGGTGAGGGCTGGAAGCAGAGAACCAGGCCCCTGTGATGGCCCAGCCCCGCTCCCCTACGGATCGGTCGTCAGCCCGTGGACGAGGTAGGCTGCGCCCTTGCAGGGACCGTCCCGCCAGTGGCAGGGCGCCCCGACGAGCACGTCCACGGCGCCGTCGCCGTCCATGTCGCGGGATGCGACCGATGTGCCCGCCCCCTCCCCCCCCGTCTCCAGGACGCTACGGGTGCGCGCCTGCTGGACCGGGAGCGCGCCAAAGAACGTGCGCGCCGACCGGGAGCCCGGTGTGCCGGGCCACCAGGGCGCATTTCACCTTGAAGAGGCAGGACACCGCCCGGCCGGCATCCGAGAGCGTCTCGTAGTTGCCCTGTCCCTTGGCGATGACGACGTCCGCCGCGTGGAAGCGCTCGCGGAACGCGACGCTGCAGTCCTCCAGCAGGGTACCGGGCGCATCCGACCCGTTGTCGATCACCTCCACGAGGCCCGACAGGCCCGAGGCCACGGCGTCGTCGCGGGTGGCGTCGTTGATGATCGGGCCACCGCGGACGGCCACCGTGACGCGTCCGGGCCGGAGTCGATCGAGGAGGATGCGGTCGATCACCAGCTCGCCCGCGTTGTCCGCCAGGAAGAGGATGTCGCCGCCCCGGGCCACGGCCTGCCGCAGGCGCTCCACGTCGCCGTGGAGCGTCTGCCGGCCCGCGGTTCGCAGGGCCTCCAGGACCTCGGATGCGCCGAGGGTGCTCGTGACGCCGAGGTCCATGGTGTTGGCCGCGACCGAGACCTGCAGGGCGGCGAGGAAGGGATCGGGCGCCTGCGCCACCGCCTCGGACAACGCGGGAAGGGCCTCGAGGGCGAGGCGGGTGAAACGCTCCTTGGCCGCCCGGTACGGGTCGGGGCTGCCCAGGCGGGCGCGGATCCGGCGATGGACGACCCGACCGAGCGCAGGCGGCGGCAGGCCCAGGTCCATGCCCGCGGCGAGCGCGAGCGTCTCACGCACGACGGCCTCGTGCACGGCTGGATCCCCACTCGTGGCCCGGGCGGCGTCGAGCGCCTGGCGGACGAGGCAGGGGACGCAATCGAGCGACGTGTGCATGGCGTCGGACGGCCGTCAGCGGGAGGGGGAGCCCAGGCGACCCTGCAGGAAGTTGTCGGGGAGACGACCGCGGTACACCTGCCCGTCCACCAGGAAGGTGGGGGTGGCGTGAAGGTCGAGTCCCACGGCGTCCGCGAGGTCGGCTGCGACCCGGCCGGCGGTGGTGTGCGCGTCCAGGCACGCCTTGAAGGTGGATCGGTCCAGGCCGATACGGACCGCGAGCGCCACCGGGTCCACGGCGCTCGCCTTGCGGGTGTCCTGGGAGGAGAACAGGGCGTCGTTCATCGCCCAGAAGCGCCCCTGGAGCGCGGCGCACTCGGCTGCCTCCGCGAAGCGGCACGCATGGGCGTGGAAGCGCCGGCGCATCTTCGGGTGGCACGAGCGGTCGAGCGGGAGGTGCCGGTGCACGAGGCGCACCCGGTCGGGGTACGCGGCGGCGAGGGTCCGGACCGTCTTGTGGGCCCTCCGGCAGTGGGGGCACTCGTAGTCGGAGAACTCCACGATGGTGACGTCGGGATCCTCGGCCCCGATCCAGTGGTGCCCCCGCTCGTCGTCCCCAGACGGCAGGGCCGGCAGGTCGGCCCACCCCGGGACCTGCCAGTAGCGAGGTACGAGCAGCAGGGCGGCGACCACTGCACCCGCGCCCGCGACCCCGGCGGCGCCCGAGGGCCAGGGGTGGGCGACCAGGGCGGAGAGGTCGCGGGCCACGAGGCGCACCGGCCCGGTCCGGGCCCGCCACGCGGTGAGGATGCACAGCACGGAGAGGAGGGCGTTGAGCCCGTAGGTGGCCATGCAGTACAGGCACAGCGAGTCGATCCGCAGGGCCGAGAGGGTGGCGAGCGCGATGGAGACGCAGAGCGAGAACCCGGCGGCCAGCGAGAGCAGCCCCCAGGGCCAGGTCGGGTGGGGACGCCGGGGCAGCGCTGCCCAGAGCGCGAGCGCCGACAGGAGCAGGTACCCCCCGATGCCCCACGCCGACACCGGCAGCCCGGCGAAGACCGACCAGGGGGAGAGGGCCACCGTGGCGCAGTTCACCCCCTCGCTCACCGCGCAGATGGGCACGAAGTCCGGCTCGGTGAACACCCGCACGTGGATGCGGGTGAGCTCGACCGAGAAGCCGAGGCCCGCGAGACAGACGAGGAGGGCGAGGACGGCGGTCCAGCGCGGTGAGGGGCGGCCGGGCGAGGCGCTCCCTCCGACCCGGTCGAGGAC
The DNA here is from genome assembly GCA_041309225.1 of Deltaproteobacteria bacterium. Lineage (GTDB taxonomy): Bacteria > Myxococcota_A > UBA796 > UBA796 > JAFGLY01 > JAFGLY01. The sequence continues at coordinate 79 of JBFYZZ010000172.1, read as the reverse complement.
CGCGCTTCCAGGGGGGTTCACCGGAGGTCCTTCGGTCACGTCGGCCATTCCGCACCACTCTGCCCCGGGGGCTGGACGG